>JAWUVO010000025.1:0-83334 GCA_034112325.1 Bermanella sp. | reverse complement strand
TATGAGTACTTGGCGACATATTTCAGAGCCAATAGATCCTCCTGCCCCTGTTACAGCAACGACTTTATTGGTAATGCATTTTTGTATAAGGTCGTTTTGTGGTGGTACAGG
Organism: Bermanella sp.; assembly: GCA_034112325.1. Taxonomy (GTDB): domain Bacteria; phylum Pseudomonadota; class Gammaproteobacteria; order Pseudomonadales; family Oceanobacteraceae; genus Bermanella. The sequence goes on along the minus strand of JAWUVO010000025.1, from coordinate 83,223 downwards.
GTCGCGGCCTAATATGTCTTCTATTTCGACTTTTTTTACTTCTTCAATTTTCGCTTTACCACTGACTATATCGTTAACAGAGGGTGTTGTTAGTACTTCAATTTTTTTACTAGCCAGTTGTTCTAGTAATCGTTTGCGAGTCGAGCTAGAGGCGCTTCCTAGGGCAAGAAGAACTTTCTTTCGCTTACCACTCTCAAGGAGCTCATCAAGTTTTGAGACAGGAAATACTTTTAGGCCATGAATGACCGTGTTCTGTTTTTTTGCGTCGTCATCTATAAATGCGCAAGGACGGAAAGTCTCGCTATTCATTAGAGAATTCGCTAGAGCGATTCCTTGGTGGCCTGCGCCGTATATTAATACAGGCTCCGTGCCGCTTTTTGACATTTGGCTAACGATGGCTCTGATGAATAAACGAGGTGCACCGATAAAAATCAGCAGGCTACATAAATAGATAACAACTGTTGATCGTGGAACTTCTGCTTGAAATAGAAATGAACTGGTTGCAAAGCAGAGGGCGGATAGACCGCTACTAACTAGAAGGCTGGTAAATGCTTTTTCCGCCATAAAGCGAACAACAGCTCGATATAAGCCAATTTTTATAAAAATAATGATGGATGCAATCGTTGTCGCGGCCATTGTGTATAAGAGGCTGACTGAAATGCTGGGTGTAAATGTATCAAGACGCAATGAGAGTGCTAGATATATAGATAGAGGAATTGCTAATAAGTCATAAGTGACTGAAATAATACGTTTTTTGGATCGTGAAGCGTTTAAAAGATAGCTGATCATTGCCTTTCCTTCGGCTACTGCTTAAAAGCAATTTTAAGAATTATATGACTTGTAACTGTAGATTAGAATCAACGATAAAGGAAGGATATAAGTAAAAATGGCTCCCTGAGCTGGACTTGAACCAGCGACCAATAGATTAACAGTCTACTGCTCTACCAACTGAGCTATCAGGGAACTTCGTTGAGTGCGTGCATTATGCTGATGCTTACTGCTTGTGTCAATAGTGAAGTGTTAAAAAAGACCGACAAAGCCTTTGATTTATATCGTTATTTTATTTTTCTTCTCCTTAAATAAGAAGAGTAATAAGAAAAAAGCCGAATCTTAAAATTAGATTCGGCTTTTTGAGAGCTTTATATCAATAAGCGAATAACAAAGCTTTGGCTTTAATTAAGAATTAAGCCAACGCTTTTGCCAGGCGACTAATAGCAGTCTCTAGGTTTTCCATGCTAGTTGCATAAGAAAGACGCATATGGCCAGGAGTTCCAAAAGCAGAACCAGGGACCAGTGCAACCTCAGCTTCGTTTAGCATTTTTTCAGCAAATTCAACATCGGTTTCACAACCTGTTGCTGCCATTGCGCCTTTAAAGCTTGGGAAAGCATAAAAAGTACCATCACTTTCAATACACTCAACACCAGGTAGTTTATTTAGCGCTTTCACAACATAGTCGTGACGAACCTTAAATGCACTTAGCATTTCTTGAACGCATTCTTGGCTGCCGTTTAGTGCAGCTTCTGCAGCGTACTGAGAAATAGACGTTGGATTAGAAGTGCTTTGCGATTGAATCTTCTTCATCGCTTTTACTAGCTTAACTGGGCCGCCTATATAGCCAATGCGCCAGCCTGTCATACTGTATGCTTTAGACACACCGTTCATTACAACGGTACGATCATACAGTTCTGGGCATACGGTTACGATGTTATGGAAACCACCTTCAGCCCAAAGAATGTGTTCGTACATATCATCAGTCGCAATTAATACGTCTGGAAACTTTAATAATACAGCCGCCAATTTTTTTAATTCAGCTTCTGTATAAGCAACACCAGAAGGATTACTAGGGCTGTTTAATACAACCAATTTCGTTTTCGGTGTGATAGCAGCTTCTAATTGAGCAGCTGTCATCTTGAAACGATTTGATTGCTCTGTTTCTACAATAACGGGTACGCCTTCAGCAATACGAACCATGTCTGGGTAAGAAACCCAATACGGGGCAGGAATTACAACTTCGTCACCTGCATTCAATAATGCTAATGCCATGTTGAAGAAGCTTTGCTTGCCACCACAAGAAACCAAAATTTGATCTGCTTGATAGCTTAAGCCGTTATCGCGTTGGAACTTATCGATAATCGCTTTTTTAAGCGATGGTGTGCCATCAACAGCAGTGTATTTAGTGAAACCCTTATTTAACGCATCAATAGCAGCGTCTTTAATGTGTTTAGGGGTGTCAAAATCAGGTTCACCGGCACCTAAGCCAATAATATCTTTACCCGCCGCACGGAGTTCAGCAGCACGATTTGTGACTGCAAGCGTTGGGGATGGTTTAATATTTTGTACGCGATCAGACAGTTGAAGATCCAAGACCTTATCCTCTTAAACAAACACACTTATTCATACGATTGTGTAAACCGTCCGATTATACCAAAAAAACGAGATATTTTAAGTACCTAGAAGCTTTATTATTGATTTCATTTCCTACATAAGTTCTCGCTATGCATAATTAGATAACTTTATAAGGTATTATTCGCTATTGCATTTCAATTTACTCAGTACGGCTATAAGACGAGCAGGTCACCAAATAATGAGCGCCAAGGATAAAAAATTTGAACTTAAATCAAAATATCAGCCTGCGGGTGATCAGCCGAGTGCAATAAAAGGTTTGATAGAAGGGCTTGAAGATGGACTTTTACGTCAAACTTTATTGGGGGTAACGGGCTCGGGTAAGACATTTACGATGGCGAATATTATTGCTGATCAACAGCGTCCTACCTTAATCATGGCGCACAATAAAACCTTGGCTGCTCAGTTATACGGTGAGTTCAAAGAATTTTTTCCTAATAATGCGGTTGGTTATTTCGTTTCTTACTACGATTACTATCAGCCAGAGGCTTACGTTGCTGCGTCTGATACCTTTATTGATAAAGATGCTTCAGTAAATGAACATATTGAGCAAATGCGTTTGTCGGCAACCAAGTCGTTATTGGAGCGCCGTGATGTTGTCATTATTTCGAGTGTATCTTCAATTTATGGCTTGGGTGATCCGGACTCTTATTTGAAAATGATGCTACATCTGGAGCGAGGGGATCAAATTGATCAGCGTTCCATTCTCCATCGTTTAGCTGAATTGCAATATACCCGCAACGATATGGACTTTCATCGGGGTACTTACCGTGTGCGCGGTGATGTTATTGATATATTTCCTGCGGAATCTGATGACGAAGGAATTCGTATTGAGTTATTTGATGATGAAGTTGAGCAAATCAGTCAATTCGATCCATTAACGGGTCACATTGTTCAGCGACTTGAGCGTGCCACTATTTATCCTAAAACTCACTACGTGACTCCACGACAAACAATCTTAGATGCCATTGAACATATTGAAGTAGAGCTAGAAGCTCGAATTAAACAATATAAAGATAATAATCTATTGGTAGAAGCTCAGCGTATTGAGCAGCGCACCCGATATGATATTGAAATGATGCGAGAGCTTGGCTATTGCTCGGGTATTGAAAACTATTCACGTTATTTGTCGGGTCGTAATGACGGCGCAGCACCGCCAACTTTATTTGATTATTTACCGAAAGATGCCTTGGTTTTTGTTGATGAGTCTCATGTAACGATCCCACAAATTGGCGCTATGTATCGTGGTGATCGTTCGCGTAAAGAAAATCTAGTTCAGTTTGGCTTTCGTTTACCGTCGGCACTAGATAACCGGCCAATGAAATTTGAAGAGTGGGAGGCTATCGCACCTCAAGCAATTTTTGTTTCGGCAACCCCAGGTAAGTACGAAGAAGAGCATGCTGATAAGGTTGTTCAGCAGGTCGTGCGTCCTACTGGTTTATTGGATCCTATTATTGAAGTTCGTCCAGCCAGTGGTGATAGCGAAAAGGGCACGATGAGTCAGGTTGATGATGTTTTAGGTGAGATTCATGAACGTGCTGCTAAAGGCGAACGGATACTTATTACCGTACTGACTAAGCGCATGGCGGAAGATCTAACGGATTATTTGCTCGAACACGATATAAAAGTACGTTACCTGCATTCGGATATTGATACTGTTGAGCGTGTTGAGATTATTCGAGATCTTCGCTTAGGTGAGTTTGACGTGTTAGTCGGTATTAACTTACTGCGGGAAGGTTTAGATATTCCAGAAGTTTCTTTGGTTGCCATTTTTGATGCAGATAAAGAAGGATTTTTACGCAGTGAGCGCTCATTGATCCAAACTATTGGCCGAGCTGCGCGTAACTTAAATGGTATTGCGATTCTATATGCCGGTAGAATAACCGACTCTATGAGCAAGGCGATCAGTGAAACTAAGCGTCGTCGTATTACCCAACAAGCCCATAACGAAGCCAATGGCATCATACCGAAAGGCGTTATGAAGTCAGTTGAAGATATATTGGGGGCAGCCGTAGCTCCTGGTGGTCGAGCTAATCGAGATAAGAAAGGGCGTGATAAGCGCTCGCTTCAACAACAGGTTGCAGAAGAGGCTGGTGACTATAGTTTGAAATCAGCGGCATCGATGACGCCGGCTGAAATTGCTAAGCGCATGTCAGAAATAGAAGATGAAATGTATATGGCAGCGAAAGAACTTAAATTTGAAATAGCCGCTCAGCTGCGAGATGAGATTCATGAGTTAAAGGCTTTAATGATAAAAAATAGTTAAACGTTCAGCTTAATTTAAGAGAAAATAAAGTAGGTATTAGATGCAGGAAGTAACAGTTAGTCGCAATCGGTCTAGTTGTCGTATCTTGTCCTAATACCTAGTATTAATACTCTAAAAGGACCGGATAAACCTTGTCTGTGACAAAGTATTCACTTTATAGTAGATGTAGTTCACAAAAATAATAATAACATTTCACTAGGTGAAAATATGATGCGTCCGTTCATCAACACTTCTATAGCAGCCCTCATTTTTTTAATAATACTGCCTTTGAAATCGTTAGCCTTAACGATTGACGGTTATGAAATTCCACAGGTAATTCCTGCGACAAGTGACCATGCAGAATTAAAGCTAAATGGTGCTTCGATGCGTGTTGTTTACGGTGTTGTTGATTCTTATATTGGTAAATTGTATCTAGAGCATCCAGTCACTGATGAGAAGGCATTAGTAGAAGTAAATGAGTTTAAGCGTATGACGTTTCAGGTGGTGATGAAGCGAATAAGTGGGCGCCGTATGGCAAAAGCTATGTATGATGCTTTACAGCTAAATTTAAGTGCTGAAGAAGCTGCTAATCTAGAAGCGCGATTACAAAATATGGTTGATATGTTTGATGGCAGCTTACGTAAAGGGCAGGAAGGCTATATTGAATGGGTTCCAGGTATTGGTTCGCGAATTGTCATTAAGGGAGAGGTTAAGGGGATTATTCCTGGTAAGGATTTGAATGATGCGATCTTAAATATTTGGGTCGGGGATAATCCTGTTGGGGCAACGTTTAAACGCCAAATTTTAGGCTTGGAAGAATATCAGCCACCAAAATCTATGCGCCGAAAAGGTGGGCGTCGTTAATATTGACTGATTTAACGATATAGATTGAATTTAACCGCAAAAAGCAGCTTTGGCTGCTTTTTTTATGTCTCAAATAAAGGAACCTGGGCTAGGCTGATAGAATGATAGTTAATTTATTTGTTGTTCATTAGAGGTTTGACCATTGAATTCAGGCTTAGATCGCATTATTGCTCTTGCTGATAGTGGTGCTATTGTCGAAGGAAATCTTGATTTTTTCTTGGATTTAACGCTAGAGACTGTCTTCTTAAAACTTGCTGGGCTTATCTCAGTTTCGATATGGATAGAGAGTAATGAAGTAGAAAGTAATGAGGTCGAAGGCGGATTTAAATGTGCGCATTATCGGGGTGATAAGCCAGAAGAAAAGGCAGCAGTTTATGGTGTGTTTGACGATGTTCAGTTTCAAAGCCCTATAATCCTAAATAATGACGTATATGGATATATTAATTATGACTTCGAGGATATATCAGCCAAAGATGCGGCAGATAAAGAATTTTTACAGCTTGTAAGTGAGCAATTGCTTAAAATTTACGGCAGTCAAAACTACTTAAAAACAGATTTTTTCAAAGGCATTAATTATGCTGAATTAATTGAAAGCTCACCCGATGCGGTTATGGTTGTGTCAGATGGGGTGTTGGTGGAGTGTAATCAAGCAACGGTTAATATGTTTAATGCACCGAATAAGCGTTACTTATTTGGTATGAATTTGGATCAACTTACTCCTAAGTATCAACCTAGCGGTTTAATGTCGTCTGAATTGGCAGTTAAATACGCTGAGTCTGCCCTATATTTCAGGAGCGAAGTTTTTAGCTGGCAGTATCAGAGGTTAAGTGGGGATGTTTTTAGTAGTCAGGTCTCGTGGAGGGGGATGACTGTTGGAGACAATGATTTTATTTTTTCTATTGTGCGTGATTTTAGTGGTGGGGATAGAGTCCATCAAAAGCTTTTTGATAGGGCGACTTTTTGCCAAGTCACAGGGTTCTATAATCAGAGGGCCTTAATTGAAAAAGCTCAAAAGCTAGATGGTTATCACTTAATTTTAGTCAATATTGAAAGTTTGTCTGATGTATCGCATGTGTTGGGAATACCTGCTGAAAAGGATTATCTACGCAGGTTAGCGAATCGAATTAAAAAAAGATTTTCAAAAGATAATATCCTAGTTGGGCGAGGTCGTGAGAGTGAGATTTGTTTTATCGTCTCAGGTAATGAAATGACTGAAATATCAGATCTTGTTGCCCAAATAGAATTGTGTATGGATAAATCTATTATTCTTTCTGGTGTAGATATACCCAGTGAAAACTATTTTGGTATTGTTCATTCGGAATCTTTAGGTGAAGGCGATTCCCATTGGCAGTCTGCTCGTGCCGCAATGAATATGGCAAAAGAAGAACGACTTAAAATCGTCTGGTTTGATGAGAAGCTAAAACAAGCAGGTATTATACGCTCGTTATTGATAACGGATTTAAAAGACGCGATTGAACAAAATCAGCTATATTTATTATACCAACCAAAGTTAACATTAAGCTCAAACAGTGTGACCTCCGTAGAAGCACTTGTGCGGTGGAATCACCCCGAAAAAGGCATTATTCCTCCAGATCTTTTTATCCCTTTGGCGGAAAAAACCGAATTTATTCACGATATCACTCGTTGGGTCATCAACTCCTGCTGTAAACAAGCTGCTAGCTGGAAACTTAAGGGTTTTGATCTTGTGATTGCCCTCAACTTATCCAGTCGAGATTTATCGGATGATCGCCTTATTGATTATATTAAGGCCTGCTTACAAGAGCATGGTTTGTCTTCGAAATATTTGCAGTTAGAAATAACCGAATCGGCGGCGTTACAGGATGAGAAACAGTCGATCGAGACGATTGTTGCGCTGAAACAACTAGGTTCGGAAGTAGCTATTGATGATTATGGCACAGGCTATTCATCACTCTCGCACCTGCGTACTTTCCCTTTTGATGTTTTAAAAATTGATCGATCTTTTATTACTGACTTGGTGGATTCGAAAATGAACCAAGCGGTTGTAAAGTCAACAATATGTATGTGCCATGAAATGGGGTTTTCGGTCGTCGCTGAAGGAATCGAAGATCAGGGGGCATTAAACCTATTGGCGCAATGGGGTTGTGATGTGGGTCAGGGATACTTTATTAGTCGTCCTATATCCGCTGATGAGATTGAAACTTTTTCGTTCGCTAATGAGATTGAGAAGGGGTAAAATCGCTAAACTTAACAAATTAATGCTCATTTTTAGCATTAATTTTTAGCTCACTTATATTGATGGTGCGCTTATATTGGTAGTATTTTTTGTTGATGGAGCTTTTGTATGAAATTGGGTGATATTTCGGTGTCGTATGTCGAAATTTTACGTAAGGCGATGCTGGCTCTTGATACTAATCCGCAGCTGATCCTACAGCAATTTGGCTTGACTGATGTGACGATGGCATCGCCAGATGCGCGTATCAGTATTCCCCGTTTTATGCGTTTAGGCTTTGCCAGTATTCAGTACTCGCAAAAACCTTGGCTCGGCTTGGAGATGGGTCATCAAACCAGTGCGACCAATCTTGGTATTGCGGGATTGATGGCGCTTTCTGCCCCCGATTTAAGTACGGCTTGTAAAAGTATTTGCCATTATGAGCTTCTAAGCAGTTACAACGCTCGTGGTCAGTCGACTTTTTATATGTCGGATGGCTATGGCATCGCTCAATTTTATTCGATTAGCCCTTATAATAGTTTCAACCTGTTTGTTGCGGATTCTGTGCTGTCTGGTTGGTATTATTTGGCGAAATGGTTAACAGGTCGTGATGACTGCATTGAAGCTATGTGTTTTGAGTTCGATGAGCCTGAATACAGTGCAGCCTATCGTGAGTATTTTGATTGTGATGTGCGTTTTTCTCAGCCTTATAATGCCGTCATTATTAAGCCGAAAGCCTTAAATTATCCGGTAGTTCATGGTTGTGCTTCGACTTATGAATTACTGAAGCGACAGGCGGATGCAGATCTTGAAAAAGTACGCATGGGGCTTAATTTTAGTGAAAAAGTTGCTCGTGTAATTACCCCTTTACTGAATGGTTCAACACCAACACTTGACCGAGTCGCAGAGCAATTAAATATGGCTCCGTGGACTGTGCGTCGTAAGTTGGTCGATGAGGGGGTAACGTTTCAGCAGGTATTAAATAATACTCGCCGAGACTTAGCGATAAGCTATGTGAAGGATACTGCGTTTACACTGGGGGAAATTGCTTACTTATTAGGTTTTGGCTCACCAACTGCTTTTCAGCGCGCTTTTAAACGCTGGACAGGCATTGCCCCTGGTAGCTATTTACAGAAGGGCTAGGTGTTTATAAAAAGTCTAGCTATTTACATTTCAGTTGCATCATCTGCATCGTCATCAAAATCATCGAAATGTGTACTGCTTAAGTCTTCTTCGTATTCCATCATAATTGATGTCCTCTTTTATTAGTTTTCTTTTAAGTTTTTATTGGGTGTGTATTTTTTATTACTTCAATTATAAATTTAAAGCTCAATTAGATTAACTCTGAAATATTACAGTTATATGACTAATACGAACAAATAGATAAAATGGATTAATAAAAAATTAATTTTTTTAAATTTAAGATGTTAAAACGTAGGAAAGATTAAATTTAGAACTGAATGCTTTTAAGGTTTTAGGATAACGCTGAGGATCTACTAGGAGATGAAACTACAGAAGTATTCTTTACTTAGAAAAGTGATTGTTCATTGTTAGTAATGTATTAAATGGCGGACTGGACGAGACTCGAACTCGCGACCCCTGGCGTGACAGGCCAGTATTCTAACCAACTGAACTACCAGTCCGCATGATACAACTAACTTTTTCTACCAAGTACAACGTAAACGTTATAAATGGTGGGTGATGACGGGATCGAACCGCCGACCCCCTCCTTGTAAGGGAGGTGCTCTCCCAGCTGAGCTAATCACCCGCTCAAAGCGAGATGCGCATTTTATAGAACTTTAAGCATGTGTCAATCACTTATCATGAAAAATTTCACTGTTTTTAAGGACTTAGCGCAATATGAATATAATATAACCAACCCCAACCCCTGTTAGATCAATCCTTAGCCTATTCTGGTTTTTAAACTAAGCATTGAATAAAAACCCAATAAAAAACCCAGCATAGACTGGGCTTTCTTGAATTGGAGATAATTGAATATTTATTTTTTAACCGCAGCCTTTCTTGCCACCTGAATACGCTTTCTATTTTGCTCAATTGTATTGGTTCCTATGCCCTTTACATTGGCTAGTTGGTCTATAGATACAAAATTTCCATTTGCCTTGCGATAAGCCACTATTTCATTTGCTTTTGCTGGGCCTATGTTGATTAAAGCAGTCAGTTCAGAAGCCGTTGCAGTATTAATATTAATTATTGCGTTATTTTGAACGGGTTTTTGACCTGGCTGTAACCTTTCAACTTTTACCTGTCTTGGCTTTGAACTATTGCCGCCATTCTTATCTGCCATAGCCGAACAACTGAATATTAGTGCCAAAAAAAATGCAGTACCAGTTGCTTTGAGTCCTACATTTTTAATAAGGCAGGTTGATGGCGGTACATAAGAAAATAAGCTTGAGCGAGTTGTTAAGATAGTTTTTAAAAAAGTGAGTTGCATACATTTCTCCTTAAATGTTGGCTAAAATAGACTAGCAAAATATTTAAAGAGAAAAGATAAGACTGAAAGCGTAATTTTTGATATCAATAGTTTGGCTAGCAATATTTAAAATATTGCTAGCTCAAATACCAACAGTTAAGCCATTAACTCTTGTTCTATTAACGTCAAAGCTTCTATAGGGTCTTCTGCCTGAGTAATTGGACGACCTATTACCATGTAATCAACTCCAGCCAGTTTTGCTTGCGCTGGGGTCATCACGCGGCGTTGGTCGCCCTGCTGAGCAAAGCTTGGTCTAATTCCTGGAGTAATAAGCTGAAAGTCTTGCCCACACTGCTGCTTTAACATTTTAGCTTCTTGCGCCGAACATACTACGCCATCTAAACCACTTAATTTTGTTAGTTCAGCTAGTCGCTTAACCTGATCTTGCGGCGCCACGTTTAAACCAATACCTGCAAGGTCCTGCTGCTCCATACTGGTTAGAACCGTTACGCCAATTAAAATAGGCTTTTGCTTAAACGACTCTAACGCTTCGCGAGCGGCTTCCATCATTCGTTGGCCACCAGAAGCATGAACATTAACCATCCAAACACCCATATTAGCGGCCGCTTTAACCGCCTTGGCACAAGTATTAGGAATATCGTGAAATTTTAGATCTAAAAACACATCAAACCCTTTGGTTTGAAGCGCCTCTACTAGCTGCGGCCCCTCACTGGTAAACAATTCTTTACCTACTTTTAAGCGACAACGGCTAGGGTCCAAGCGATTAACTAGGTCTAAAGTTTGTCGACTGTTATCAAAATCTAGCGCCACAACAATTGCTTTGTTCTGCATATTCTTTCCTTACTTCAAATCTAACGCCGACTGGTCAGACGGGGTATGAGCTAATCGGGGAGTGAGTGTCTCCCATTGTTTACAACTTGGGCAGCGCCAATAATGTCTGTCAGACTCATAGCCACATTGTCGGCATAAGTACGCGTCTGCCTGGTCTGTTAATTCTGTTAATATACGTTGAAAATGTGCCATATATTCTAAAGTTAAAGGCTCACCTTTTTCTAGTAAAATTTCTAATAGAAGATTAAAACCAGACAAGGTGGGAACTTGACCTATGGAAAAGATTAGCTGAGAAATAGCACTGTCGGCTGTTGAATACTTGGCCAAGTGCTTAACATAAGCGTGTAGTGTTAATGCCGACTCGCTTTCATACCAAAGCTCTTCAAGTAATCGCTCTAGCTCTTCTGGACGATGTCGCGCTACTAAATCTTTTTGCAGTTTAGGTAAAACCAGCGGCAATATGGCCGAATCGTGAGACAACGCTTCTTTAAGCGAAGACACCATTTTTTTTGGGAAACCCTCTTCATTGGCCATTTTTGCTTGTAATAAAATGGCTTTAATACATTTCGAGTCAAGCTTTAATGCGCGCTCAATTAGCTTATTAGCCTCACGCCAATTTTGGCTTTTGATGGCTTTGTCAGCTAATTCACAACACGCGTAGGCAATGGCCTTATTGTCTTTTAGCTGCTTTGTTTCACCAGCAAGCTTTAAAATACTTTCCCAGTCTTGTGCTTCTTCGTAAAGGGTAACTAATTTATTAATAGCGTTTGATTTTAGCGCTGAATTACTTTTAATAAGCTCTAATAAGAGTCGTTCGGCGCGGTCAAACAGTCCGGCATTTAAATAGTCCGAAGCTAAAGCCAGCTGAACCTCTTCAGACAATTTTTTATCTAAGTCGGGCCTTGCAAATAAACTTTGGTGGATAGAAATGGCTTTGTCTAGCTCGCCTCTTCTGCGATAAAAGGTTCCTAGATTAAGCTGAAGCTCAACTGACTCGTCTCGCTGAGCCATATCTAAAATAGTCTGCATGGTTTTGCTTTGCCTGTCAGACCCCAGCATGTCGATGCTGGCGTAAGGCGTAGATTTTTGCTTTTTGATTATTTGATATCTGCCCAACATCCAGCCTGCACCAACGGCAAGTACTAGAATAAAAAATAGACTGGTATCAAACATAAATTATTTCAGCTGCTCAAAACGCTTTTGTGATTGGTCTAACTGCTTTTGCAATGCGTTACGCTGCCTGATTAAGCGCCACGATATAGCAGTATTAATCGCGACTCCAAGACCACTGCCAATTAATAACGTTATGGTCATTAATACACCCAGTGGCATCTCGGGAGATTTCCAAAAAATTAAGTTAGATTGCACTAATAATGGGTTATTAAGCGTAAATACCACGCCACAAAATATAACCAGCAATATAATGCATAAAGTCAAAAACGCCCTTAATCGTCCCATATCACACCTTAAATTTTTTCATTACTGTCAATCAAATAAACTAATAGTTCGAATTATCTACCTAGCCTAGCCCACATGCAAACTTCTAAGCTAATTGAAGTAAAAACTATCAACAGCCAACTAATTAACCGCCAACTAACACTGGTATATTAAGCTGGTTAATTTTCATACTAACGAGGCTTAATGTATCTTAACTTTTTCAAATTAAGACCTAGCTTACAGTCTAACTTTAAAGTTACCAGAATGCGTGCAAACAATGCCACGCGATAGTGTTCGCGCAGACTTTCGCCCACTTTACCTTTTACATCTTCACTATTAATTAATACCGTATCTAAGTCACCATATTGGTCTAACAAAGTACCTGCCGTTTTAGGCCCAATACCTGGAATACCTGGCACGTGATTAGTGGTGTCACCTACCAAACTTAAAAAGTCGATAAGCTGAACCGGCTTAAGGCCCAATTGCATATTCACGTCGTCAAAACTTAACAGACGCTTATCAAAGTGATGGTACAAATGAGTATTCTTGTCAGAAATTTGCATAAAGCCTTTATCAGTAGACACGATACTGACAGTGCCGCCAAGCTTAGAGGTTTTAACCGCAAGGGTAGCAATAACATCGTCGGCTTCGTATTCGTTATACAATAAACACGGAATGCCTAAGGCTTCAAAACGCTTAATAAAACTGGGTAAAGCTATGTCTAACTCTTCAGGCATGGGCTTACGATCGGCTTTATATTCTGAATATAAATCATGACGCCAGGTCGGACCCTTACCATCAAAAACCAAAGCTACATGCTTAGCATTGGTATTTTCAATATTTTTTAAAACCGCGTTTTGGCTGTGTAATAACGTCGCCTCTACTGGGTCTTCTGCGCGCTGCTGCTGAGCAGCATAAATACGACGAATAAGATTCATGGCATCTATTAATAGTAAATCTATTTCCATTATTTAGTTAATCCTTGAGCATTAAAGAGCTAGGCACCTTCATGCTGTTGCAGCTTCCACAACTCAGCATAGCGACCATCTTGGGCCATTAACGACTTGTGGTTACCCTGCTCTACCACCTTGCCTTGCTCTAAAACAAGAATACGGTCGGCACTAACAATGGTAGATAATCGATGGGCAATGACCACACTACTTTTACCCTTAGACACATCGTCTATAGCGGCTAATACCGCTTTTTCAGACTGACTATCAAGCGAACTAGTAGCTTCATCAAAAATTAAAATACTGGGCTTTTTAAGCAGTGTTCGAGCAATGGCTACTCGTTGTTTTTCGCCACCTGAAAGCTTTAATCCGCGTTCGCCAACTTGAGTTTCAAAGCCCATTGGTAACTGCTTAATAAAATTATCTAAGTGAGCTTGGCTAACTGCATCGGCTACTTCTTGGTCAGTGGCGTCTGGACGACCGTAGCGAATGTTTTCAATTAATGTGTTATTGAATAACACGGTGTCTTGCGGCACCACCCCAATATTATTTCGTAAGCTAAGCTGAGACACCTTAGAAATGTCTTGTCCGTCAATCTCAATTGACCCTTGTGTGGCATCGTAAAAACGAAACAACAACTTGCCAATAGTAGACTTACCCGCTCCACTACTTCCCACCAGTGCCAAGCGCTCACCTGGGGCCACTTCAAAATCAACACCTTGTAAGATAGGTCGCTCTGGATCGTAACTAAAATGAACATTTTTAAACGCGATCTTTCCTTTCGATACAGTCAACTCTTTTGCATCGTCAACGTCGGCTACTTTGCTCGAGACGTTCATTAAGGCAAACATTCGTTCAATATTCGTCATAGAGCTTTTTATTTCACGATAAACAAACCCTAAAAAATTCAAGGGTAAAAATATTTGCATCATAAACGCATTTACTAAAACAAAATCTCCTAACGTCATCACACCTTGGCTTACTTCGTAAGCGGCCAAGCTAAGCATAGCCGTCATAGAGGCTGTAATAATAAATGCCTGGCCAAAATTAAGACCAAATAATGTTAAGCGATTTTTACGTCTGGCTTGCTCCCATTTATCTAACTCTTTATCGTATAAGTCAGACTCATGTTGTTCGTTAGTAAAGTATTTAACCGTCTCGAAGTTAATTAAACTATCGATGGCGCGAGTACTTGAACGATTATCGGCTTGATTAGCCTCGCGAATAAACTGGGTACGCCAATCAGTAATGCTTTTAGAAAACCACACATAACTAACCACCGAAACAAATACTATAAGTGCAAATTCAAAGCGATATTGAACCCATAAAATACCCATTACCATGAATAATTCTAAAAACGTAGGCACAATATTAAACACAAGAAAACGCATTAAAAAACTAATGCCCGTAGTACCCCGTTCAATATCTCGAGACAGTCCACCGGTACGTCGATTTAAATGAAAAGCAAGATCTAAAGCATGCAAATGATCAAATACTTTAAGCCCTACTCTGCGCATGGCACGTTCAGTAACACGGCCAAATAAGGTATCGCGAATTTCTCCAAGTAAAACACTAGAAAGGCGAATAAAACCATATGCTAACAACAAGCCAACCGGAACAGAAATAAAGGCCAACGAAGTAGCCGAAAGTTTTCCATCAAGGTCGTCGACAATTTGCTTAAGAATAAATGGCATAGCAACACCAGCCGACTTAGCCGCAACCAAGCATAATAAAGCAATGGCTACCCTGGTTTTAAATTCGGTCAAATATGGCCAAATTTGTTTAACAATAGACCAATCTACTTCTTTATTTGGATCGTAATCGTTGCCCATTCCGCGCATGCAGGATCTCTCTTAGTAAAATAGAATTTTTAACGTGAAAGTATAATTTAGCTGTCAATATATTGTAGGTATAAACGGCAGGCCGATGATAATCATCCCTTTTAAAAATGATGCTAAAAGTAGAAGTAAAGCAGCTATTTACGGTAGTGTTCTACCGTTTGCTTTATATTACCGTTGGTCATTGTAAAGCCTCAACCACTTCGTTGGATAGCCCTATACTTCATTTAAGTTATTAAAAAGCTATATACGCAAACAACTATAACGGATAGTCCGATTCACTCATTCAATATAAGCGCTGTGCTGTGGATTTTCTGATTGAATATAATTTAACCTAATACCAAGGTTTTTAGCTACCCCAAGCTGCAAGCTTAAATAACAATTTAGTCAAGCAATACACGATTCCAAATACCAATTTATAGAATACAGAGAAGATATAGTAGAAAATTTAATTTCTGAAAATGAAGCGGCTCAAGTAAGTTATACCGATTGCATAATTTATTATTTTAAAATGGCAATGGTAATTGTGGATTAGCCACTGGGGTTTCTATCAACTTACCACCCAACCCTATCAATCTAATCGCTTGTTTATCACGCACACTGGCTTCGTTTAACAATACTAAGTAGTTTTCAACGGTAGCTTTTTTTTGATGATTAGCTAATGTGGTTACGTGAAAGTCTGAAAACTTAACTTTTACAAATGGGGCTATTTTATCAAGGCTTAAGCCTGCGTTTTCGACACGGGTTAAAAACCTTGGCCAAATTTCGTCTAACGCTAATGCTATGTCTGTTCCTTGATTAATGTCTTCAGAAAATGTGCGCTCTATACTTATCGATTTACGTTGGTAGTGACTAGACAAGCTTCGGTTGTCGATTCCATTGGCGCGATCGTGTAACACTTTCCCAGATTTTCCAAATTTTTTTATTAGCCATTCTAATGGTAATTCTTTTATATGTTTACAGGTGTGCAGACCAAGGTTGTTTAATTTTTCTGCGCTTTTTGGTCCTACTCCTGGAATTTTTCTCACATCTAACGCTTCAACAAAACGTTCAACATCTGACGGTAAAACCGCAAACTGACCATTAGGCTTATGCCAGTCACTGGCAATTTTAGCTAAAAATTTATTAGGTGCCATGCCTACCGAAACGGTAATGCCCACTTCTATTTCAACTTGTCGACGAATTTGCTGGGCAATTAACCCAGCATTACTCGCGGGTGGCAGCTCTAAAAAGGCTTCGTCTATTGATACTTGTTCAAATTGCAGCCCGTATACTCTTAAAATATCCATGACTTGCTGAGAAGCGGCTCGGTATTTTTCCATATTGCTAGCAACAAGCTTTAGATCTGGGCATAGCTTTAACGCTTGAGCCGTTGCCATAGCCGAACGTACGCCAAACTCTCGTGCTTGATAATTACAGGTAGATATAACGCCTCGGCGGTCAGTAGAACCGCCAATGGCCATAGGAACATTACGATATTGGGGCTGATCGCGCATTTCAACGGCTGCAAAAAAACAGTCACAATCAACATGAAGAACCTGCCTAACCACTAGATAGCACCATAAACTAAACTTAACAAAGTAAGATTACAGCGTAAAAGCTGTATTAATATACAGTTATTATCACTATTTAGGCTGAGATAGCAAGACTCTAAAAGTCCTCTATCTCCTCTTCTTTTTCTAGGCGAATGGTCACTCGGCGATTTTGATAACGGCCACTGTAGGTTTTATTGCTGGCAACAGGATAACGCTCACCATGGTATCGGGTGGTAAACATTTGAGGATCTATGCCTTTTTTAACCATATATTCGTTAACATTAATTGCGCGCTCTTCAGATAAACGACGATTGTGATAACGCCGACCAGATCCATCGCTATGCCCATCAACATAAATCGCTTTAACCGCTGGATCAGCTTTTACGTAGAGTATTATCAAATCTAATTTCTTTTTAGACATGTCATCTAAACTATTACCTTTTTTAAACAGCACCCTACTTTTTTCTACTTGACGAAAATTCACCGGCAATAAACCCGTGACGCAGCCTAAATAGTCTTTATAAAAACTATTGAAATTAGCGGCCGATAACGCAACACGAATAGGTTGTTGGGGGCTGTAACGTGCCTTTCGGGTAAATGTTGGCTGCAGACCATTCATTAATGCCAGCATCATTTGGTTAGCCCTTTCAGGCTCAACACTTAATGGCTTTTTAGTATGCTTAACTTGTACCGAGCCAAGGTCTTCTGAAAACCGACTTGGCGCCCAAATAGGAGGTTCTAAATGTAGGCCTGCTTGGCCAGGGTTCATTAGGTTTTTTTTCACTTTTAAGTGAAACATTAGATCTTCGCCAGCTTCGTGATAAAACACCGCTTCGCCATAGTTTGGGATGGGCTGCGAGAATACACATTCAAAAATAGAGGGCGTTAAGCGCCACTCTGTCTCTTCTACTTCGGCTTGAAAGGTAAGCGCCATTAGACCCTGAGTAAATGAACCCAACATAAAAATAATGAGTAAACGATAAAATAGACTCTGCACTATGCCCTTTTTCAAACCACACTACCTTTTTCAACCCGATTAAAGATGCTTATATCCCTATGCATTCGTTATCGGCTGATTTACTAAAACCTTCAGTAGAATTATAGCGGGTAAAATGAAACGTGAAGCCTTGCAGCGGTTAGGCTATAATCAGTTTTTTGTAAATATATTTAAGGCTCAACGTGGTCGAAAATCTTGAAAATGCCATGGCTTCCCGTTTCCGTGGTTACCTACCTGTTGTTGTAGACGTAGAAACAGCCGGATTTAATGCTAAAACCGACGCATTATTAGAAGTAGCAATGGTTGTAATGGACATGGACGATAGGGGTATGCTGATTCCTGGTCAGTCTATGTCAGCTAATATCGAACCCTTCGAAGGCTCTAATCTAGAGCAGAGTGCACTGGACTTCACCGGCATTAATCCTGATGACCCAGATCGCAATGCTCAAAAAGAAGAGTCAGCACTTGCAGCTATGTTTAAGTCTGTTCGTAAAGCTATGAAAGCAAGAGGCTGTAAACGCGCTATTTTAGTAGGCCATAACGCGCACTTTGATTTAGGCTTTATTAACGCAGCAATTGAACGTCATGATATGAAAGGCAGCCCCTTCCATCCGTTTTCATGCTTTGATACCGCCACGTTAGCTGGCTTGGCATTAGGGCACACAGTGCTGGCTAGATCTTGTAAATTAGCTGAGATCGACTTTGATAACAAATCGGCACACAGCGCACTTTACGACACTGAAAAAACGGCTGAGCTTTTTGCTTTAATCGTAAACCAGTGGAGCCGTATGGGTGGTTGGGAATGGGCTGAGCGCAAGCACATGAAACAAGAGCGATATTCACAAGAAGAGGAATAACCACTTATTCTTCTTGTCCACTTTTTCTTTTTACTAAGTTACTGCATATATCATTAAATTCTTATATTAGAATTTAATGATATTCTATTTTTACATTACCTTTCGCTAAACTACCCCCCTTGTATTTTATAATCAGAGCAATTATTTATGTTTGACGCTTTTCAAAACGTTAATTACGCCACCGTATTGTTTGGTGGCGGGTTAATTGGTTTATCTTCTGTTTTATTGTTTGCCTTTAATGGCCGAATTGCTGGTATTTGTGGTATGGCATTCTCGCTAATGGCAACAAGCTTTAGCAACAATGTTTGGCGTATAGTATTTTTAGTTAGTTTAGTGGCTGGCAGTCTTCTTTATCATTTTTTATCTGGTGCAGCTTACCCACCCGCCCCTAACACTTCTTTACCATTATTGATTTTAGGTGGCCTTTTAGTTGGTTACGGTACGTCGTTGGGTAATGGCTGTACTAGCGGTCATGGGATTGCCGGCATTGCTCGATTATCACCCCGTTCTATCGTGGCAACCCTCACCTTTATGGCCAGTGCTATCGTTACACTTTATGTTGTTAAGCACTTAATGGGAGCCGTAATATAATGTCAAAATTATTCATCGCATTATTATCTGGTTTGTTGTTTGGTGCAGGCTTGGCCGCATCGGACATGAATAACCCTGATCGGGTACAAGGTTTTTTAGACGTATTTGGCGACTGGGATCCATCATTAATGTTTGTTATGGGTGGGGCATTATTGCTTGCCATTCCAGGTTTTCAATTAATATTAAGATTTAGAAGTAAGCCCGTGTTAGGTAAACGTTTTTATTTACCACTGAGTAAAGCCATAGATAAAGACTTAATACTTGGGGCAGTTTTATTTGGTATGGGTTGGGCTATTGTGGGCTATTGTCCAGGGCCTGCCATTGCGGCATTAGGTTATGGATATGAAGACGTTTTTATATTTGTAGGGGCGATGTTGCTTGGGGCGAAGATACATCTAGTGACTAAGAAAGCCTAGGGGTTGGAGCCTGCTTGCAGGCGAACCTTTTCGCCTGCGAGCAGGCTCCAACCAAAAAAAACCGAGTTAATAAACTCGGGTTTTTTTAGTTATTAAAGCTTGTCAGATTCACCGGCTAGATATTTTGCAACGCCTTCTGGTGAAGCATCCATTCCTTTATCACCCTTAGTCCAACCTGCAGGACAAACTTCACCATGCTCTTCATGGAATTGTAATGCTTCAAAAATACGAATTAACTCATCCATGTTACGACCTAGTGGTAAATCGTTAACTATTTGAGAGCGAACCATACCTTCTTTATCAATGATAAATGCACCACGGTAAGCCATACCACCGTCGGATTCTACGTCGTATGCTTTACAAATTTCATGAGTAATGTCAGCCGCTAGAGTGTACTTAACTGGACCAATGCCACCGTTGTTAATAGCTGTATTTCTCCAAGCATTGTGGGAGAAATGAGAGTCGATAGAAACACCAATCACTTCTACCCCTAACGCTTTAAATGCGTCCATACGGTGGTCAAGTGCGATCAGCTCAGATGGGCAAACAAATGTGAAATCTAGTGGGTAGAAAAATACTAGGCTGTATTTGCCTTTAATAGTCTCAGAAAATGAAAAATCTTCAACAATTGTTCCGTCGCCAAGTACTGCGGCAACTGTAAAATCAGGTGCTTTTTTACCAACTAATACGCTCATTATGTGCTCCATTTGTAGTTATTAGTGGATTGAATTGATCCCACTTAGGTTTAAATTCAGGCTAAAATCAATAATAGGCATTATGATACAATGCAAAAAGACTAAAGCCTATTATTTATAGCAGTCATGCACGTAACTCTTATGGTACGAATATAATTTTAGCTAAATGGCCGATAGAAGATATTACAATAAAATGATTAATTCTTTAAAGCGCTTAAATACTGATCAAATACTGAGCATAGCTATCGTTATTTCAGTGGTGCTTCATTTTGTATTTTTTATTATCATTTATTACCAGCCTAATGAAAATCTGCAATCATCTTTTGGCAATGGGCAGGTGATTTTATTAGAAAATATGACTGCACAACCTACTAAAAATTCAACTAGCTCAGTCGATACAGTGGCCGCCAGTAAAAATGATGTAGCACCCTCACCTTCACCTTCAATCCCTAAAGGTATAAAACTTAATACAGCACTTAGTGAAGCGTTTGATTCTAAAGATGTTAAAAGCCCTGATACTAAAAACCAAACATCAAAATCAACTAGTAATAAAGGTATGGCGTTTAATCAGTCAGGAATAGACCCTACTCCACAGCAACAATATCGTCAGCTAGTAACACAACATCTATTAACCAAAGTTAAAAGCTCAAGGTCTACTGGTAAGGCGATTATCCATTTGAATATATTAAAAGTAGGCATTGCCACCTACGTGAAGATAGAGTTATTAGAAGGACCAAAAAGTTATCAGACTTGGTTAAAACGCCAAGTATTAAATGCAAACCCATTTCCTGTTATTCCTAAACACTTAGGAATTGGCAATATAACACTTGCGATTCAACTCTCAAATACAACCGATATATAGGTATTAGGTTTAATTAATAATTTATGTAAATGGTAAAGTGGATACCCGCATTCGCTAGTAAGACGAGAAGATGCTAAACATCAACTAGGTTTTCATATTTTCTGTTGGCATGCCACTGTGTAAACGCATTAGATTATCCGGCTGTAAAATCGCATCGCGCTCTAATTCTAAGAAAAACTGTACTCGTTCATCTATTGGCTCTTTGGTATATTTTTGAGCAAGGTCTAAATAGTCAGTAAAGTGTCTTGCTTCCGATTTCAACAAAGACATGTAAAATTTTTCTAACTCGGTATCTAAATGAGGCGCTAGCTTGAAAAATCGTTCGCACGAACGAGCTTCTATAATACTGCCAATTATTAAGTTATCTCTTAAAATATCATCGTTAGTTTTACCAATAAACTTGGCCATTTTAGCCGCGTAAGGACTGGCTTTTAATGCTAAGTATTTAATCTCTCGGTTTTTGAGTATTTTCATCACTTGCTCAAAATGAACTAATTCCTCTCGAGCTAAACGTGACATTTTATTTAACACATCAACCTTATGAGGATTACGTGCCATTAATGTCATAGCCGACTGAGCAGCCTTCAGTTCGTTAGCGGCATGATCTATGAGTATAGTTTCTGGATGCTGAAGCGCTGCTGTCACCCATTCATCTGGGGTTACGCATAACAAATAGTCTAAAACGGGCTGCATTAAATCTTCTACGGAGTTCGCCATAAACGGGGACTAAAGCCTAAATACAATAAAAAAGCCATTATACCTAATGAAGTCCAACAGCGTAAGGCTGGCTATACATAAGTATGTGACAATTATATTAAGTTATTGCCTGCGCCAACTAATTTAATGGGTTTATAACTATAATTTAGCTAGGCCTAATTTCCCAATAATGTTTTTTGTCTATCAAACTAAGGAGACTTCATTGCATACAGCTACTAGCCCTAAACTCGATTACACCCATAAGACTCAAGATCAATCTCACAAAACGTACCGCTGGTGGAAAACTCTGTGTGCCATCGCTCTGGCCAATATGGGGCTTTGGATATGGATGATAACTACCAGCCAAAGCCAGCATAGTACATTCTATATTCAAGCAACGTTATCGGGAATTTATGTTCTTGTCTGTGCTTTTAGATCGTTTTATCCAAGAATCGATTTAGAACGTTACTGTCTTCACGACACGCCCTTATCGTCTGTGGCACTGGGTCGATCTTTAGCCACAATTGCCGAGATTTGCTTTAGCATTCAATGTGCAATTATAGTTTATAGCCTTTCAATAGCGATTGAATCTCAGTTAGCTGCATTTGTGGCATACACCATTGTGCCCACTATAGTCATGGCACAGTTATTTTGCTGGCATGCAACATTAACCCTGAATCACTTTTGGCATAGTCTAGAAGAAATGGCGTGGGTGGTAATGCTTATTTTAACGGCTGCGTGTTTTGTGGCAGGTTTCTTTTACCTATCTTCTGATTACATGCTGCTTATGATTATTGGTTTTATCAGTTGCTTAGCCAGTATTTGGATAATGCTAGTGATAGATATTCCTATGTACCTTTCAAGAGCAAGCGAGAAAGAACATCACCATAGCCACCTGAGCATTCAAAATAGAATGCACGACGCTATTATGCGCCGTGTACAAACCAATGACTGGGCCATATGGAAACAAGAAGTTTTGTGGCTTACCAGTTATTTTACCGTTGGTGTGTGGCTAAGTATCGGTATGATAGTTATTGAATTTCAGTAGGAATAGTAACCATTTCAGCTAACAAATGCTCTATTAAATCGGCAAGCAGGTAACGGCGATCCGTCTCGGTGAGGCGACCCTGAAGATATAATGCAAGTGTACTATTCTCGGGGACTTTTTTTGCAATACCCCAAACCTTATCGAGATACCCAGTGGTAATATGCTCAGTTGCCGGTAAAGCTTCTCGACTGGATGCAACTGCAAGTAATTGTGACAGCTTTTCACGGAACTCATCAAACTGCCGATCAATGTTAGCAATATGTTCCCTTAAAGCTTCTTCAGATTGTTGAAGTAATTTAATGGCTTCACCGCGCTTTTGCTTTCGTGAAACTTTTATTGTGGCAACCTCTAAATGCCCTTCTGATACAGATATTAGTTGGCCTCTAACTGTGGCTAAACGAGATATTAAAGGCAGCCTGAATGGTTCAAGAGCTTGCTCGGTAGCACGCAACCAAGTGACGACACTCTGCATAAAACTACTTTCTTGAGTTGCGAATTGATCAACTAAATTTGGAATACTAAGTAGTTGTTCTAAAATCCTTTCCCTGATAATTGACTGCATAAGTTATTACTCCGGCTGGAGGCGACTTTGAATGCCTCCGTTTTCACCTTGTGAGGTGGACCATTCCAAACCTTCTTCCCGTAAAGTAATACTTAATTGAACACTGGACTCTTTAGTGGATTTTTCTTTCACTTCGCTGGTAATAGCTGAGGCCTTAAAAGATAACGGAACAGAGGCTTTTTTGAGTGCAACAGAACTTACTTGGTGACGGATGGCACGAGATAAGCGACCTTTTTCATCATTAGATATATCTGAACCCAAATTAGAGCTTTTTATAGATGCCTGAAGAGCATCGTCAACGGCCCTTACAACTGCTTCTTTACTAACCCGACCAGGGTTTTTTGCCTGTAATTCTGATAATTTATCAAGTGCTGCTTTAGCTTCAAGATTAAATGTCTTTTTAAACTCAATCATATTTCGTGATTCAATTTTTTCACTTTTAATGGTGCTAGACAACTGTGATGTCACTGCTTTTAAAATACTTGTAGGTGAATGAATAGTGGCATCGCTGGCTTCAATATGAGAATCAATAGTAACGGGCATAGAAATAGTCAGCTCAGGGACTCTTACCCTGGGTAAGCTCATGCCTTCTAATAATGGGTGATCTTTATAGTACTCAGCAACGGCAGCCGTTTCTTCGTCAGCCATCCTTCGAGCATGCACTAGGCCTATCATTAGTGCCCCAAGAACTTCGCTTAGCTCAGCCATAAAATTTTATTCCTCAAATCCATTGAACAGGTTTATTACATAATAATATTAACAATAATAGAAAAGCGACCCATGGGGCCGCTTAATGTAACATGCGGTTAGGCCGCGTTAGGGACTTCTTTTATTGCGTTTTCAAGAATTCCCAGCAATTTTTCTGTACCTGCTGGTAATTCATCTTGAACGGCACGAACATGTATTTGTAAACTGTAAGTGCGTTCAGTTTTAGAAGAAGCTGAGGATGATTTTTTATAAGCATAGCTTGCGCTTAACTTAACAGAACCGGTTCCCCAACCTTGTTTTACATCGAGTGCGACTTTAAGATCATGAGATGAAGTAGTTGAAGATTCCTGAACCGAATTAATTTTAGCATTAAAGTCTATGGTGGTTTCTTCTACCCTAATAAACGGAATAGGAAGCATAGTCAAAATCGGGACGGTTAGATCATACTTAGTTGGAGTAACTACTGTGTTTCCATCACTATCTGTGGTTTCAACAGGCTTCATATAACTGAAGGTCACCATCGTTGGAGTATTGCTGTCTTCATCAAAGCCTACCGCTTTGATAAAGTCTACTGATGTTTGTGCCGACTGGGCTTGTGCCCGTACAACCGCATCAAGCGGTCCCCCAATCATTGATTGAAAATCGATACTGGATAGTTCGTCGCCGATAGCCATTAGTCAATTCCTTTTACATTGGTTAACTATTTAAAAAGAACTCAGACACAGTAATGTAATGCATCAGGACAACATCTTATCCTCTCTGATTACCAGAGTGAAAAATATGCTATACACACTTAATGAAATGTCAAACTGATAAAAATCAGTTACATTTTTCTAAAAATTCTAACTTATTGAATTTATTGGAAATGCTTTGAGATAAGACGTGGAATAGATTTTTTAGTCTAATACTATCAGCATAGATTAGAAGGCATAACGCCTATTAAATTTATAAACTAAGTAGTATAGGCTTTTGAAATCAATCCCATAAAATAGAATTGATTTATTTAAATATACAATAAATAATATTTTGACAAACGCTATTATTTTTAAAAGGATATATATTACTAAATCTTACATGCCTTCAAAACGCTTGGTTTGATAGTTTTTATAGACATTAGTCGCGGGATAAACTTGACCGCTCATAGCGATATAGCTTCCAGGTTGAGCAACACTGAATGCACCAACTGCGGTGCCAATATTGAATACAGCGTCGGTATTAGTAAACGCGGCTGGTTGCATTGCGCCAGTGAAAATTATTACCTTGCCTGACTGCTCACCAATATAGTTAGCACTTTCTACCATGGTGTCGGTGCCATGTGTAATTAGAACATATTTTGCGTCTGACGCTTCAATAAGCGACTTTAGTGACTGTCTATCTTGGTCGGTTAGTTCTAGGCTGTCTTTTCGACAAACTTCTTTATGCTGAAATTCAAAATTTACATTCATGGCCGTTAAGATATGTGGCGCTACTGCATCGCCTACTTGAAACTCACTTAGGGCATCAAAGTACACTTTATCTAGGGTGCCGCCCGTAGTCAGTACTAATAGCTTTTCCATTATCATCCCTTAATAAGTGTAATTAGCCGTTATATTAGCGTTATTTAATCGTAAATAGTATTAAAAGACCCTTGCAGTTGCATGCTCCATACACCAAGATAGACTGATCAGTCGGTTTGTAAACCTATTCCGTATTTAAAGCGTACAAGACTATGAAATATTTGGGTGTTTAATATTAAAAATACACTGATTAAAAAATTTGCACCAAGTAAACGTGAGCACATATTAAAAGCAGCACTTGACCTATTTATTCAGCAGGGGTTTGAAAAAACTCCCACGTCTATGATCTCTAAAGCGGCAAATGTGGCTACTGGCACTTTATTTCATCATTTTAAAACTAAAGAAGAGCTAATAAGTGCTCTCTACTTAGACATTAAGCTCAGCCTTCAATCGGCATTATTAGTTTCAACAGGTAGCGAATTGTTGCCTGATAAGAACAATATGGATGAGCTGATGATTAAAAATATTTTTTATAGAGTATGGTTTTCTATGATTAGTTGGTTTTTAGATAACCCTAATGAATTTAAGTTTTTGTCTCAGTTTAGTGATTCGGCGCATATCAATGGAGAAACCCGTGAACGTGTTGAAGATGCATTTTCTGAATGGAAAGTACTGTTTGAGGCAGGCCAAAAGATACATGTATTTAATAAGCTACCTGCTGACCTATTGCTAGGTTTAGTCACTAGCCATGTATTTACTAGCTGTAATTTTTTACTAGATAATAATTCTTTATGGCAGAAAAAAAATGTTCAAGTTAGCTTATTTGAATCATGCTGGTCACAACTAATGCCCACAACACAATCTCAATCAGTAGCTTTAGTAAAGGTGAAATAAAATAATATGCTTTACTTAAAAAAATATAAATTACCAACTATTTTTATAGGATCGATATTATTGGTGTCTACTTGGTTAATATCTAGCTGCTCTAATAGCCCAGTTATAGACAATGAGAAAATAGCTAAAATTAAAACCTCACCACAATATTTTGATGGAAAATTTATTAATAAAAATAAAGACTCAGTTCAAAGTATAAGTAAGATGTGGGCAGCCAGTAAAGATTTTTTGTTTAACAAAAGCGAACAAGCCGCCCCTACCGCAACAATTCCTATTAAACTTATTAACAAAGATACCTTCGATCTAAATGATAAAGAAAGCCTGCTGTTTAGTCGTTTAGGCCATTCGTCTCTAATGATTCAAATGAATGGAAAAATCTGGCTCACCGATCCGGTATTCAGCCAACGTACTTCACCAGTTCAGTGGGCAGGCCCTAAACGCTTTCATCCTGTACCGCTGAATGTCGATGAACTACCACAAATAGAAGCTGTAATAATTTCCCACAATCATTACGATCATTTAGATTATGACAGCATTCAACAATTAAAAAATAAGGTTAATCATTTTTTAGTACCGCTAGGTAATGCTCAAACCTTATTAGACTGGGGTGTTGATACATCAAAAATCACAGAGTTTGACTGGTGGGATTCTATTAAAATTGACTCTGTGGAAATAATTGCTACTCCTGCACAGCATTTTTCTGGGCGTGGTGTGTTAGATCGAGATGAATCGCTTTGGGCATCTTGGATAATTCGAAATAAAGATCATTCAATTTATTACAGTGGCGATACTGGATACTTTGATGGTTTTAAAGAAATTGGCGATAAGTACGGTCCATTTGATTATGCTTTTATGGAGTGTGGCGCATACAATCAACTGTGGCGGAATATTCATTTAATGCCAGAAGATACAATTCAAGCATTCAAAGATGTAAAAGGTAAAATTCTAGTACCTGTGCACAATGGCACATTTGATTTGTCTACTCACGCTTGGTTTGACCCATTTATACAAATTAAAAAATTAGCAGAAAATAATAATATAAAATTAATGACACCTATTATGGGTGAAGTAATAAATAAAAAATCTAACTTTATAAACTATGCTTGGTGGGAAACGCTGCTAAAATCGGAACAGTCCGCTTCGCCTATATTAGTTAAGACAAATTAGTAAATACGACTTTAGAAAAAACATTACGGCATAACCTATACACAATTTTATTAAACGCCAATAACCATAACCTCGCCTTATTAAAGAGAGAAACTGGAGCAAACATGATTAGCTTTGAATTAAACGGAAAAACTGTGCAGGTAGATGCTGCGCCCGACACGCCATTATTATGGACTGTCCGTGACCATTTAAACCTTAAAGGTTCTAAGTTTGGCTGTGGCATGGGCCTATGCGGTTCTTGCAGCATGCTTGTAGATGGTGAATCTACTCGTACATGTATTCTTCCATTGTCAGCCGTTCAAGGACGTAATGTAACGACTATTGAAGGCATTGGAAATCCGCAAATGCTATCTACATTACAACAAGCTTGGGTGGATACTAGCGTAGCCCAATGTGGTTACTGTCAAAGTGGCCAGCTAGTAAGCGCTACTGCTTTATTGGCTAAAAACAATAATCCAACTGACGAACAAATAGAACAAGCCATGAGTGGTAATATTTGTCGCTGTGGGACCTATCCAGACATTAAAAAAGCGATTAAATCGGCGGCAAAAGAGTTGCGTTCAGGTAATGGACGATTACAAACCGTAGAGTATTTCAATCCTAAAACCGCTACAGCACAGGAGGTATAATTATGACAACTCCGACTATCGAACAGAATCAAATTAAAAACCTTGATACTAATACAAACAATGTTAGCCCTTCTCGTCGCAATTTCCTTAAAAACCTGTCACTTGCGGGTGGTGGTTTAATGGTGGGCTTGCCGTTAAATGCATGTGCTAGTGGTCAACTACCTAGTAGTACTGACGACGCTTTACAGCCAAATGCTCTATTGCAAATTACTAGCGATAATAAAATTAACTTCTATGTTCCAAGAAGTGAAATGGGGCAAGGTATTTATACTGGCTTAACAACTATTGTGGCCGAAGAGTTAGATATAAACCCTAAAGCTATCAATATCATTCATGCCTCAGCCCATGAAGATTACAATAACCCTGAGTACGGTATGCAAATTACTGGCGGCAGCACCAGTGTTCGCACGCACTTTTTACCGTTACGCCATTTAGCAGCTAACACACGCTTAGTATTAAGACAGGCTGCTTCCCAGCAACTTAATTTAGATTTAGCGTCTATTACCACCGACAACGGAAAAGTTATTGTTAACGGCAAGGCTTTACCTTACGGCGACTTTGCTAATTTTGCTAATACGCTAGATTTTCCTGAAAATGCCGCTCTAAAAGATAAAAGCCAATTTAAGTACATGGGTAAAATGGCCCCTAGATTAGATGGCATGGATAAAAGTACCGGTACTGCTGAATTTGGTATCGACGTCGATTTTGAAGGCCTATATCGCACCGCTTTAAAACGCAGTCCTGTATTTGGTGGCACCGTTAAATCTTTTGACTCCAAGCAAGCTGAGTCAATGCCTGGTGTTAAAGCTGTAGTTAAAATTCATAATGGTGTGGCGGTTGTTGCTGAACATTATTACCAAGCTAAAAATGCACTAACTGCATTAAAAGTTGAATGGGATTTACCAGAAACACTTTCAAAATTCTCTTCAGACTCTACCGACAGCGATAACGGTAAGGGTATGTTCGTTACCGCCTTAAACAGCGATGACTCAACTAATTCTTTTGAACAAGGTAATGGCCTAGACGGATTAGAGAGTAGCGACTCGGTAATAACGGGTGAATATTGGGCACCCTATCTTGCTCACTCTACAATGGAGCCAATGAATTGCACCGCTAAAATTGACGGCGACAAGATGGAAATTTGGGTGGGCACTCAAGCACCCAATATTTCGAAATTAACGGCGGCCTTTCATGCCGATATTGATCCCGATAATGTCACCGTAAACAGTAAATATTTAGGTGGTGGCTTTGGTCGCCGCAGTGGAACCGACTTTGTAGCTGAAGCCGCTGCCATTGCCAAGGTATCAGGATTACCAGTTCAATTAGTTTGGAGCCGCGAAGACGACATACAAAATGATCTTTATCGCCCCGCTTCATTAGCGCGTTTTCAAGTGGGATTAAATCAACAAGGTTTAATTGATACTTGGACAGTAAAACGTTCGGGACCACAAATTATGCCCTACACATTAGATACAATGATTGATGCAATGCTCCCAAGCTTTTTACCAAATGCCATGGTCGATTGGTTAAGCAAACGTGGTTATGGAATTTTTAACAGCCTTACTGTGGATCACACAAGTGTTGAAGGCTTGTATGAAGACTATGATGCGGTAAATAAATCATCTGACCACGTCACCGCTGACCCTGGTGTACCTTTGGGTTACTGGCGCGCTGTTGGGCATTCTTTTAGTGGCTTTTTTAAAGAAAGCATGATGGATGAAATTGCCATATCGCAAAAGCAAGACGCCGTTGAATATCGCCTTAAGAATTTAACTAAAAATCCTAAACTGGCTAACACTTTAAAAGTAGCGGCTGAAAAAGCAGGCTGGAAAAAACCATTGCCTAAAGGCCACTTCCATGGTGTTGCTGCGCATTCATCTTTTAATTCTCATGTTACGCAGATTGCAGAGGTTTCGGTTACCAACAACCAACTGAAAATTCATAAAATTGTGTGTGTGGTTGACTGTGGTCTAGCGATTAATCCTGGCATTGTTCAAGCGCAAATGGAAAGTGGCATAATTTATGGTTTGAGCGCTGCACTTTCTGGTGAGATAACATTTAAAGATGGTGTGGTTCAACAAAGTAACTTCCATGATTATCCTGCTTTACGCATGAATGAAACACCAGAAATTGAAGTGATTATTGTTGACAGCGATGACGCCCCAACGGGTGTTGGCGAACCTGGCTTACCACCGGTAGCGGCAGCGGTTGCCAACGCTATTTATGCGGCAACTGGCAAACGCCTTCGCAGCCTACCGCTTAAATTATCGTAATTAATTTCACATTAATAGTTAAAGTCATTTGCCTACGTTATATAAATAATTTTATAACATAGGCACTAACTTGTAGTAAATAAAATGCAAGATTCACAATTAGATGTATTAAATGGTTGTTTAACCTGCTTAAAAAAAGGCGAGCAAGTATCTTTAGTTTCTGTGGTAAAAACATGGGGAACATCTCCTAGACCGGTGGGTTCCTTATTAGCCATAAGCTCTAGCGGACTATTTTTTGGTAGCGTTAGCGGCGGCTGTGTAGAGGAAGATTTAATAGAGCAACTGACTGCTCAACCGGTTAAGTACCCACAACTATTAATTTATGGTGAAACCGAAGAACAACGTCACCATTTTGGATTACCTTGTGGCGGCGCATTACAATTAATAGCAGAGCCTTTAAACGATATAGACGAAGTTAACCAGTTAGTAATAAATATAGAAAATAGAAAGGCGGTGATACGCTCTACCCACTTAACTGAACATTCAGTGTCTGTATCAGCTTGGTCACAACAAAATCCATTATTGACCGAAAGTACATGGCAGAATGTATTTGGGCCAACTTGGCGCTTAATGATAATTGGTGCTGGTGAAACTGGGCGCTTTTTAGCTGAGATAGCCGAGGGTTTAGGTTACGAAATTTTAGTAAGCGATCCTAGGCCTGACTACAGGAAAAACTGGCCGTTAAAAAGTATTCCATTACTTGACGGTTTTCCTGACGACATTATTAACGGATTAAAGATTGATAGCCGCACAGCTATTGTGGCTGTATCTCATGACCCAAAAGTAGATGATATGGCGTTATTAGCGGCCCTTAATAGCCAAGCATTTTATGTGGGTGCCCTAGGTTCAAAATTAAATAATCAGCAACGGCGGGAACGCTTAGTTGAACACTTTGGGTTTACTGAAGCGCAAGTGTCACAACTTCATGGCCCGGTAGGATTAAATATTGGTAGCAAAACTCCTGCCGAAATCGCTCTTTCAATACTGGCTGAAATTACCGCGATAAAAAATGGTATTCAACCCAGTAAAGCATTAGAAAAAAAATCCGAGCAAAGTAGTGCTACTGAAGTTTGTAAGCTGTAATGGACAATGAAAATTTAATCACAATAACAGCTATAGTATTAGCGGCTGGCTTGGGCAGTCGCTTTGGTGGTGATAAATTATTAACACCTATTCAACTTAATCCTGGTGATCAAGCTTTGCCTTTAGGTGTTGTTAGCGCGTTAAATATCAAACCTTATGTGGACAACGTAATTTGTGTTGTGCGTCCCAGTGATTTAAAACTCAAACAACAGTTTGCCTCTCATGGTTTTACCACTATTGATAATTCCGATTATAGGCAAGGCTTAAGCAGCAGTATTATAACCGGTGTTAAAGCTTGTAATGACAACAGTCACTATTTGATATGCTTGGCAGATATGCCGTATATTTTGCCCTGTACCTATAGCACGATAATAAAATTTTTTATGGATAATTTAGACTTTAAATCAAAAGAAATCTTAGAGAAAAAATTAATCAAGTCTCAAGATTTAAACGTAAATAAAAAGTTGGGAATATTGCGCCCAGTTTTATTAGCAGGCAGTAAGATAGAAAAAAATAGATCTGGTCATCCTGTTTTATTTAACAAAAAATATAGGCAAGAACTTTTAAAAATAACAGGTGATAACGGTGCCCAACCTTTAATTAAGAAATATGGCGTTACCGAAATACAATTAACAGATCAAGGGATTATCCAAGATATTGATCGTCCTGAAGATATCAAATGCAGCTAGGGAAATGGATACCCGCGTCCACTAGTAAGGTCGGTTCCGTGTTTAAAAATAAATCTAGTATTGAGAAATTACTTAAACTAATTTAAGTAAGGCTTTTTCAATTTCAAAGATGTGTTCGTCGCTAGCATCTAATTTACGTAAGCTATTAGCTAGTTCTAATAAATACTCACGGTTTTCACCGCTAGGACCGCTGCTTTCAAATATCTGTTGGGCAATATCTAGAATGGGTGCCTTGCCTAAAAATGCTGTATTGTCTTCATCTGCAATATAAATAACACCCTGCTTAGTCCGACCATCTTCAAACTGTAATGTGACTTGATGCCGTAGGTAGCCATTTTTTTCTCGATAATCTAAATGTACAAACTCGTCTTCAGTTACACGGTACGCCATACCAATACATTCAACATGCTCTTCCGCTGGAATTAAAGTTACCACCCTGCCAGGGCTTTCTGGGGTGCCTCTGTGGTCATGGCTGCCCTGCCAAAACTTACGTTGCCAGCCTTTTATACTGGCAACTGATTTTTCTATATATGGAAAGTCTACTTTATAAATTAACGAGCCATAACCAAATAACCAAATCTCATCGAATTCGGATAAGTTTTGGCGACCTTTATTTTGCTCGCTAGTATCTATCAATTTAAACCTTACCTTGGGAAATTACTTCACCTTCTTGCCATAAACGCCATTCGCCTGGCTGGTAAACATCCCAAGCTTCGTCAGTAGTTAATGGTTCGGTAGCAATAATACTGACCACATCTTTGTCTGTCGTTTCAGCCGCAAAGTCTATTACTACGTCGGCATCAGAAAGCTGTGCAGGACCAAATGGAGCTCGCCTAGTGATACTTGCCATTTTGGTACTGCAAAATGTAAATAACCAATCACCATTGCTTAACAGACAATTAAATACGCCTTGTTCGGAGTATTTAGTTGCCAATACTTTTAGACATTCAGCGATTTGATTTGGCATCGCATCACGAGGGATATTTTGTCTAATCTCGTTCATTAAATCACAAAAAATATTTTCGCTATCGGTATCACCAACTGGTTCGTACATACCTTCGCGGCGAACAAAATTTTCTATCTGGCCATTATGAGCAAATACCCATTGTCTTCCCCACAATTCACGAGTAAATGGATGGGTATTAGCTAAGCAAACTTCACCCACATTGGCTTGTCGAATATGACATAGCGCAGTTTTACTTTTAATTGGATGGTTTTGAACCATGTTTGCTACTTTCGAAGAAGCACTGGCGCTCGACTCGTGAAAACTGCGTACACCCTTACCCTCGTAAAAAGCAACGCCCCAACCGTCTCCATGAGGGCCTGTGCGGCCGCCACGTTGAGTTAATCCGGTAAAGCTAAAACATAAATCTGTTGGAGTATTAGCACTCATCCCCAGTAGTTCGCACATATGATTCCCTGTATTCTTTTTATAATGACATAGCACCAGTGTAGCGCTAGGCATGTAATTCATAAATCTTAATTTTTAACTTTGTCGCTCAGCTTAAACACTTGGCTTAAACACTTATCTTTAACACCTAACTAGCTGCTTGGCATTGCAATATGTCGTTTCGCCACTTGATTTGTAAAACTTAAGCATTATAAAGTAATCACTTAATAATAATTAATTAGTTCAGGCTGCTATGACAAATACCGTTTATTCACCACTTACCTTGCCTAATGGCACTCAACTACCTAACCGCTTAGCAAAAGCTGCGATGGAAGAAAATATGGCCGCTGAAGGACATCTTCCTGGCGACACTATTTTTAAACTATACGACGCGTGGGCAAATGGCGGCAGCGGTTTGTTGATTACTGGTAATGTGATGGTTGATCATAGAGCAATGACTGGCCCAGGCGGTATCGCTTTAGAGCAAGATACACCACTAGAACCTTTTACCAAATGGGCCGCCACGGCTAAACAAAATGGCACCCATGTGTGGATGCAAATTAATCACCCCGGACGTCAAGTATATGCGGCCATGGGCGGGCAGGTTTTATCACCTTCGAATATTCCACTGAATATGGGAGCCCATAGTAAATTATTTGGTCAGCCAACAGCTATGACAGAAGATGAAATTGAAGAGCTTATTGAACGTTTTGCTGTTACATCTGCTAAAGCGGTAAAAGCCGGTTTTAATGGTATTCAGGTACATGCTGCTCATGGCTATCTTCTGTCCCAATTTTTATCTCCACTAACTAATCAACGTACCGACCAATGGGGAGGTAGCTTAGATAATCGTGCCCGCTTGCTGTATCAAATTATTGAAGCCATTCAAAAAGTGGTACCAAAAGAAACGGCCATCTCAGTTAAATTAAATTCAGCCGACTTCCAAAGGGGTGGCTTTGATAGTGACGACGCCCTTGCTGTGGTCAAAAAGCTTGAACAATTGAATATAGATTTAGTCGAACTGTCTGGTGGCAGTTACGAAAGCCCTGCGATGCAAGGCATAACCCAAGATGGCAGAACACTGGAACGCGAGGCCTATTTTTTAACCTTTGCTAAAGAAATTGCAAAACAAGCTAACATTCCCATCATGACTACAGGCGGTATTAACCGTCTTGCCACAGCACAAAAGGTTATTGATGAGGGAGTTGATATGATTGGTATGGGGCGGGCTTTAGCATTTTGCCCTACTCTTCCTAATGACTGGAAAAGTGACACCAATGCCCAAGCCGTTTTGCCTTCAGTAAAATGGAAAAACAAGACCCTTGGTAGTCTAGCGACCATGGCTATTACTAAACGACAGTTACAACGTATTGGTAAGGGTAAGCAGCCAAAATTAAATTCATCTGCATTATTTAGTTTGATTGCAGACCAAATACGTTTGAAAAAACTAACCAAACTTTATAGAGCTAGATATTCAATTAGCTAAAAACTAAGCAAAAAAAAGCGCAGCCGTTTAAGGCTGCGCTTTAAAACATATTATAAAATTAATCTTCTGAAGTAGAAGCAATTTTATGTATAGACAAATCTGCGCCGTTATATTCTTCTTCTTCAGTTAATCTTAGACCAGATACCGCATGTATCAGTCCATACACTACAAAGCCGCCGATTAAGGCAACAGCAACACCAGTAACTGAACCAATTAACTGAGACATAAATGTTACTCCACCCATACCGCCGAATGTTTCAAGGCCAAAAATACCTACAGCAATACCACCCCAAACACCGCATAAACCATGTAAAGGCCAAACACCTAATACATCATCAATACGTGGGAATTTATTTTGAAACAAAGTGAAAGTATAAACAAACAATCCGCCAGCAATACCGCCGACAATTAACGCACCCATTGGGTGAAACAAATCCGACCCAGCACACACAGCAACTAAACCTGCAAGTGGACCGTTATGAATAAAACCAGGGTCATTTTTGCCCACAACCATGGCTACTAATGTACCACCAACCATAGCCATTAAAGAGTTAACAGCAACCAAACCACTGATTCCATCCATTGTTTGTGCTGACATTACATTAAATCCAAACCAACCTACGGTTAAAATCCAAGCGCCTAATGCTAAAAATGGAATACTTGAAGGAGCAAAAGCCACCGGACGGCCATTGCGATAACGCCCTGTGCGTTCACGCAAAATAAATATTGCGGTAAAGGCTAACCAACCACCCATGCCGTGCACTACAACAGAACCTGCAAAATCATGAAACTGTGCGCCAAAATTATTTTCTAACCAAGCTTGGTAACCGTAGTTACCGTTCCAAATTAGGCCTTCAAAAAATGGATAAATGAAAGCAACAATGACCGCAGAGGCAATTAAAAATGGATAAAACTTAGCACGCTCAGCAATACCACCAGAAACTATGGCTGGAATTGCAGCGGCAAATGTTAATAAGAAAAAGAATTTTACTAATTCATAACCGTTATTTTGCGAAAGCTGGTTTGCATCCGCAAAAAAATCTGAACCGTAAGCGACGCTATAACCCACAAAAAAGTAAGCAATGGTGGACACACCAAAATCGGTAATTATTTTAACCAAAGCATTTACTTGGTTCTTTTTACGAACAGTACCCACTTCAAGAAAGGCGAAACCAGCGTGCATGAACAGCACCATAATGGCGCCAAGTAAAATAAAATAGGTATTTGAGCTACTGACTAAGGTATCTACAGTATTATTAATATTTTCCACAAAATTTGCCTTTTAAATCGGTTGAACGCTTGCTCTTATTTTACTAACGGGCTTGTGCCGTTAACCAAATAATAGGATACGTTTCTAATAACCAAGGTTTAAATCTAATGATGCCTAAACTGGGCCAGTTCAGTGCATCTCGTAAAATCGAACCATTTTAATGCAGGGTACGTGCCATTCGCATCATTTTGAGGCGCTATAATTAAGGTTTTTTCACCTACCTGCCCTAAGCACCATAAAGCCTAGGCTCAAGCAAAAGTTATCTTGTAACACTGATGTATCTTAGTATTACGTTTAAAGTCTTCAGGGATGGTTTCTACTGTAACATCCTCAATATTGAACTGCTTTAGTGCATCATGCTCCATTTTAAAGCGCCTAAAGTTATTTGAGAATACTAATTCTCCACCAGGTCGAAGCAGCGCCATAGCCAACTCAATCAGCTGGACATGGTCTCTTTGAACGTCCAGTACATCATCCATGCGCTTAGAGTTTGAGAAGCTTGGCGGATCCATGAAAATAATGTCGTAACGGTCTTTCTGAATCTTGGCCGTTTCTAGCCACTTAAGGCAATCAGCCTGAACAAACTGATGATCGCGCTCAGACAAGCCATTCAGGGTAAGGTTTTTACGCCCCCAGTTTAAATAGGTTTGCGACATATCTACGCTTGTAGTACTTCTCGCACCGCCCATTGCGGCGTGCACACTGGCTGTGCAGGTGTAGCTAAACAAATTCAAAAAGTCTTTGTTTTTACATGAGCTTTCAAATTCCATACGAATTGGACGATGATCTAAAAACAAACCGGTGTCTAAATAGTCTGTTAAGTTCACATACAAGTTGCAGTTACCTTCTCTTACTTCCATAAAATTTTGCTGCTGATCTTGTTTTTCGTACTGCTTTTTACCCTTTTGAACTCGGCGTTGCTTTAATACTACTTTTTCACGATCAACATTAAATGCAACTGGTACAGCATCTAATATGTCGCGTAGCCTGTTCTCAGCTTTATGGGGTTCTACCGATTTAGGCGCTGCATATTCTTGAATATGGATCCACTCTCCATACACATCAATGGCAACTGAGTATTCTGGCATATCGGCATCGTAAACTCGGTAGCAGTTTGTATTTTGTTTTTTAGCCCAACTACGAATTTTTTTAATATTTTTCTTCAAGCGATTACACACCATCTGTGCGCCTTCACTTAAATTAATTGGCCCTTCTTGCTTGGGCCTTTGTTGATTAAGTCCATCTTGCTCAGACCCATCTTGCTTAGAAACTTGTTGATTAAATAACTCGGCGGCGGCTTTTGCTTTTTGACTACTACCAACTGAAATATCATAGAGAAATAACTTGGCTGAAATAGCACCGTTATAAAATTGGTATTGCTTGTTAGCGCGTAACTTAAACTGATAAGCCTGCTCTGGGTTACCTGTGAATATGGCCATGGTCCAGTTAGGGAAATGCTGCTTAACCTTGTTACCCATAGCTGCATATAAGGCACCAATGGCAACCTCATCGCTTAAACGCTCTCCATATGGCGGGTTGCATAGAATTAGACCTGTATCAGGTAAACCTTTTTCTTTGGTCAAATCGCTAAGTGGTTGCTCCTGAAGGTGAATAAAGTGAGCTACACCCGCTCGTCGAGCATTGTCTTTGGCTTTTTCTAATACATCGCCGTCCATGTCGTAACCCACTAGGGTTAGCTCTGTGTCTGAATCTATTCCTTTATTCTTTCTATCTTGGGCATCTTGTTTTAATTCACGCCATTCAGGCGCTGAATGTTTTTTCCATCTTTCAAACGCAAACTGGGTGCGCAACATCCCCGGTGCAATATCTGCCGCCATTAATGCAGCTTCTATTAATAAAGTTCCTGAGCCGCACATAGGGTCAAGCAATGCGCCGTCATCTTGCTTCATTAATTTAGGCCAGCCTGCACGAATTAATAAAGCAGCCGCTAAATTTTCTTTTAATGGCGCAGCACCTTGGCTTTGACGATAACCACGACGGTGCAAGGGCTCGCCCGCCATGTCTAAGCTAACGGAAAATAAGCCTTTATTTAAACGCACATGAATGGATACATCTGGATCATCACTTACGTCTGGACGAGCACCTGTTTTTTCACGAAAGTAATCGCAAATAGCGTCTTTAACCTTTAACGCACCAAAGTGTGTGTTACGGATTTCGTCAGAACTGCCTGAAAAATAAACTCTAAATGATTGGCGATCACTAAAATGCTCTATCCAAGGAATGTCTAATAAGCCTTCATAAAGTTGAGCTGCGCTCAATCCTTCAAATTGCTTAAGGGGCCACAAAACACGACTAGCCAAACGCGACCATAGACATACTTTGTAAGCCATTAGCTGATCGGCTTCAAAACTGACAAACGCCATACCAATCCTAGAGGACTTACCACCAAGCTCAATAATTTCGTCTTGTAATATATTCTCCAAACCTTTTGGGCAAGTAACGATAATTGGCTGCGGCTTTAATTCAGCTTTAAGAGCTGTTTCAGAATTGGACGTAGACGGATCGAGCCCTTCTACTTGTGTTTGTTCACTCATGTCATATCAACTTTTTATATTAAAACGCTTATCTATTAATTTAAGATCAATTAACAGCTTAAGCGCATATTTCAATTTTATTAAATTCTTTAAAAATCAGTAACTTACATAATTAATAACTAATTAGACTTAAAACTATTCTGTATAGAATAAATTAATCATTAACACCAAGCCATTCCAACACCATACTGAATTTGTTGCTTGTTCAGCTTTTATCGCAACAAGTACTTTCCACAGATCTTCGTACAGAGGCAAAGACTTATGAGAAGACAAAAACGTGACATGGATCGACGTGCGTTCCAGAAAGGTTACTTCGCTGGAGTGCAGGGCAAATCTAAAGATTTATGTCCAGGCAGTGGTACCGCACATTTTGAGTGGATGAACGGCTGGCGTGAAGGCCGATC
The DNA here is from genome assembly GCA_034112325.1 of Bermanella sp. GTDB lineage: Bacteria > Pseudomonadota > Gammaproteobacteria > Pseudomonadales > Oceanobacteraceae > Bermanella. The sequence goes on along the minus strand of JAWUVO010000025.1, from coordinate 43,708 downwards.
GGACCACTGGGACGGCTATTCAGGCGTAGCAGGCGTACACAAAATACCCGTCTAACTAACTATATAAGGAGCCTACATTCTCAGGAACCATACATACAGAACACCCAAGCAATTCAAAAACTAAGGGCCCCACCAGGGCCCTCTTTGTATCTACTGTATTAAGCTTTAACTGCTGCAATGGCGTCGTTTGCTTCGCTTATAAGCTTAGGTCCGCGATAAATAAAGCCTGAATATACTTGCACTAAATCAGCTCCCAGCTTGGCTTTTTCAGCCGCCGAAGCACCATCGATTATACCGCCCACCCCTATAATAGGCATTTTGCCATCTAACTCAGCTTTTAACCAAGCGACTACACGGCTTGAACCTTCCTGCACCGGACGCCCACTTAAACCACCCGCCTCTGCTGCGTGCTCGTGTCCAGCCACTGCATCACGCTCTAATGTGGTGTTAGTTGCAATCACGCCGTCCATACCGCTTTCTAGTAAGGCTGCTGCCACCATTTTGGTCTCGTCTTCATTCATGTCTGGGGCAATTTTAACTAGGATAGGCGTATATTTATTATGCTTTTCTGCTAATGCTTTTTGCGATGTTTTTAGTGTGCTCAATAAAGACTTAAGCGAATCGCCAAACTGCAGGTTTCTTAAGCCAGGGGTATTAGGACTAGAGATGTTAACCGTTACATAATCGGCGTGGGCGTATACTTTTTCTAGGCAAATTTGGTAATCAGTATCGGCATCTTCTACTGCCGTATCAAAGTTTTTACCAATATTAATGCCTAATACACCTTTATATTTAGACTTTTTAACACGATCTACCAGGTGGTCTACACCCTTATTATTGAAACCCATACGGTTAATAAACGCTTCATGTTCAGGTAAACGGAATAAACGGGGCTGTGGGTTGCCAATTTGCGGCCTTGGGGTAACAGTGCCAATCTCTATAAAGCCAAACCCTAAATTGCCCAAAGCATCAATGTAATCGCCATTTTTGTCTAAACCAGCTGCCAAACCTACTGGATTAGGGAAAGTTAGGCCCAGCAGCTCTACTGGCTTACTGGTCACTTTAGGGCTAAATAATTTGATTAAGCCTAGGCGCTGCCCAGCACCCAGCAGGTCTAATGTTAGTTCGTGAGATGTTTCAGCATCTAGTTTAAATAAGAATTTTAGAATTAACTGGTACACGTTAGACCCTCTTTAAAATAAGCGGGCATATTATATATAAATAACGGCGAAGTTGCTTGATTAGTTTTTTGTTGCTTGATTTGTTTTTAGCGGCTGTGCCATAGCTAAAAGCCCTATTTATAAAAATAGAGCAACGGCTGCGTACAGTTTTCAAACTTTTAGCTGTTATATTTCAGGTAACGCATCAAACTCCTTCCTTTTACCCTCAAACCATTCGTGCATGGCTTCCGGCTTTTGCATAATCTGCTGCATATCATTCATGGCTTTTAAATGTGCCTCATCATTTTTTTTAAACATATCCATTCCATGCTGCTTACTCATTTGAGCAATTTCTTCAAATGAATTGGCACGAAATTCTTTATCGCAAGCACCACCTAGTTGTTTACAGCTCATGGCTTTCATCTTTTTCTCCGTAATATATTTAATTTAAAGCCCGCACAATACGAACACCTGACTGGGTATCGCCATAAATTACCGTCGAACTCTTTTGTAGACTATAGAGCCCAATAAAGTATAAATACAGACTAACCTAAGCATTTAACCACTATCAAAATAAGATAAAACCTAATTATTAACTACCTATAAAATCCAATACTATTTTATTAAGTAGTAGTGTGACCAATCAGTTAACAAAAGAAAGAAGGATTAAAATGAAATTCATGTGAAATAGGACAAACAAAGATACCAACAAAATACAGATTTAGTACAGCCTCAAAACTTCTGTAAATTTGCCATGTTTATCAAAGTGGATTAAAAAACGGCCGTGGATGCCGTTATGTGCAATAAAAGACCATAATATTTTTACTGGAAAGCGAATTGATCGCCCGTCTACCGACATAGCATATACCTGCTCTACCCCTTGGTAAGCCCGCTGCACTTCGTCACTAGATAAGTGGATGTCTACTTCGATCGATGACACTTGGAATTTAACCTTGCTGCTTTGGAATTATGCTTTTAAATCAGTCTATTAAGCTGGTCTTTAAAACTGGTCTTTAAACTGGTTGATATCAACTATTTTTAATAATTTAGCCTACCTGTGTATTAATTCCAATAAAAAAGACAAGGTATCCACTACCTTGCCTTTTATGTTGCTTATTTTTACTTTATTTTAACATTAACAACTTAACAATCAGCTGCTATCTTACTTTCTTGAGCTAGATCTAATAACTCTCTTAGTGCAACTGCGAACACTGCAAAGTCATTAATATCGCCCTCTCTAAGCTCTGCTACCGTTTTACGCCAACGGGTTATCATTGGCTCACTTTTATCTAACCAAACCCGCATTCGTGCCTCGATATCTCCATCTGGCAAGGTATTAATAATACTCACCGTCAGAGTACGCTGCTGCCAATCTAAGTCGTCTCGATAAGTTTCACGTGCCAGTGCTTGCCAATGACTTTGTACCGTCATGGCATTAAGCTGATCTAAGAACCACTCTAGATCTAGGTTGCATCCCACTTGAAAATACATCGAGGCAACATCTTCAGGCGTTCGGTTGGTTTGCTCTGCACCTTCGATAATACTTAATGCGCTGAACATATAGTTCGACCCAGCAATAGAAGAAGCTAACTCCTCAGGCACACCTGACTCAACTAACCTTTCATAATGCTTTTGCCATGTTTTTTTGCCGTCTCCTGCTAGCAATGAACCTAAATTGGCACTAATGCCTTCGGCACGTTCTCTAAAACGCTCTACTTCTTCTTTAAGATTAATTTCACGACGACGGTTACGAAGGAACCAACGACTGGCACGACGAATCAATCGCATTAAGCTGGCCATCATATCTTCTTGGGTTTTTGACGACACCACATAATCGAGAGCTTCTATTTGATGCCATAAATCATCCATACGAAATACATCACGAGCTGCCACGTAGGCTTTAACAATGGCGTTAATGTCTGCCCCCGTACTGTCATGCATACGATTTACATAGGTAATGCCCATGCGGTTTACCATTTCGTTTGCTAGCTGGGTAGCCACTATTTCACTGCGTAGCTGGTGACCGTATAATTGCTCTGGAAAACGTTCGGCTAAGGGGGAAGGAAATGCGGTTTCTAATGCTTTAGCTAAGTATTTATTTTTAGAAATTCCACGTACATTTAATAACTCTTTTAAATCACCTTTAGTGTAACTAATTAATACAGATAGCTCCGGGCGAGTTAAACCCTTCGACTGATTTTTACGTTCTTCCAGCTCTTCATTACTAGGTAAAAATTCCATTTCTCGGTTTAACTTACCCTGACTTTCAAGCTCATTAATCAAGCGTTTATATTCATCAATTCGGGTTTTAGCCTCACGGTAAGCCAAGGCAATGGCTTGCGTTTGATTATAGTTATTATCTAAAACCAATTCAGATACTTCTTCGGTCATTTCTTCAAGCAGCTTGTTGCGTTGCTTTTCAGTCATGTCCCCAGCCTGAACTAAACTATTTAATAATATCTTTATGTTTACTTCGTGGTCAGAGCAATCTACGCCTGCCGCATTATCAATAAAGTCGGTAAACGAAGCCCCTTCACTTTCTAACGCATATTCGATTCGGGCGCGCTGGGTAATACCTAAATTGCCCCCTTCACCAATCACTTTAGCTCGTAATTCTTTACCATTTATACGTAAGCTGTCATTGGCTTTGTCACCTGCGTCGGCGTGTGTTTCTAACGACGATTTAACATAGGTGCCTATGCCACCATTCCAAATCAAGTCTACTGGCGATTTTAGTAACGCGGTAATCAGGTCATTTGGTGATAATTTATCTGCTGCTATGTCAAAACGTACTTTCATTTCAGGCGTGATGTCTAAAGATTTAGAACTACGACTAAATAATGCACCACCTTTTGAGATAAGTTTTTTATCATAATCAGCCCACGAGCTTCTAGGCAGCTCAAACAAACGCTTGCGCTCTGCAAAGGTGGCTTTTACATCTTCAGGGTCTGGGTCGATAAAAATATGCATATGATTAAATGCGGCAACTAATTTAATGTGTTCACTGCATAGCATGCCATTACCAAAAACATCACCTGCCATATCACCAACACCTATGGCTGTGATAGGTTCTTCTTGTATATTAATACCCTGCTCGCGGAAATGTCGTTGCACAGAAATCCAAGCGCCCTTGGCAGTAATACCCATTTTTTTATGGTCATACCCTACCGAACCGCCACTAGCAAATGCATCGCCTAACCAATAGCCACGCTCAATAGCAATGGCGTTAGATATATCAGAAAAAGTCGCGGTGCCTTTATCAGCGGCCACCACTAAATATGGGTCATCTTCATCGTGACGCACAACTTGTAACGGAGGAATAACTTCGCCCTCTATTAAGTTGTCGGTTACGTCTAACAAAGCAGATATAAATATTTTATAACATTCAATACCCTCAGCTAAAAATGCATCACGATCGTTTTCAGGCAAGTGCTTAGCAACAAAACCGCCTTTTGCACCAACCGGCACAATCACCGAGTTTTTAACTTGCTGAGCTTTAACTAAGCCTAACACCTCGGTACGAAAATCTTCATTACGATCAGACCAGCGTAAGCCACCACGAGCTACTTTACCGCCACGCAAATGCACACCTTCAACCCTTGGGCTGTAGACAAATATTTCGAACATGGGCTTAGGCAATGGAATATCGGAAATATCTCTAGGGCTTAATTTAAACGAAAAATAACGTTTTAGTTCGCCATCTTCTTTTTGAAAGAAGTTTGTTCTCAAGGTTGCTTTCATCAGTTCATGGTAACGACGGAATATCTTATCTTCGTTTATGCCCTCTACACTGTCCAACTCTTCGTTTAACCGAGTATCTAATTCAGTAAGACTATTTTCACGGCCTTCATTAATGGAGTTTAATAAACTAAACCTAGTCTGAAAATACTTCACCATAAACGAAGATAAATCTGGGTATTTACATAATGTTTCTGCAATATAAGTTTCTGAAAAAGCAAAACGGATCTGTTTCATATAACGGGCGTAAGCTCGTAATAACGCGACTTCGCGCCAACCAATCTTGGCACCTAGCAATAATCGGTTAAAGTTATCGTTTTCGGCCTTGCCATACCAAATAGAGCGAAATGCATCTTGAAATTGCTCTTTGCTTTCATGCAAGTCAATATTATCACTGAAGGTATAAATCAGAGTGAAATCATGAATCCAGTATTGCTTGCCATCCATGCGACTAACACCATATGGATGCTCACCAATAACTCGTAACCCTAAGTTCTCTAAGATAGGAATAACATCTGAAAGGGGCAGTAACGTATCTGGGTTATACAACTTAAATTTTAAATAATTACCCGTGTCGGCCACATTACGATAAAGGCTCATTGAAATATTATTAGTCTTATCCATTGCCGCAATATGTTGAATATCCACTACCGCAGTGCGTGAAGAAAACTCTTCTCGATAACTGGCACCAAAACTATTTCTATATTGCTGGAAGTAACGATTTCCTTTCTCTTCACCTACACCTTCTACCAATGCACCCATCAAATCATCTTGCCAAGAACGAGCCACATTTTGAATGTCTTTTTCAATACGCGCTAAATCATATTCTGGTAAATTATCAGGATCTAGTTTTAGATAAAATAAGGTACGAGATAATATAGATTCAGAGAAATAAGTAGTAAACTCAGTATCTTTTGGCTTAAATGCAGCCGTCAATATATTTTGAATTTTTTGACGTAATTCAGTGTTATATGAATCTCGTGGAATATATACCATGCATGACAAAAATTTATCTAATTTATCTTTGCGAATAAATATTTGAGTGCGGCGGCGTTCTTGTATGTTCAAAATACCAATAGCTGTTGTGGCTAATTGGTCCACGTCGGTATGGAATAACTCATCTCGTGGAAATATCTCTAAAATATGATTAAGCTCTTTGCCATTATGGCTATCAGCACCTAACTCTGAAAGCTCTAGTACTGTTTTTACTTTATTACGGATCAAAGGAATATTAAATGGGCTTTCTAAATACACGTTAGAGGTGAATAAACCCATAAAACGACGCCCACCTACAACTTCGCCATCTTTGTTTATATGTTTAACCACAATATAATCTGGATAGGCTGGACGGTGAATCTTAGAGCGTCGGCTAGACTTACTAAAAGTTATTAGTTCTGGAGATAACGCCGATTCCTGAACACCTTGGGGGAAATCATCTAGCACTACATTGTTGGCACCATGTAACTCACTGCGAAATGTTCCCAGTACAGACTTCAAATCCCGAACTACCAGCTTTTTTCCTGCTTTTTTTTCAATTTTAAAATCTTCACTGCCTAAAAAAGTGAAGTTGTTATCTGACATCCAGTCGATAAACTCAGCCGCTTCTGCCGAATCTTTTTTACTAGCAGGACCTTTATTAGCTCTAATCCAGCTAGCGGCCTCTTTGCTGCGGTCTTTAAATTCAGAGAAGTCATCGACAACTAAGCAAATGTCATCCACTATTTTTTTCAACTGATTATTTAAATCAGCCAGCAGTTTTTGGTCTGTATGGCGATCAACTTCTATATAAATGACTGCTTCTTTAAGATCGCTTTTATCGTTAAAACAGCCTTTATAATCAAGGTCGCCATTTTTCTTACGAGAAAGAGGCAGTACTGCATGGTTAATAAAGTGAATGGCCATTTCTCTTCTATTCAGCTCCATACGAATAGAATCTACTAAAAATGGAATATCTTTATGAATAATTTCAATAATTGTATGGGTAGACTGCCAGCCGTGCTGTTCAAAGTCGGGGTTAAACACCCTAATTTTCCCAGCGTCGGTATTATTTTGTATGAATCCCCAGCAAGCCAAGGTGGCACCATATAGATCATCTATCTTGCGGATATCTAATTCATGAGTAGGTGTAGTGGCATAATATAGCGTTGAGAATTTATCAATACTATCAACTTGCTCTTTGGGCACAGCGCCAGCTAGTCGCTCTGCAAGCAAAGTTATTTGAGGGTGTAAGTCCTTGTGCTGAATCTTTGATATGATCATGTTGGTTCCGGCATTATCCTTTATAGCTAAATAATAGTTTACATCTGAGAATTCGCTTAATTTTTAACCTAAGAGACAAAAAAATGGTTTTTTTCATACAATAACGAAACTCTTTGCTGTTTAGACGCTCATACGCTTGACCAGAAATTTAATATTCCTAAAATGGGTTAATTAACAAAACAGCCTTTAAAAACAAAAACTTGGAAATGGCTACATGACAACACGCGATAACATAACGGCTCTTCAAACAGCACTTAAAGACCAGATAATAGGTCAGCCAGACTTAGTCAATGCACTTATCATAGCTTTATTAGCCGATGGGCATTTATTAGTAGAAGGCGCACCCGGTCTTGCCAAAACTAAGGCCATTAAAACCTTAGCCGACAACATGGAAGGCGATTTCCAGCGGATTCAGTTCACTCCCGATCTACTACCTGCTGACATCACCGGCAGTGAAATTTACCGTGCAGAAACTGGTGAATTTGTATTTCAAAAAGGCCCCCTATTTAACAACCTAGTATTAGCCGATGAAATTAATCGCGCACCTGCAAAAGTACAATCGGCTTTGCTAGAAGCCATGGCTGAGCGACAAGTGAGTGTGGCCAGCACTACCTACCAACTAGACGATTTATTTTTGGTAATGGCCACTCAAAACCCAATTGAACAAGAAGGCACCTACCCTCTTCCTGAAGCTCAGTTAGATCGCTTTTTAATGCATGTTCGTATTGACTATCCAGATGCTGAAGCTGAAACTAAAATATTACGTCTTGCTCGTGGTGAAGCGCAAGCAGAGCAAGGCAAAGCTGATCAAAAAACAATCGACAAACTTTCGGCAAAAAGTATCTTTGATGCGCGCCAAGAGGTGCTAGCAATGCACCTGAGTGATCGAGTAGAAGAATACATCGTTCAATTAATCATGGCCACCCGCAAACCCGAAGGTTATGGAGACGACCTAGCGTCATGGTTAGAATTTGGCGCAAGTCCCCGTGGCACCATTGCATTAGACCGCTGTGCAAGAGCCCATGCTTGGTTAGCCGGTAGAGACTATGTAAGCCCCGATGACGTGCAAGCCGTTTTACACTCAGTATTACGTCACCGCTTAATTGTTAGCTTTGACGCTGAGGCATCTGGCATGAATGCCGACCGTATTATCAACGAACTGATTTTACGAGTTCCGGTACCCTAGGGCGTTAGATTAATGAATGCTGAAATGCCCAAAGGAAACTACCTAGATAAGTTTTTTCCTGCCTGCGCTGTAACTGATGAGCACCAGCTTACGCAGCTGCGTATGTTGGCGAAAAGACTGCGTATTGCTAGCTTGCCACAAATTCACGGCATGCTTAGTGGTGGTCATGCTAGCAAGCAAAAAGGTCGCGGATTAGATCTAGATCAACTGCGTTTGTATCAGCCTGGTGACGATATTCGTGCCATCGACTGGCGTGTTACTGCGCGCACACAAAAACCCCATACACGGGTTTACAAAGAAGAACGTGAACGCCCTGTTGTAATCTTGTGTGACCAACGCAATCCTATGTTTTTTGGCACTAAGCGCAGCTTTAAATCGGTAGTTGCGGCTCAATGTGCCGCGTTGATCGCATGGGCTGCGGTTGATCATGGTGACCGCGTAGGTGCAATGATTCTAGGAAATGAAACCGAGTTTGATTTTCGCCCAAAACAAAGAGTTCAGCACGTTCTAAAAATCATTAAAACCATTAATGAATGCAACCACCTACTCACTAAAAACATCCCTATGAAAACCAGTTTAAGTGATGGTTTGTTACACCTTAAACAAACTATGACACCGGGCACCACACTTTATATTATGAGTGACTTTTACGACTTAACAGATAACGACAAAAAAGCATTGTTTTCACTCAGACGTCATAACCATGTGGTGGCATTACAAATATTTGATTCTCTAGAGCGTGAAGCACCGCCCGCAGGACTGTACCCTGTGACCGACGGCTTAGAACACGGTATCCTCGATACACAAAATAGCAAGACTCAAGCATCGTATAAAAATGCGCTTGGGGTATGGCAGCAGACAATTGAAAAAAGTTTTAAGCAGTTAGGCATAAATCATCACCAGATAAATGCGGGAGAAATTCCATTCTCCGCATTAAAACTTGCCATTGAGCAAAGAGGTGGACGATGAATCAAGCCTCGCAGACAGCTAATCAAGCCCCCAATCCTATGTTAGAACAATTAAGAGACATTCACCTTCCCGACCCTGTTTCGTGGTGGCCGTTAGCTTGGCCTTGGTGGTTAATGCTGGTGGTAATAGTCGCATTGGCTATTTTTACGATACTTTATCGAAAAAAAAATGCGTGGCGTAAACTTGCAATCAAGCAGCTAAATGCAATTAAACATGAAAACTCGGTTGAATATTCACTGGCATGTAATCGGCTATTAAAGCAAATTTGTTTTAATAAAATTGATAAGTCCTGTGCGTCATTGAGTTCTTTGTCTTGGTTAGAATATTTAGACAAGCAGGTTAAACAACCGATATTTTTACCCGAGTTAAAGTCTTTTGCTTTTATTCCTGACGACCCAAGTATTTCAATTAATAGCGAACAACTTAAGCAAGCTTGCTTACTATGGATAAGGAAAGTGCAATGTTGAGTTTGCAATGGCCATGGCTGCTAACCCTATTACCACTGCCTTTATTAGTGTACTTTTTTGCACCTAAAAAAGACATTAAGGTAAGCGAAGTATACGCCCCAAGTTTGATGATTCTTGCAGATGCGAAACCAAACCAGCAGCAAAAACCGTCTTGGTTAATGATTATATTAACTACTATTGCTTGGTGTTGTTTAATTGTGGCCGCCTGCCGCCCTATTTTTGTTGGTGAACCTAAGTCGGTAACTAACAGCGACCGCAATATGATGCTGGCAGTCGATATTTCACAAAGTATGTTAGAAGAAGACATGACGTTTAATGCACGACAAATTAATCGACTTCAAGCCGTTAAGGCTGTACTGACAGGTTTTATTGAGCGCCGTCAAGGAGACAGATTAGGACTTATTTTATTTGGCGAGCGTGCGTATGTTCAAACACCATTAACGTTTGACTTGGCTACGCTACAGCAATTGCTAGATGAAGCGGTTGTAGGACTTGCTGGTAAAAGAACCGCAATTGGTGACGGAATTGGCTTAGCTGTAAAGCGTTTACAAGATTTACCTGAGTCAAACCGTGTAGTTATTTTATTAACCGACGGACAAAATACAGCTGGCGAAATCGAACCTTTACAAGCCTCTAAGCTAGCTGCTCAAGCGGGTGTAAAAGTTTATACTGTGGGTATTGGCGCAGATGAAATGGTGGTGCAAGGATTTTTTGGTCCAAGACGAGTAAACCCAAGTCGTGACCTAGATGAAAAGACGTTAACCACCATTGCTGAAGATACCGGTGGCCAATACTACCGCGCAAGGAATCCTGAAGAACTAGAAAACATTTACAATATATTGGATCAATTAGAAGAGATAGAAGTAGAAGATCAGGTCATTCGTCCAGAAAAATCGCTATTTCATATTCCTTTAGCTTTTAGCTTAATGTTTGCCGCACTATTATTTTTGATCAAGTCAGATCTATTTTTACCTTTTTCTAGATTAATAAATAAACGTTCAAATAATAACGCAAGTGGGGAGAATGATCGTGCCTGACTTTCATTTTTTACGACCTGAATGGTTTATCGCTTTATTTCCTATTGTGGTAGCTTTTTTAATACAAAAACGCAGGGCCGCATTAAGTGGTCAATGGAAAAACATTGTAGCCCCTGCCCTTCAGCCTTACATGCTAAAACACGACCAAGCTGATAAAGATTTATCGCTACTTAAGTATGTATTTTTATTAGCGGCTATTTTAGCTGTAATTGCGTTGGCAGGTCCAAGTTGGAAAAAGCAACCTTCCCAAGTATTCAACAGTCAAGCTGGCTTAGTTATCGCTTTAGACTTATCGCTATCAATGACGGCACAAGACGTAAGCCCTTCGAGGTTGCAGCGTGCAAAATATAAAATTTTAGATGTACTTGACCAAAATATTGGTAACAACATAGCATTAATTGCCTACGCAGGAGACGCACACGTAGCGTCGCCGTTAACCCGTGACATTAAAACTATACAATCTATGCTACCTGCTTTGGACCCATATATTATGCCAGCCCAAGGCAGTAATATTCGCAGTCTTGTGGACGAAACAATTAAATTATTTGAACAAGGTAAAAGCAGTCCTAAAACGCTTTTATTGGTAAGCGATGGCGCTGAAGAGTCTGATATAAATTATGCAGCCAATGCGCTTAAAGTTGCGGGCATTCATTTATCTATTTTGGCTGTCGGCACAAATCAAGGCGCTCCACTGGTTAAACCTGATGGTCAGTTTTTTAAAGACAGTAACGGTCAAGTAATTATGCCCCAGCTAGAATGGGATGAGTTAAAATCTTTGTCTGATAAAACTAATGGTCGAATTCGAATGCTTAGCAGTAATGATTCTGACATTAAATACTTAACCGAAACACAAACCTTAAAGCAAGGTTTTGAACAAACCGAAGAAAGCGTAGTGTTTGATCAATGGTTTGATAGTGGTTATTGGCTATTGTTACCTATCATACTATTGGCCCTGCTTGGCTTTAGAAAAGGTGTACTGCTGGCCGTGTGCTTAATGGTATTTCATCCTAATAATAGCTGGGCCGAAGATTTTCAAACCTCGTCCCTGCCTGACTTATTATTAAATAATAATCAAGCGGCAATGAAAAAATTTAAAGATAATCCAGCCGCCGCTGCTGAACAGTTTAAAGACTCTAATTGGAAAGCTAGTAGTTTATACAAAGCACAAAACTACCAAGCCGCGCTAGATGAATGGCAATCGTCTGCAAGTGGTCAAGGCTTCAATGCTGAAAACCTATATAACCAGGCAAACGCGCTTGCACATTTGAACAGGTTAGATGAAGCTTTAGCAGCATTCGATAAAGTGCTAGATAACAATCCGGATCATGAAGATGCAAAGTTTAATAAACAGAAAGTCGAAAACATGATCAAGCAGCAAGATTCACAATCTGATAGTTCTAAACAGTCTGATGATTCTAAAGACAGCCAGAAACAGGATGGAGAGCAGCAAGACGGACAGCAACAGGATGGTCAGAAACAAGAAGGCCAGAATAAGGATGGAGAGCAGTCTGAAGCCAAGCAGGATCAGCAATCCGACAACCCGGCCAATCAGCAAGGTGAAAACGGTAAAGAAGAAAATAACGAGCAGCAAAAGGCTGAGTCTAAAGACTCTGAAAACCCCAATGACCCAGCCAATGACGAAAAAAATGTACAGCAACAGCAAAATAAGCAAGCTACTGAGTCAGGCAAAGAACAGCAAGATGAGTTTCTGTCTGACGCTGAAATAGCTAAAAACGCCGAGCAAGAACAAGCCATGCAACAATGGATGGAGCGTATTCCAGATGATCCTGGTGGTCTATTGCGTAATAAATTTTTGTATCAATATAAAAACCGAAATAGAAATGAAGAAAATGGGGACAGAAAACCGTGGTAATTCATTCATCAAAAGCAGTAATCATCATTCGCAGCATCTGTTTTTTATTAGTTACATTATGTAGCCAGCAAAGCTGGGCTATAGACTTCATTAGCTCGGTTGATCGAACTCAAGTAGCCGAAGGTGAATCTATTGTATTAACCGTTAAATACAATTCAAATGTATTTTCAGGAGATCCTGATTTTTCGCCTTTGCAACAGCAATTTGATGTTATTAATACCACCCGAAAAAACAATTTTCAGTATATTGATGGTCGCAGTGAATCTTGGACCATTTGGACAGTGTCTTTAATCCCTAAACGCAAGGGCAATTTAGTATTGCCTTCACTATCATTTAAAGGGGAGACCACTAAACCCATTCAAATACGTGTAAGCGCCGTTTCAGCCGAGATTAAAAACCAACAAAAAGATGTTTTTTTTCACACTGAAGTTGATGTAAAAAGCGCCTATGTTCAAGCTCAAGTTTTGTATACTGAAAAGCTATATTTTTCTGTTCCGTTAGAAAACAGCCAGCTGAGTGAAATCCTTGTTGATGAAGCAGTGGTTCTGCCACTGGGCGAAGTAAAACATTACCGTACCCAACTAAATGGCCGCTCTTACGAAGTTTATGAACGTAAAAGTCTTATTTTCCCCCAAACTAGTGGTGAGCTTGTTATTCCGGGACCAATTTATAGTGGCGAAATAAGTAATGGCCGTTGGCGCGGTGGCCGCCCTATTCGCATTAGTCATGGCCCTATTAATATTCCTGTTTTACCAAAGCCCGCTAGCTACCCTGATGGCACTTGGTTGCCTGCACAAGAGGTTAAATTAGACTATAAATGGCGTGGTGATGTGAGCCAACTTAAAGTAGGTGAGCCCATTACACTTGAATTAAGATTAACCGCTGACGGATTAACCAGCGCTCAATTACCTGACTTGCAGTTACCAGACGTTATGGGACTAAAATATTACCCCGACCAAGCACAAATTAATGACTCGAATAACAGCTCTGGTGTGGTTGGCAGTCGCACCCAGAGTATTGCATTTGTGCCAACCCAAGCTGGGGCCATAACGCTTCCTGAAATACGTGTGCCTTGGTGGGATACTAAAGAAGTCTCATTAAAATATTCGGTTCTGCCAGCACAGCGACTTATGGCAGTAAATGCCAATGGTTCGAGTCAAGCGCTCCCAGAGCCAAAACAGCAAGAAATACCTGCAGAATCAAATAGCTTGTCCTCTAACATGGTTAGTGCGGTACAGTCTAAAGAATCAACAAGCGGAATGTTATGGCCTATAGTCGCCGCTTGCTTTGGGTTCTTATGGTTACTTTTTACTTACTTATGGTTGCAAGCTAGGTCTACTACTAATCCACTTTTAAACTCTAAAACGTTAGATAAAGGACCCAGTAACAATGCAACCTTAAAACTGGTTAAACAAGCGTGTCGCAGTAATGATCCAGCGGCCGCCAGAATAGCTATTTTGAATTGGGCGCAGGTAAATTGGACTAATAGTTTTAATAACACGACTTTTGTTAGCTTAGATCAAGTAGCTAAGCAAACAGATGACCCAGCTTTAAAAACAGCACTTAATGAGCTCGATTATACCTTGTATAGCCAAACCGGTAACAGTGCTTGGCAAGGTGAATACTTGTGGCAACTTTTTTCAGGTTATAAAGGCCAAGCTACAAACAACTCGAATACCCTGACACCTTTATACCCGTCAGAGCGCTCAACAATTAAATAGCGACAACGAATACTACAAAATGGACAATTATAATGGATGAAACACAGGACCAAAGCTGCCCATGTGGAAGTGGAAAAGATTATCAAGACTGCTGCAAAAAAGAATTTGACCGTTTAAATACTGAAAATGCAGTTAAAGCAGGGATAAAATCGAAAATAAAAGCGGCTCTAGCTAATTCAAATACCAAAATAGAATTACAAGAACTGTTAAAACAAGCTGCAAATAAAAAATAATTTATTTTGCCTAGCATTTAAAAAAAAATGACTATACTTAGCCTTAGCTATACCAAGGAAGAGTATTGTCATGAAATCAGCGGTTATTGTCGAAAACGACAAAATCTCTCAAAGATATATTGAGCAAGCACTAAATGAAACTTTAGTACTTCATTTTGCTGTTACAGGCTCTGAAGCAGAGACTTTAATAGAGCAAATCAAACCCGATATTATTTTAATAGACGCAGAGCTACCCGACAGTAATGGCTACCAACTTTGCCAGAAGTTACGCCTTAACCCAGAATTTTTATTTACCCCAATATTATTTATTTCAGATAAGAGTAATCTTAATGAAAGAATTAAAGGTTATGAAGCCGGCGCTGACGATTACATTACAAAGCCATTTGAAATTACCGAGCTTATTGCAAAAGTAAAAGCTGTTTTACGCCAACATGAACATAAAGAAATTCTTTCTAGTCAGTTCAAAGAAGCTCAAAGCACCGCTATCGAGTCTATGACTGGCGCCAGCGAGCTTGGCTTAATACTTCAGTTTTTTGAAAAAACCTATGCTATTAGTAATTTTGAACAACTGGCTAGCTCTATTTTTTCAGTTTTTACCTCGCTTAATTTAAAATCTTGCCTGTATTTTGAGAGTAATCAAGAGAACTACTTTTTTTGTAGTGATGGCGATAATAAACCTATTGAAAAGGAAATAATGCAACGCTTGAGGCATGAAGATCGATTTTTTGATTTTGGTCATCGCACCCAAATAAATTATCCCGTGGTAGCCTGTTTAGTTAAAAATATGCCTGTAGAAGACCGTGTACGCTATGGCCGTTATAAAGATTTAATCCCACCTATTCTAGCCTGTGCAAATCAAAAGGTTTTGCAGCTAGAAATGGAGCTTTTATTACAACACCATACTATGAGGTTTTCTGAGAGTTTTAAAAATATTCGCGATACATTAGACGGACTGGCTGGGCAAATGCGCGAGGGGCAGGAAGATGGCTCAACACTACTTAACAACTTATTAACATCTCTTGAAGCAGCTATGCCACGACTAGGACTTGATGAAGATCAAGAAGTTTATTTAATGCGAAGCATTGAAGATAAAATCAATGAAGCAATGGCAAAAGTGCAAAATTATGAAACTATTCAAGTAACCTTTGATAGCCTAATTAGATTGCTGCAACACCTAGTAGACAATCAAGAGAACTTGGTCCAACGCCTTATCAGTAAGGATGGATTAGAAATTGAAAATGGTCCAGGTACTAAGGATGATGGCAGCGAGGTTGAACTTTTTTAACGGTACTCATTCCTCCTCCTTCAAAACTAGAATTAAATTTAAAATATAAATAGACTTAACAACAGGTCATTAACCAGTAATAATGCACACTAACGTTTGATCTACATGTTACATAAATAAAGTTGCAGCCTGTGAAAATTTCCATATTAACAACAATCGCACTTCTGGCCTTCGCTGGGAATAGCGTATTATGCCGACTAGCACTTGGTGGACAATTAATTGATGCTAATAGCTTTACTATTATTAGATTAATAAGTGGTGCCATCACGTTACTTGCACTGTTACTGCTGTCTGGCTCTAGTATCCCAAATATTAAAACTGAATTAAATAGTAAGACTCTTCTAAAAGGTGGCTACCTATTTTTTTATGCTGCCCTTTTCTCTTACGCCTACATTATTTTAGATACTGCTAGTGGGGCACTGCTTCTTTTTGCCAGCGTTCAATTTACGATGATATTTGTGCAGTTTGTTAATGGCAACAAACCCAGCAACCAGGAGTTAACTGGATTATTTCTAGCCATAGTAGGATTTGTATACTGGATGCTACCTAGCAGTCAAAGCCCTTCTTTATTAGGGGCTATCCTTATGGTTTTATCAGGTGTTGCTTGGGCTGGTTACACCCTAGCTGGTAAACATTCAAAAAATGCAAAGCTTGATACGACGAAAAATTTTATCATCAGCCTACTGTTCATTGTGTTACTTTTACCAGGCTATGGTATTTTTATTGAATTTAATATTACTTCAGTAGGTCTTATTTATGCTGTTGCATCTGGCAGCCTGGCTTCTGGTATTGGTTATTGGATTTGGTATTCAGTACTTCCGAATCTAAGTATTAGCAGTGCCTCGGTATTACAATTATTAGTACCAATTTTGGCCGCGTTTGGTGGTTTTATTTGGACTGGTGAAGCAATAACTGGATCGTTTATATTGGCATGTATTCTAATTTTGGCAGGGATTTTATTAGTGGTAAATAAACAAACAAAGACTCGAACCTAGTAACTAATTAGTAAGTTAATAATACAGGGTTAATGTGCGGTTAAGAAGTTGACTAAGATAGCGTATACTAAAATTCTACTTTTAAGATTCAATGATTATGTCTAATTTACTTGAACTTGATTACATACAGCATTTTCAAACACTGCCCAGTGAATTGTATACACCAATCAAGCCCCAAGGGATTTCTAACCCAAAAATAGTTCTAAGTAGTGATTCTTGTGCCGCGCTTATTGGAATCAATGCTGATACTTTAAACAGTACAGACGCATTAAAATTAATATCAGGGCAAGGTATTTTAAGCACATGGAATCCGGTGGCGATGAAATATACAGGCCATCAATTTGGACATTACAACCCAGACCTTGGAGATGGTCGCGGTGTATTATTAGCTCAAGTTAAAACTAATAAAGGAACATTGCTCGATTTACATTTAAAGGGCGCAGGTGTAACACCCTATTCGAGACAAGGTGACGGCCGAGCTGTACTACGATCATCTATACGTGAGTTTTTATGCAGCGAAGCCCTGTTTGCGCTAGGAATTCCTTCGACCCGAGCGTTATGTGTAGTAGACAGTGATACACCGGTATACCGTGAAACGACCGAAACCGCATCAATGATTATTCGTGTTAGCGAATCTCATATTAGATTTGGTCACTTTGAATACTGTTCATTTACCCAGAAACACAAGTTATTAAGAACTCTCTGCGATCATGTAATTAAACAACACTACCCTGATCTTTCCGATAAATACTCCGCAAAAGATAAAGATAAAGATTTTGATGAAAATAAATATGTAGAGTTTTATAGATATACCCTACAAAAAACAGCCAAGTTAATGGCCCAGTGGCAATCTGTCGGTTTTAATCATGGTGTTATGAATACCGATAATATGTCGATTATTGGTGACACATTTGATTTTGGCCCATTTGCTTTTTTAGATGACTACGATCCAGATTTTATTTGTAATCATAGCGATAACCAAGGGCGTTACGCTTTTAATCAGCAACCTAATATTGCAAACTGGAACTTAGCTGTTTTAGCTCAAGCCCTTTTACCCCTCGCAAGTAAAACCCTATTAGTCCCACAGCTAAATAGCTACCCAGAAATTTTTTCACATTATTTTTTAGAAATAATGCGAAATAAATTAGGTTTATCAGCCTCTCAAAATACGATACAAAATAATACGAATGACCACCGCCATAAACCTCCTACTATTGATACTTTATTGCACAAAGACATTATTGATCAAACATTAAATATGTTGGCTAAATGCCGTTTAGATTTCACCTTCTTTTTTAGGCAACTTAGTCAAATTAAAAACACCAATATTTTAAAAAAATTAAGAGATATGGCATTAGATATAAATGTATTTGATCAGTGGTATGAAAACTACCTAAACGCTTTAACCGCTGATAAACAAGATATTAATAGCCCTGAGCGCAGTAAAAAAATGAACCGAGTCAA
This sequence comes from Bermanella sp., assembly GCA_034112325.1. Taxonomy (GTDB): domain Bacteria; phylum Pseudomonadota; class Gammaproteobacteria; order Pseudomonadales; family Oceanobacteraceae; genus Bermanella. The sequence goes on along the minus strand of JAWUVO010000025.1, from coordinate 25,321 downwards.
CCCTAAATATATTCTAAGAAATTATTTAGCTCAAAATGCAATTGCAGATGCTCAGGCTGGTAATTACAGTACTATAGAAAGTCTACATCAGGCTCTAAAAAACCCTTTTGAAGAACAGCCTGAATTTGATTACCTAGCCGCCCTTCCTCCTGACTGGGGTAAAAAACTAGAGATTAGCTGTTCGTCGTAATTTTAATCATTAAATTAAAATATGGCCCGATTATCGCAGGGCTAATAGTTAACTAAAAAAAGTGAATTTATGTAAATTTTTAGTGTTATTTTTAAACAATAGGGATTAATATAGTTTCAGATTTAGTTAGATTCTTTAAAGAATTTAACTAAGTTAACAACCAATTACGTTCGCGTAGTGATTTAAATGCCAGCTTGTCTGGCCAGAAAAAAGAGTAATAAGCATGTCCCGTGTTACCGGTACCGTTAAATGGTTTAACGACGAAAAAGGTTTTGGATTCATTCAGCAAGAAGGTGGCAAAGATGTATTCGTACATTACAGCGCTATCAGCGGCGATGGACGTAAAACTTTGGCTGAAGGACAAGAAGTAACAATGACTGTTACTGATGGTCAAAAAGGTCCACAAGCTGAAGATGTAATCCCAGCTTAGTGTATAAAAGAAAGCAGCGATGCTGCTTTCTTTTATTGCGTCAAGAAGTAACCGTTCTTTGCGTTTTTAAGCTGTAGCGCATCGTTTCCCCTTACCAAATTTAGGTTATTTTTATACATATCCTATTATCGTTTTTTGTTATAAAGTTTATAATTCCTCGCAATTTTTAATATATACGCTATCCTTTCTTGTCTACATTATATTGTTATTTATTCTGTGATTTTATACTGCATCATTTTTTCAAATAGCGCTAAAATACCAAATAAATTAAATACTTAGGTAATTTCATGCAAGCCCAAATCTCGTTTGGTTCGACTGGCACACCACTACATATTGTTAAAAGTGATAATCTAAAGGCTTGGATAGATTTACAGCCTGAACACGTGCAAAGCTGGATGAACAGCTGTGGTTTTGAGGGCTTGGGACTTTGCACAATTCCTGGACCCGACGGACGCCTTCAGCAAGCTGTATTTGTTACGGAATTAGCTGATCAGCTTTTTGCCTGCGCCGAACTAGCCAACCTGCTTCCTAAACAAGCATTCCAACTAATGTGTGACCATACTACGCAAAAAAATGTGGCCATTGCCTTTGGCCTAGCCCAGTATAAATTTGACCGTTACAAACAAGCTACTTCAGCTCAAGCCAGTTTATTAATCGATAATCAAGAAATAGTTGATAGCGCTCATCAGTTTATAAATGCCACCTATCTAGTTCGAGACATGGTCAACACCCCTGCAAGCGATATGATGCCTGAGCATATGTCTGAGCTAGTTCAAGTCGTTGCAAAACAATTTGATGCAACCTTCAGCGAAATTATTGGTGACGAGCTACTTACCCAAAATTATCCAACAATTCACGCAGTTGGTCGCGCCAGCGTACATCAGCCACGTCTATTAGATTTACATTGGGGGGATAAATCTCATCCAAAAATAACCTTGGTAGGTAAAGGAGTATGCTTTGACAGTGGCGGCTTAGATTTAAAACCTGCCTCTGCAATGCGAAATATGAAAAAAGATATGGGTGGCGCTGCTCATGTAATGGGCCTAGCCCACTTAATTATGAGCCATAACCTTCCAATTCAGTTACGGGTCATAATTCCAAGTGTAGAGAATGCTGTATCTAGTAATGCATTTCGCCCAGGTGACGTTTTAACTACTCGCAAGGGCATTACAGTTGAAATAGACAATACTGATGCTGAGGGGCGCTTAGTATTGTGTGATGCCTTAGCCGAAGCCTGTAACGACAAACCTGAGCTGATCTTAGACTTTGCCACTTTAACTGGGGCTTGTCGTATAGCACTTGGTACAGAGTTACCGGGATTTTTCAGTACTGATAACACCGTAGCTGCAGATTTAATGAGCGCAGGTATAAAAACTGAAGACCCTGTTTGGCAACTACCTTTGCATAAGCCCTACTTATCCATGCTAAAAAGCGATATTGCAGACCTAACCAATAGCGCCAGTACCCCATTAGCGGGTGCAATAACGGCCGCTTTATATTTAAATGAATTTGTCGAAAGTGATATTCCGTGGGTTCATATAGATGTTATGGCTTGGAACAACCGCAGTTTACCAGGCCGACCTGTTGGCGGAGAAGCCATGGGCATTAGAGCTGTTTTCGAATTGCTTCGATCTAGATACTCAGGTAAATAAATAGCGAAATAACAACCTCGTTAGATACAAGCTTTAAGCCTAAAAAAGGCTTAAAGCTTGTCCTTGATCAATAAGATACGCTCTTACCCTCTTCACAAATTATCTAAAATACCTATAATGCCCCTACTTTTTTCGCATAAATTTTAATGCCTAGTAAGTAACACATCTAATAAAGCGCCGATTTTACGTTTCGGTTAGCAGGAGACACTATGAACAACACCTCTGGTAGCATTGTGGTTTGCGCAATGTACAAGTTTGTCACTCTGGACAATCATCAAGAGATTAAACCTAAGCTGTTCAAAGTTATGGACGACAATCACATTAAAGGCACATTGCTGCTGGCCAACGAAGGTATTAATGGCACCGTTGCGGGTTCGCGTGAGGCAATTGATACCTTATTAAACTGGCTTAAAAGTGACGAGCGTCTAACAGATATTAGTTTCAAAGAGTCATTCACTGAAGTCATGCCATTTAACCGTACTAAGGTTAAATTAAAAAAAGAAATCGTTACCATGGGCATTGAAGGCATAGACCCTAAGCAGGTGGTGGGCACCTACGTAGAGCCAAAAGATTGGAATGCATTGATCAGTGACCCAGATGTTGTTTTAGTTGATACCCGCAACGATTATGAGTTTCAAGTAGGCACGTTTGAAAACGCAATAAATCCGAACACAGAAACATTCAGAGAGTTTCCACAGTACGTGCAAGACAACATGAGTCCTACTAAGCATAAAAAAGTCGCTATGTTTTGTACCGGCGGTATTCGCTGTGAAAAATCTACCGCGTATATGAAGGAGCAAGGCTACGAAGAGGTTTACCATTTAAAAGGCGGTATCCTTAAATACCTTGAAGATGTGCCTAAAGATGAAACAATGTGGAAAGGCGACTGCTTTGTATTTGATGAACGAGTAACAGTTAACCACGATTTAGAGCGTGGTGAATATGATCAGTGTCACGCCTGTCGCCTACCGATTACTGAAGAAGAAAAGCTGAATGCTAAATATCAAAGAGGCGTTAGCTGCCCTCATTGCTTTGATAAAATAAGCGATGAACAAAAAGCACGCTTTGCTGAACGCGAGCGTCAAGTAGAGCTGGCTAAAGCCCGTGGCGAAACCCATATTGGCAGCGATGTTAAAGATTCGATTATTTCCCATAGAGAACAAAAAATAAAAGAACGTGAACTACAGAAACAGCGCAGTCAAAAAATTTAAAACATTATATGTAAAAATCCCATCTAAATATATTTAGATGGGATTTTATTAAACTATTAAAACTAAAATTCAGTCCATAGAAATAGTTTTACTTATGGGGAAATCAACTTCTAAAGTGCTTCCTCCATCTAGATACTCTACCCGATTACAGACTCGATTTATCAAGCCTATACCACGTCCAAAAGTATCTTCATTGCAAGATGATTTTAACTTTTCGGTATCAAAACCATTACCAGAATCAGTGATTTTAATTCTTAGGATAATTTCTTCAGATTTAATTAACCTGAAACTAATTTGAACTAACGCATTTTTTAAGTTATCTAATCGATCTTGACGTTGTCGGTAATATTCAATGAAGCCATCTTCGGTTTTTTTCAAATCGGAAGATAATTCTAATATTCCATGCTCTAGCGCGTTATTGAACATTTCAGATAACACCAAACCAATAACACCTTTATTAGTCCGTATTAAAGTTTGCGCACCCAAAATAGACATTATTTCTTCAACAGGGTTGGCGCGGCGAATATCATCAGAATCTAATTTACAACTCATACGCCATAAAATACCATCATAATTATCTTGCTGGTTATCTACTTCATTTCTGTGATGAATCACTACAGGACCGGCTGATACTTCAAATAGTGTTATATCATCTCGCTGCTCAGCATCTTGTATAAAATCGTTTAACGTTTCTAAAATAGCCCCGATTGTATCGTCAGTACCGGCTTTAAAGCATGATAGTAGACGTTCCTCTTCAAAGAATTCGCCTTCTGGGCTTTCCGCCTCAATAATTCCGTCGGTAAAGAATATGACACGCTCGCCTTTGTTAAGGTGCCTAATTTCATGGCCTTTATTAAATTTAGATTCGTCTTTTTCAACACCTAGTGGCATATTTCCTGATGGTAATGTGTCTTTAATCGAACCGTCAGCATTTATTACATAGGCATCAGGTAGACCACCTCCCCATACTTGCAGACTATCACCTTGAGAGTTAAGTTCGATGATGCTCGCGCAACAGAACATGTAAACAGGCAGCATAGTGCCCAGCATTTTATTAAACTCAAATGCAATTTCACCTACGCTTAAATGCCGCGCTACCAGTTGCTCAAAACTATGCGCGATTGGCAATGTACCAATCGAGGCCCCTAGACCATGACCAGTAAAATCACCTAGAAATACATACAAGCCACCCGTTGGACTAGGCGCCGATAATAAAATATCTCCATTAAACGTAGATGCTGGGGCAATATGACTACGCAAGTTATCGCAATCACTTAAATTATGCTCCATAGCAGTATTAAAAATATGAGCTACAATATTTTGCTCTCGCTCCCAACGACTATTGTGGAGTGTTAATTCTTGATGTTTTTGGGTTATGTCTTTGGTTAATTCACGGATTCGGATATGAGCTGCGATTTTAGATTTTAATACTGAGTCGTTATAAGGTTTACTTAAAAAATCATCGCCGCCCGACTCTAAACATTGACTTAATGCCTTGTCATCATCTAACGCAGTCAAGAAAATAACAGGAACATAGTTACTATCTTTTTGTAAATCCTTAATTATTTTAGTGGCTTCTTTACCGTCCATAACCGGCATTATAACGTCCATTAGAACGATATCTATGTCATGCTTTTTATAAAGCTCAACGGCTATTAAACCGTTTTCTGCTTCAACTACAGTATGGCCGTCTTCTTCAAGTAGAAAAGTTAAAATGGCTCTATTGGTAGCTTGATCATCTACAACAAGTATCTGCATATTTATTTAAACGCGAATTTCTTATCAAAATGGGCAATAGAAAATATTTTCATCAAATTTGGCTGACAGTTTTTAATCACAATAGCGCAATCCTCAGCACCTAGATGATTCTTCATATTTAATAACATTCCTAAGGCACTGCTGTCGATATACTCTGTTTGTGAGAGATCTAAGAAGAAATTAAAAGAACTATCCCCATGATCACTATAGGCATCACGGAATAATTGCAGAATATTAAAATCGAAGCGCCCAGTAACAGAAATTGTTACATCCTGCCCCTGTTGAGTTGTGGTTACATTAGACATTACTAAACCTTTATTTAAGTTCTTATAATAGTAGAATAGTTGTTATGTTGGATTTTGCTTCAACAACGGTTAAATTTTTTCATCAATATTGTGCCTTACCGATAAGACAGAGGAAAATGTGGAACAAAAGACTCATAAAAACACGTTTATGAAATGGATATTGATGACTTTAGGCTGTATTTCAGTAGTACTAGGAGTGGCGGGTATTTTTCTTCCTTTACTGCCAACCACGCCTTTTTTACTGTTGGCAGCGGCATGCTTTGTACGATCTAGCCCTAGCTTTTATCAATGGCTAATTGCACATCCAAAGCTGGGTAGTTATATATTGCCTTACTTAAACGGAACTGGGATTCCTAAAAGAGCCAAAATCGTCACTATTTGTTTAATCTGGTTAAGTATGGGGCTATCTGCTTGGTTAGTAGTGCCCATTATATGGGGGAAATTAGTGCTTTTGTTAATAGGGCTGTGTGTGACGTTTTATATTTATAGGCTTCCTACCTTAAAGTAGGAAGACACGATTTGTTAAGAGTGGATACTAATACTTGATAGTCACAGTGGAGTTATTTAACCCAGACTTCAACTCGACGATTCTTAAGCCCGCTTTTTCCAAGAAACCCTGCAACTGGATTGAAATCTCCATAACCAGTCGTTACTTTTGGATGAATTCCTAGGCGTGCCAGCTCACGTCTTATTGCCATAGCTCTTAACTTTGATAATAATTTTGAACGTTGTGAATTTTTCCTTTTGTCACCAAATCCAATTAACATAACGTTAGGTTTTTCAAAATTATCAGATAATTTTAAATCTTGACCTTGCTGATTCAAGAAATAAACTAATCTTAAAATATCAATTTTAGATTTATTGTCTAACTTGGCACTGCCCTCTTTAAACCTAAAATTAATGCTAAGCCTTTTAGCACCCTCTACTAAGTCTAAATAATCTTTTGGCAGTGACTTATCAAGTTCCATACCTGTAGAGATTACATTTTGAGAAACAACCCCTTCTGTTTTAACAATATTTTGTCCGTACACGCCTTGTGCATAATTCATGAATTCATTTACATATTTATTATTTGAAATACCTTTAGTATAAAAAAATAACCTTCTCGATAATGCGTAATCTTCTGTAGCCACTGTCATTTCACTTGGTTTAAAGGCTTGTGCAGGGCCGTCACTGATAGCCAATAGCTTATTTTTACCAACAAACGCCATACCAATAAAACCAATGCCACCCTTATCAGCCGTTACTCGATTAGCTAACTGGCTACTTGATTCAAAACGCTGAGCACTATCACTTAGTTTAAGTGTTTTACTTAGTACCATGTTTTTAAAACTGTCCCAAGTACCCGAGTTTTGATCTCGTGCGTATAAATTTATTTTTTGGTCATAACCACCAAGCTGTGACCAATTAATTACCTGTCCAGAAAAAACCTGACCCAGCTGTTCTTTGCTTAATCTATTTATTGGGTTTTCTGGATTTACAACTATGGCTAAGCCATCTATGCCTAAAATATGTTCTGATTCATGGGAGCGTAAATCATACTGATTAATAAGTTTGTTAACTTCTTTATCTTTTACTGGACGCGAAGACGCCCAAATTTCAGCATCTCCGTTATCTAAACCTTTAAACCCTGTACTCGAGCCATGAGCCTCTATTTTTATTTGAATTGTTTTACCCTGTCGAATCAATTCACCTGTAATAATTTTCTCATTTTCGATTGAGCTAGGCTGATTAGTGACGTTAACAGCACCTTTGGCTTTTAAATAAGAGATGGCCAATTTTGGCCCTAGGCTTGCCCCAATTGTATTTGAACCGTGAATGGTAAATAACGTTACTACAGGGTTATTATTCTGGATAGTTTGAAAAGGTTCAGGCTCCATTAGTATTTGGCTTAAAGATGCTTGTAATCGAATATCTTTTTCATATTTAGATGCATGAGCTAGGCCCAATATTTGACTTATTAAAATAATGAAAAGTGTTATTTTTATAGCCATTAAATTTCCATACTTAGGTAACTGCGAATGTAAGCGCAGGGTACATTTGAAATATGACAATTATATTACAGTCGACAAAATTGACGCTAAATTAGGTAATATTCTTATTAAAAACAATAACTTAGACAAAAAAAAGCCAGCGTAAGCTGGCTTTAATTTTGACTATAACTGGCTTCAAAAGCCTACTATTAAGCTTCGTCTGGAATAGCTGCATCAATAAGAGTTTTAAGTTCACCGTTTTCAGCCATTTCAGTCACTATGTCACAACCTCCGACTAATTCGCCGTTAACCCATAACTGAGGGAATGTTGGCCAGTTAGCGAATGCTGGTAAATTTGCACGAACATCTGGGTTAGACAGAATATCAACGTAAGCAAAGCGCTTACCGCATTCCATTAATGCAGAAACCGTACGAGCCGAAAAACCACACTGAGGTTGATTCGGGTTGCCTTTCATATATAGAAGCACGGTATTTGATTCGATTTGTTCTTTAATTTGTTCAATAATCTCAGACATAAGCACTCTCTCAATCATCATATTAACTGGAAACTGGGCACATTTTAACGAATAACCTAGCGTTTTACTAGGTTAAGTGGGTAATGCTTATGGAACAGTGTATATAAATTAAATCCGACCATTGAACTCCATCTAAAACTGATATTTAACACCAAGGTTAATAGATCTAGGCTTACCTGGGCGATATCCGTAGGGTTTAGCTGCAACAATATATTGTTTGCCTAAAGCGTTATCCATAGCCATATAAAGCTGACAGTTCGCAGCTAATCTATACTTAGCCGATAGATCAAACACTGTGTAAGCAGGAACCTTGTCGGCAGCATCTATATTATTTTCTCCTGGTGTATTACGCATATCTGATTGATACAGCATAGAAACATTAACGTCCCAGCGATCGAACTGCATACCCGCTTGAAGATTAAGCCTATGTTCAGGTAAATAAGCGATTTGATAACCAGCTTCTATTACCTGCCCCTGCTCTCCAAACACACCAGTGGCATCGGTAAACTCTTCTGCGAACTCTCCGTAACTGTAGGTGTACGTTAATGCTAGAGGTATTTTAATGTCTGCAACAACCGCTTCATTTGACCAGCTTGCTTCTATGCCATAAACAAACGCACTGCCTGCATTGGTTTGCTCGCCGGTATTGGATGTATCACAGGTTCCCTGAGAAAAACTGCAGGTGCCGCTGAACTGGCTGTAATCGTTCAAAAAACCGATAACTTCTAACGGCCCATGCTCGGTGTAGCGCAAGCCTATTTCATAGTTAGTACTTTGCTCAGGTTCAACATTACCGTTACCGGCTGTGGCCGCTGTAAAACCTTGGTACACACCAGCCAAGACACCTAACGACTTAGATACTTGATTATAAATTCCTACTCCTGGTAATGTAATGGATTGCTTTAACAGCTGCTCTGATTCTTTAATACCAGATAAGTTACCATAAACGATCTTTGTGGTTTTAATCTCTTCGTGACGCACACCGAATGTGATTTTAGTATCATCTATTTGCATTTCATTTTGTATATAAACGGCCACTGCAGTGGCTTCATCTGAATTAGTAGTTGTAGTTTTAAAGCTGCCTTCTATAGGTACTAATTCACCATTATTTAACATAGAGTAATTTTGCTCTGTATGGTGTCGCTTAACGTTATCTCTATGCAAGCGCACCCCTACTTCAACCTCGTTACCTACCGCGCCAAAATCAATCGGCATATTAACCTTAGATTGAATACCTTCTGACACGTACTCACGTGCGTTATTACCAATAGCCAATTGCTCTTCAATATTTGAACTGGCTACAGAGCCAGTTAAAACGTTGTAATAAGATTGATATAAACTTGGAGACTTAAGTACATCGTCAATTGAAACTGTGCTTGAATTAAAGCCATTAACTTTAAACCAATCACGATCAAATTTATTATGATAAACATCTGTTGTAACAGTTCCTGTTGAATAATCAGCCAACGATAATTCAGCCTTGTGAGTAAACTGATATTGCTGGTGAACCCATTCCGATAAATCTAAAGACGAGGCGGCATAACGCCTTTTAGGGGTCATATTAAAATCATCTAGTGTTAGCCCTAAATACGTTTCGTCAGATGTTTCATCGGCATAACCAATCTTAAGCTGAAATTGATGGTTAACCTCGCCCATAACCTGCCAACTAGTTTTAAGGTTGAAATCGTTTTTAACAAATCCAGTATCGCCACTGTTATCAAGCTCTTTAAATCCATCAGCACTGACTCGCAACACTTCAACTAAATATCCAAAATTTTCAACTTGCTGACCTTGATAAATATTTATTCGTTGAAAATTGTCGCTGCCATACTGAACATCTAATTCGCCCTCTGAATTGTAAGGCATAGTACGGCTTAGCAAGTTTATGGCACCACCTATGGTGGCTGGACCATATTGAATAGTCGAAGGGCCTTTAAATACCTCTACAGCACTCATACGAGAAATATTAGGAAAATAATAGGCAGCAGGTGCCGAGTAAGGTGCAGGCCCAGTTAATATACCGTCTTCCATAATAGTAATTTTTTTGCTGCGTTCAGGCGAAGTACCCCGTAATCCAATATTTGGACGCAAACCATAACCGTCTTCTTCTTGAATATTGACACCAGGCACGGCATTTAATACACGGTTAATATCTGTGTATTCAAACTTTTCTAAGGCAAGACTATCGATTAAAGTGGCAGATCCTGGCTGAGTTAAACGCTGATCTGCACCGCCTGTAATATAAACTTTATTAAGATCAATGGCATTTTCTTCAGCCATTATATCGTGACTTTGCATTGAGATAGTTACGGCTAAAAAACTAACAAAGTAAAAATAGGTTTTCACTAACACTTCATTCCTTACACTTAAATAATAGTTATCTAAAATACTAGACCAGCACTAAAGGCCGCATTCTGAAATTTTTATTGGGTCTAACAAGCTTTCATAGCGTTGATCGGTTAACGATAATAAAAAACATTCAAATTGTTCGATTATTTGTGGTGTTAAATCGTTATCACTGGCACTTAATAAATCATGACTAATATTTTCATTTACTTCAGGGTCTAAAAAAGTAACACCTGTTTCTGGATTAATTACATTATTTATTAAAGCGCTATTATTAATTTTACTGGCCCTCATTTTTGCGTGTTGGTAAAAGCTTAATACGGCTTCTATAGATTGAAAAACACCGTTATGCATATAAGGTGCAGTTACCGCTACATTGCGTAATGTGGGAGTTTTAAACTTACCTTTTTGATTAGTATCGCCAGCCACGGCAGCGTTATTAAATAACCCTAGATCTGGGCCTAAAGCACCGTTAAAGCTTCTAAGATTAGTATTTTCAGGCACGCCTAAATTATGATATTCAAAACCGCTAAATAATTCTTGAGACTGACCCCTAGGTTTTAATTGGTGGCAAGATGCACAGTTAAAATCAGAGGAAAAGAATAAAGTTTTACCAACCGACGCTTTTGAAATAACTGAATAATTATAATCACCAGTTAACGAGCGATCATATTTAGAGTCGTAAGGAGAAAATTGATCAGTTTTTTCAAATTCAGCGATCACTTCTGTCATTGCTAAATAAGCTAGATTAGGATCATCAAAAATATCAGCACCATATATCCTAGTAAATTTTTGCAGGTAGTCATCATTCTCTCGTAAGCGATCAACCGTATCTGCTTTACTGGCCATGCCCATTTCGACAGAGTTTATAGGAGGACCGCCCGCTTGATCTGTTAAGTTTAATGCCCTGCCGTCCCAAAACTGACCACCTACATATCCTGTGTAATCGCCGTTATCACCTTGATCACCAATCCGCTCTCGTGTGGTGTTGGTAAATTCAGGAGTAAATGCAGCATAAGCCGCAGTAGGCGCATTCCTATCACCAATCGAAAAGCCGTTATCGCCTAATGAAGCGGCCGCTGATAAACCATTAATGCTAGCGTTATTTTCTCTTGAGTCGACAAAGCCATTATTAGGTTGATGGCAGGTTGAACAAGATTGAGTGCGATTAAAGGAGAGGTTTTTATCTGAAAATATTAACTCGCCTAATTCAGCTTTTGTAGTAACAGTTTCATTAGATGAACTGCCACACCCCACTAAAGTAAAAAATATAATCGCTGAAATAATAGTTTGAGACATTAACTTGTATCGACTGTTCATGTGAAAAACAGAATGTTACTACACAAATACTAATATTGAAATGATAATCACTCTCAATAGCTTACGCTATTGCAAATCATTATCATTTAGATTAATGTGGTCGGACTTTCTGCTAACCGACATACAACGTATCTCGAAAGGCTAATTATTTTAAATACCAAGGAAAGATCAATGAAGTTAACTCAAATAGCCTCTGCCATTGCACTAAGCTCTTTATTAATCGCATGCGGCAGTGGAAGCAGCGACAATAATTCAGCGGCCATAAACATCGATAATGTTCAAAAGGTAGTAGATACCAACGCTGATATTGCTTTTGCTGCATACTCAGATTCACTGGCCACCGCTAAGCTACTGCAGACCGCGTTAGCTAACTTCAAAGCAAATCCAAACAATGAAAATTTAATAGCCGCTAAAAAAGCGTGGTTAGTGTCACGTGAACCTTACGGGCAAACTGAAGTTTATCGTTTTCGTAATAGCCCAATCGACTCATCTGACTACTTAACTGAAGACGGTCCAGAAGGCGATATAAATGCATGGCCATTAGGCGAAGCATTAATCGATTATGTTGAAACAAATGCAACTGACTTTACCGCCGACCAAGTGGGAGTTACGACTAACGCCGTAAATGTTAATAGTAATGGTGCAGTCGATGGTTTAACGGTTACTGACAATATTATTGCTAATACAAATATCACTATCGACTCTGCACTTCTAGCAAATACCGCCACAGCAGATGATGAACACGATGTAATTGCTGGTTACCACGCCATTGAATTTATGCTTTGGGGGCAAGATCTAAATATTACCGACCAAACGACCACAAACGGAACTGATCGTGAAAATGCCAACAATTCAACATCCGCTGGTGGTCAACGCCCTATCACCGACTTTGAATACTTAGATGTAAATAATCAAACCGACATGACAGATACCGCCGTTCGTCGCCATGCCTTTTTAGACATCGCAGTAGAGAAATTAATAGCTGATTTAGAAGGTGTACTTAATGGCTGGGAAGATAATGTAGTCGGTAACTACCGCGATCAATTCACAACCGTTGCTAATACCGCACAAGCCAAACAAAAGTTAACCGAGATCCTAACTGGCATGGGAACGTTATCTGAAGGAGAGCTGGCCGGGGAGCGCATGCAAATTGCCCTAGTTAATAACTCTCAAGAAGACGAACACTCTTGTTTTTCAGACAACACGCACCGTGATATTTGGCTAAACGCTGAAGGTGTTGCTAATAGCTTTTATGGTGAATACGCTGGTTATGACAGCACCCAAGACGGTGTTGATAACATAACCACAAGTTCGGTGAGCGGTTACGGTATCGATGACTACCTAAAAGATGCAGGCTTAAACTCTTTAAGTGTACAAGTTGCTAGCGCTCTAAGCTTAACAAAAACTAACTACACAGCCATTGATACTAGCGCTCGAAACGGCTCGCCGTTTGACGTATTAATTCAAACTTTAGATGCTACCGGTGATGTTGCCAAAACCATTGTATCGTTAAATTCACAAGCCAATTTAATTAATGATATTGCACAACAGCTTGGTCTAGGTGACGTAGTAGATGCAGACGCTTCCGACTGCGATACGTCTACTCCAACTGCTGGCTGTTAACGGTTAGATAGTAACAGTTCGTTTTAATTATTAAACTTTAGTACAAGCCGAGCTTAGCTCGGCTTTGTGCCGGTTACGGAATACACAAATTGCGCATTGTATTACTAATAAACTTAAGCCTTTCAGCCTGCATTACTCTAACGGCTTGCAGTGATATTGATTCAAACTTGGCTAAAAAAATTCCTAAATATGATTCAGCCGAAGCATTAGCTGGCGGCGCAACATCGGCATCGCCACGTCCATTCCCTAGCCTAGAAAAGCCCGCTAATAATTTACCTGTTGATTTAAAACCTATGTTTCATGCTGGAAAAGCATTAGCTCGACAGCCTTGGGTAAAAGCACCCACAGTGACCTCGGCTCGAGATGGACTAGGCCCTATTTATAATGCAAGAACCTGCATGGCTTGTCATATAAAGGGAGGGAAAGGCCGAATATCTAACACCCCTGAATCTTTAATATCAGAGCCATTAAGTATCAGCGCACTAATTAGAATTAGCATTCCTGATAAAAACCAAACCAATGCTGAAGTGCCTCACCCATATTATGGTGATCAAATCCAAACCCAATCAATTTCCCTAGCTCATCAACTAAGGCATTCTCATTTTGACAATACTCCAGGCCAGAATCTAGAGCATAATGTAGCTCCCGAAGCCTATGCAAATATCAGCTGGTCTGAAGTCCCTTTTAGCTACCCAGATGGATCTAAAATAATACTCAGAAAACCGACTATTAAATTTAATAACCTTGCCTATGGGCCAATTGGTAAAGATACACTATTAAGTTTACGAGTCGCACCCAGTATCCATGGCATGGGATTAATTGAATTAATTACACAATCGGATATCGATGAACTCAGCGATGAAAATGATGGTGATTCAAATGGCATATCTGGAAGAGTAAACCAAGTATGGGATACCCAGTTAAATCAAATACGCCCAGGACGGTTTGGACTTAAAAGTAATAAACCAACACTTACCATGACAGTGGCCGCGGCTTTTGCAAATGACCTAGGCATTAGCAACCCGCTCTTTCCTTCTCAGCCGTGTACACCATTGCAAACCAACTGTAATAATCAAGTAACGGGAAACGATGAAAAAGGTGTTGAACTTTCGAGACAGTTATTGGATATGGTGGTTAACTTTAATCGAAACTTAGCACCGTTAAAACGTACCAACACATCAACCGAACATAACCTAGCAGGACGAGAATTATTCTATCAACTGCAATGCAGTGCATGTCATAACCCAAGTTTTACCACCGCTAAAAGTAACCAGCAGCCACACTTAGGCAATCAACAAATATGGCCTTACAGCGATTTTTTACTGCATGATATGGGTTCTGAACTTAGTGATGGAAGATCTGACTTTTTAGCAACAGGCTCTGAATGGAGAACCCCACCACTTTGGGGCTTAGGTGTAATGAAAGCCGTTAGTGGTAGCACATCACTTCTGCATGATGGCCGGGCCAACACTGTTGAAGAAGCGATTCTATGGCACGGCGGTGAAGCCGAAGCGATAAAAAATAACTTCATTAATTTGCTTAAACCTCAACGACAGCAATTAGTTGATTTTGTAAATTCTCTGTAATTATAAAACAAAAATATGGCACAACTTTGAATAACAATGAAAACAAAATTTTACGTCGAAACCTAAACCGTCGACAATTTACTAAATTGATCTTGGGTTTAGGATTATCTGTATCCAGCGTGACTTATGCAGAAAGTAGACTATTTTCATGGAGTGGATTAGGGCGTCAATCACAAGACACAACACTGATCTGTTCTGCTCAAGGTAATCATAAAAAAAGCTTTAGCTTTGATTTAATTAATTCCGAAAATACGTTGTCTGTTGCTTCTAATTTTAGAGGCCATGGTCTGAATCAACATCCTATCAATAATGAATTTATTGTTTGCATGCCCCGCCGACCTGGGATCACAGGCTTAGTCATTAATATTCAATCGGGCAAGGTCGCACATTCTTTTAGCTCAGTAGGCAAACATCATATGCATGGCCACGCTTGTTTCAGTTTTGATGGACAGTATTTATTTACCACGGAATCAAATTTTGAAACTGGCGATGGTGTTATTGTTGTACGAGAGACACAGGGATACCAAATTGTCAGGTCTTTTCCTAGCTATGGAGTCGGTCCCCATGAATTAGCGATGATGCCTGACGGCAAAACTTTAGTAGTGGCAAACGGAGGCCTGCGAACCCATCCTGACTCTGGGCGTAAGGTGTTAAACCTAAACACCATGGAATCTAACTTAAGCTACATAGATACCCGTACTGGTACACTGATTGAACAAGCCCGAATAAACAATCAATCGTACGATTTCAGCAAAGCAAGTATTCGTCATTTAGATGTGTCTCCATGCGGTACAGTGGCCATTGCGCTACAAGTACAGCGCGAAGCAATGTCTAATGACACCGTTATTCCATTGGCCGCAATTCATAAACGGAATAAGGCAATATCTATTTTAAACGCTCCTAGCCAGTTATTGCGCAAACTTAACGATTACATGGGCAGCGTGAAAATTAACTCGCAAAGTAATACGGTGGCCTTTACCAGTCCCAAAGGCAATATAGCTATGTTTTGGGATACAGATACCAAAATATTTAATGGCTTTCACGTGTTTCATGATGTTTGTGGATTAACAGTAAGTAATGACAATAAGTTTTTTATATTGTCTAACTCAGCTGGTAAAATTCGATATGTGAACGCAGAAACATTACAGGAAGATAAAGATAAAAGGCTGAACTACCCCAACAAACACTGGGATAATCACTTATTATCTGCAACGCCAATTGCCTAGATTATTTAGACGGCGACACAATCTAACATCAGAAAATATACTATTTAATAATCACTCTTTATTGAACACTGTTTTAGAAAAAGGTTTATACATGATTAGCAATACACACTCTTTATTACTTCTGCTTATAGCAATGTTTGTTTTAACTGGCTGTGGCGCCAGTAGTTCTTCTAGCTCTGCCACAACCAATACCGAACTTGAAGTCGCTGCAAGTAACATCATCGACAATGTCATTATCCCTGCGACCAACGACTTTCAAACCCAAGCTCAAAAGCTAGATGATGATGCTCATTCATTTTGTTCGGCAATGGCTAATTTAACCAATGCTAGTTTAATCGGACTTCAAGAAACCTGGCTTGCCACTGCATCGGCTTGGTACACACTACTGCCTTATAAATTTGGCCCTATGGAAACCAGTGTTATCGTTCCCCATTATTTATATATTGACTCGTACCGTAACGATCACACAGATAGATCTACCAATGTTGCAAATAATATTAGTGCTATTGTCGCTGATACCGATGAGATTACAGACGATTACTTTACAAACGCAACCCCTTCGAGTGTCGGGCTTTTACCCATCGAAATTATTTTTAATGTTTATACAGATGTTAATAATTATTCAACTCCAAATGATCGTTTATGCTCTCTGCTAAAAGCCTACACTACTCAATTATCATATCGCGCTAATATAATTGCTGACGGCTGGTCTGTGAATTACAGAAACAGCGGTGAAAGCTATCGAACACTTTTGCTAAGCAAGAAATTGGATATTGTTTTAGATGATGAAGACGGCAGCTCCGCCATATCTAAAATTTTGGTAGGCATTCAAGATTACTTTGATTATTTAACCCGTCGTAATGTCACCACCGACCAAGCCAAAATTTCTGACACTATTTGGCGTCACTTGTTGGCGTCAATTAACTCGGTGAATACGGTATTAAATGAAGACAATAATGGCTATGTGAATATTCTAGCCTTAATGATTAACAATGGTTATGAGCAAGAAGCCAACACTGTTAAAAGTAATATGGCACTAATGCTTTCTACCATTAATATTAACTCTACAAGCTCCACTGATCCCACAAATATGAAAAATGCTGCAGCATTGCTTGATGGTAATTTTAAACGTGAAATTGCTGATGGCCTGGGTGTAAATGCAGGCCTAAATTTTAGCGATGGAGATTAACTATTATATTTTTACAGCCTTGCTTAACCTGCCATGTTTTCAATTCAATACGGTTATTTAATCCTGGATGAATATGATCAAACCAGCCATCAACATTCTACTAAATTCGCCTCTAAACCTTTATAGAGCCTAGTAACCCAAGGAGATTGGCGCTTTTGTACCAGCGCACTATTTATATAGTTAGCTAAAGTTAAACTATTGCCAAATTACAATGTGTGACTTATGAACAGCCTTAGTGCTCGCGTGATATTACTATCATCAATCCCGTTACTTGTCTTTTTGCTGGCCTTAGGGGTGTTAATTTCGGGCATCCATTCGTTAGGAGACGCTTTTGACGGACAGGCTCGCTCAGCTGAAGTCAATGCTGAGAATTTAGAAAGTCAAAAAACGGCTTTGCAAACCCAGTCGGCAGCGCTCTCAGGCCTGTCTCAACTGCAAACGTTACAAGCATTATATACCAATATTATTTTTTGGAATTTTGATGCCTTGCAACAAGTTGACGAAGACAGCCTAGCAGAAGGTATGTTGCAAATTGCAGAATTTATAACGCTTACCAAAACATTTTCAACTACCTTCCCCGAACATGAGTCATTAGCCACCGCTTTATCACGAGACATAAATGATTTCAAAACGTTTATTAATGCCTCTTTTAAATTCTATGTGGAAGAAAACGAATGGATAGCCGAGAAACAATTTTTACAAGCCAGTAGTAAAGCTCAATCTATTTCAACCTCGTTAGGGACTATTAGTCAATTATTTAACGAGCAGCTCACGGACGCTCAAACTCTTGTAGGCGGCAAAAGTAAAGATCTTGAAGACAGTGCGAGACAAATGCGTAAAAATGCTATTGATGGGCATAACAAGTTAAACGATTTAAATTCGGCTTCTATTGGCATCATGTTTATTGTTAGCGCGCTAGTCACCGGGTTTATTGTTTATTTAGTTAAAACCATTCGTAAACCGGTAAAAGGGGTACAGAAACAACTTCGAATGATTTCTAAAAATAATGATCTTACTGGGAAAGTTGACGGATTTGGCATGTATGAATTTAAAGAAATTTCATCTGCCATTAATTCATTATTATCTAGCTTTGGCAGTGCAGTTGAATCAATCAAACATAATATTAGTAGGCTAACCAAACAAAGCAATGACACTCAATCATTATTTGATGGTGTAAATATAAAGTTAATTGAGTCTACTGATGTAATCAACAATGTCTCACATGAATTGCATCAGCAGAATAAAGACTTCCACACCACCGAACAACAAGTTAAAGATGCAAGCAGTCACGCTAATATTGGCTATAAAAACAGTGTATCTACTGTCACAATATTTAAAAATATTAACAGCGAAATGCAAAACCTAGATACACTTATCTCTAATGGTAATGACAACATGTTAAAGCTAGTAGCCGATGTGTCGTCAATCCATAAAATTTTAGATGTGATCCGCGCCATTGCAGAGCAAACAAATCTACTTGCATTAAATGCGGCCATTGAAGCTGCTCGCGCTGGAGAGCAAGGCAGAGGATTCGCTGTGGTTGCAGACGAAGTCCGCAGCCTAGCCAATCGCACAGGCGAAGCTATTAACGAAGTAGAAGGTATGATTCAAAACGTGGTTAATGGTGGCGATGATGTCAGTAAAACATTGCAAGACATCACACAAACCAACGCCCAACTCAGTGATCAATTTAGCAGTGGCTTTGAACAAATAGAAGGCTTAACTATCGACTTTGAACAGATTGAAACCGCATTATCCTCAGCTGTATCAACCGTACATGAGCAAAGTAAGCGATTGAATAATACTGATCAAAGTCTAAGAAAAGTAGATAATACCAACGCTCAATCCCTTAAAGACATTGCTCAAGTGCAAACTTTATTGGTAGAAATGTCAAAAAGTACTGGGGCTTTAAAAGAACAAGTGACCATATTTAAAACATAAGTTCTGCTATTACGTTCAACTTTTATAGTTAGCCAAATACATATGCCGTTTTAAAACCGCTATAAACTCCTAGAATCCCCCTCGCCTATCAGTCACCTCCTGCTCCCATGCCGCCTCGCAGCTTGTAATAATGTGCCAACTATGTATGATGTTTGCTTCCTTTTTTGGCGGCAAATCAGGTTAAAACCCAAGGGGCTGATATTTGGCTACCTGTAAGGGGGTTTTAACTATATTGCTGCTTTTTGCGTTTTTAGGCTGCCAGGGAAAATATTATGCAACCTATCATGAATACATATGGTCGTTTACCCGTTACTTTCACCAAAGCTCAAGGTGCTCGAGTATACGATACCGACGGTAAATCTTATTTGGATGCCTTAAGTGGTATTGCTGTGTGTGGCTTAGGCCATGGGCACCCCGCTGTAACACGCGCAATTTGCGAACAAGCTGGCAATTTAGTCCATACCTCCAACCTTTATGGTGTTGGCCAACAACAAACTCTGGCTGAAAAGTTAACGGCTTTAAGTGGAATGGACAATGTCTTTTTTGGTAATTCGGGTGCCGAAGCCAACGAAGCTGCGATAAAAATTGCACGTAAATATGGCCATAACAAAGGCATTGATATACCGACTATCTTAGTGGTCGAAAATGCTTTTCATGGCAGAACCATGGCTACATTAACAGCCACTGGTAATAAAGCAGCTCAAGCTGGCTTTGGACCTTTATTAGAAGGTTTTACCCGTGTGGCTTTCAACGACCTGGCGGCCGCACAGCATGCTGTAAAAACTAACCATAATATAGTCGCCATAATGGTTGAGCCTGTTCAAGGTGAAGGCGGTGTGACTGCCGCAACCGACGATTACATGAACGGGTTGCGTGCACTGTGTGACAGCAATGATTTATTGCTAATACTTGACGAAATTCAGACAGGTAATGGCCGTACCGGAAAATACTTTGCGTTTCAATATTACAACTGGCATCCAGATGTATTAACAACCGCTAAAGGGCTAGGGAATGGCGTTCCTATTGGAGCCTGCTTAGCAAAAGGTAAAGCCGCTGAAGTACTTCAGCCAGGCAGTCATGGTTCAACCTACGGTGGAAACCCGCTAGCCTGCGCAGCCGCCAATGCGGTAATTGATACAATACAAGGCGAAAACTTATGCGAACGCGTTTTAGAACTGGGTGATCGCATCCGCTCAGGTATTAACGCCAAGTTAAAAGATACTGGCTTTGTAACTGAGTACCGGGGCAAAGGTTTAATGATTGGTGTAGTTTTAAATACATCAGAAAGTGCGGCTGGCTTAATGAAGTCAGCATTAGATGCAGGCTTATTGTTAAATGTAACGGCCGGCAATGTGGTGCGCTTATTGCCACCGTTTATATTAACCGACGAAGAAGCAGATCAGATTGCATTAAAAGTTTGTGATCAAATTACTGGTTTTTTCTCCGATAAAAAATAATTAAAGGTCAACTAATGGCAGTGCGTCACTTTTTAACACTATTAGATTTTACGCCTTCAGAATTAGCATTGATAATAAATCGTGCAATTGAACTTAAGTCTATGCAACAGCAAGGGCAAATTCACGAGCCACTAAAAAACAAAGTATTAGGAATGATTTTTGAAAAATCATCTACTCGTACTCGTGTAAGTTTTGAAGCCGGTATTACCCAACTTGGCGGCGCAGGAATTTTTCTATCTTCTCGCGATACTCAACTTGGGCGCGGCGAACCGATTGAAGACAGTGCAAAAGTATTATCTCGCATGTGTGACATCATCATGATTCGTACTTTTGGTCATGATATTGTTGAAAAATTTGCAGCCAACTCTCGTGTACCGGTTATTAATGCACTGACTGATGAATATCATCCATGCCAGCTATTAGCCGACATGCAGACCTTTCAAGAACATCGCGGCAGCATAAAAGGTAAAACCGTTGTTTGGGTTGGCGATGGTAACAACATGTGTCACAGCTATATTAATGCCGCTCGTCAGTTTGACTTTAATCTAGTAGTTAACTGCCCTGAAGGCTTTGATCCTATGCCTGAACTGGTAGCGGCTAACAAAGATCGTGTGACCATTGTTCGTGATACTAAAGAAGCCGCCAAGGGCGCTCACTTATTAGTAACCGATGTTTGGGCATCGATGGGACAAGAAGAAGAGCAAAAAGCCCGCGAAAAAGTATTTAAAGACTATCAAATTAACCCAGCGTTAATGGACTTAGCAGCAGACGACGCCATCTTTATGCATTGTTTACCAGCTCACCGTGGCGAAGAAATTAGCCACGACATGATGGACGACCCCCGCGCAGTGGTTTGGGACGAAGCAGAGAATCGCTTACACGCACAAAAAGCCATGATGGAATATTTGTTGGCTTGCGAAGAGGACTGAACCACCCAGAAACCAAGTGGGAGGGGTGACCCACCCCGAAAAAAGTAGGAGGGGTGACCCACCCCGAAAAAAGTAGGAGGGGTGACCCACCCCGAAATCCTCAATCCTACAAAACCAAAACCAAAACCAAAACTAAACTTTATCCTTCTGCTTGATTTCGGGGTGGGTCACCCCTCCTACTTGTTTTTTTTGGGGGGGGCTGTTGTGGCGCGCACAATAGGGACATTGAAAATGGAGAACTCAACAATGGCAAAGTCCGCACCGTCATCACCAAGGGTTTCAATATCGT
Organism: Bermanella sp.; assembly: GCA_034112325.1. Lineage (GTDB taxonomy): Bacteria > Pseudomonadota > Gammaproteobacteria > Pseudomonadales > Oceanobacteraceae > Bermanella. The sequence goes on along the minus strand of JAWUVO010000025.1, from coordinate 3,360 downwards.
TAATTGAAATACTGGTTGGTTTGATATTTTCTTTATCCCCTAGATGAACCTCTAATTTTTCACCCACTGTTTTAAGTTCTTTTTTCAATGCGATTATTTCTTTACGCATTGAGTCTATTTGCGTAAGCACTTCTTCTTGTACCCAATCGTCCATAACGGGTGACGTGGCCACTGGGCCATTAGATTCCGCCGAGCAACCTGCTAAAAATACGCAAACAAATATGGTATTTATTACCACTAATTTATTCAAACTTAACTTAACTACAATGCTACATACCTATTCACTAACATCACCCATTGCACCCAATGGGTAATGGCTTTTTACATATATTGATCAATAAAACTTTCATGCTTCACGCCTATTTTTAAGCAGGAAAACATGAATAATTTTATCTTTTACGGCGTTTAAACCATACAAGACTTAAAACAGTTATTAACAACACGCCAAATAAATAGTACAGCCACGTTGGAAGCGTGCTTACAATAAGCACAAGGTCTGTTTGTTGCTCTTTATCTGCTACCGATGAATCTGCCATTTTTTCATCTTTAGGCGCTGCGTTGGTTTTTGCTGCATCTTTTTGTGTTGGCACTTGTGTTTGGGTCTTTACGGTATTTTGCTCGGCTTTCCATTGCTGATAAGATATTTCTTCGCCGTGCATGGCGTCGGGAATGGTTTGCGCTTCTAAGTCGGCCATTAATTTAAAGCCGTCTTCCATTGATAACATGCCTTCATCTGGCTCGCCATGAGCAATTTGGCTTCTAAAGTTGGCAATTTCTTTTTGCTTCCACTCTATTTTTTCACCTGTTTTATCCATCCACATAAAAAATATACTGGTTGAGCCTGAGCCACTTGCGGTATTTAAAAACCCGTATTTTCCACCTTCGGACTCTAAGCGTATGGGTTTAAAATAATTGGTGTCTATGGAAATACCTTCACCCCCCATCATTGAATATACAGCCTCTGTGTCATCTACATAAATAACTTTTTCGAAGTAAGACATATAGCTGTTTTTTTCAGGGTCAAATAACACCCAGCTATAACTCCAACCGTGTTTTGCATTGCTGTGTTGACGTCTACTGTCGGTAATTAACGCGTCTGCAAAGCCATCGCCATCTAAATCCACATGGGATATCCAAATTATTGCATCGTCATTGCCTTCAGACCTTTCAATTCTGCCTGCCTGCACAGCAATTAATTCTTTATCGCCCCCCAGCGGGGCCCTATATACGTTAATTTCCTTGGCAGGCTTGGCATAAGATGTCATTACCATAAACAGCAACACACAACCGCTTAATAAATATCTCATTAATTACATTCTCCATTCTTGATGCTTGTGGAAATTACTGATAAATAGTTTTTATCATTTTTCTTATAACCCCAGCGATAATAGTGAGTTACATTGGTTGTTGTGCCGTCGGCATTTGTGCTTGCCACCACTTTTTTCAAAGCACTGCTTGTTATGTCGTATGGCATTACACCATATCGATCAGTTGAATTAATAGTCACCAAAACCGTACGACAAACGTTTAAAATACTGTCTGTGGTGTTCGCCCCCACAGGTGGATCACTGGGCTCAACTTCATAACCCACACTTCCCTCCAACACTGCTACCACAACCGTCTTTACAATCTGAACCGGCACGATCTGGGGCTTCACCAGCTGAGCCATCTTTACAAGATGAGCAGCCGCCTTCTGGTTTTCGGGGTGGGTCACCCCTCCTACTTTTTTCTGGGTAGTCAGCCCTTCTGCTTGGTTTCGGGGTGGGTCACCCCTCCTACAGGTTCGTCGAAAAAGTCGTCTGCGTTAAAATTGGCATTTGGCATATGGATTTTTTTTATCCACATTAATGTGCCTCCTGCCACCGCTGCTGGCATTACAAAAATATTTACAATGGGCACCATTAGCAGAAATGCCACAATTCCCCCAAAGCCAAATGTGGATATAAAAGGCTTTTTGGCTTGTTTTCTTAAGCCTACAAACGATTGCTGGGTATTATCAGCCGCATAATCTAAGTACTGAATGGCCAAACACCAACACAACCATAAAAATGCTAATACCGGTACTAACAAGTTAACTATTGGGATCATGGCTAGAAAAAATAATAGTATGGCAACCAATATACCGTAGCCTATAAAGTACATTAGTTTTTTAAGCTCACGGCCTAGGGTTCGCATAATAACCGAGCTAATAGACTCCTCAGGAATAATCAAACCGGCTTCTCGCTGAATTTTTTCAGCTAAAAAACCATTAAACGGCGCCGCAAAAACATTGGTTATAATGCTAAAACTCATTCCGTATACAAACAAAAAAATCATTGACGCAAATGAGTATATAAAAAACTCCATAAACGGAAGCCAGTCTGGAATCCAGCTGATTAACCACTGCACGCTATCAGGTAACAAACTAAACAACGACACCGCAATCACCACAAACAGAATTGCATTAGCCACAAGTGGAATAAGAATAAACTTACGATAGCCAGAGCTTAATAAAACTTTCAGCCCTAAAAGAAAAAAATGCATATATCACTGTAAATTGTCATGAATAATGGCTTCACTATGCCACATTTTTTTGTAATTTCGAAACATTCTGAATACTTACCTTAAAGCCAAAACAGCTGTTCATTTAATAGACGACCTCCTCCACATTAAAACCTAATTACTTAGACTATGACCTGACTGGTCATGTTGCGTTTTTCTCAATGTGGTAGCCTAGTGGCATTAATAAATAGGTAGGATCTAATATGACTCAATACACACAAATCAATCTTATTAAACGCCCAGACGGCACGCCTGTTGGCCCACATATGTTTGAAGTAGTTAAAAAAGACATACCTAAAGCCGGAGAAGGACAGGTTTTAATCAAACAAACGCACATGTCATTAGACCCAGCCATGCTGGGTTGGATGAGCCCTGCAACTGACAGCTACATTCCACCGGTAGAATTAGGCAGCGTTATGCGCTCTAGCGGACTGGGCGAAGTGATAGAATCGAACAACCCTAAGTTTGCGGTTGGCGATATAGTAATGGGAATGACCGGTTGGGCCGAATACATTGTTAACGATGGCAAAGGTTTTAATAAGGTACAGGCGGGTGTTGATGCCCTAACCGCTTTATGTGTATTTGCTTTACCGGGCTTAACCGCTACTCAAGGTTTATATGGAATAGGTAAACCTAAGTCTGGTGAAACCATTGTGGTCACTGGCGCTGCAGGGTCTGTGGGTTCTATTGTGGGCCAACTAGCAAAAGCCGATGGACTCACAGTTATTGGCATAGTGGGTAGCGATGAAAAAGTAGACTGGATTGTAAATGAGCTAGGTTTTGACGGTGCCATTAATTATAAATCTGAAGATTTAAAAG
>JAWUVO010000024.1:0-8816 GCA_034112325.1 Bermanella sp. | reverse complement strand
CAAGACATTGGTTTAAACATGAAAGCGATTATCTCGCAGCGCCTTATTCCCACAATAGATAATAAGCGGGTAGCCGCTGTAGAAGTTCTGTTAGGCACTAAAACCATTCAAGAATTAATCACTAAAGGTGATACTTCAGGTATTAAAGAAATCATGGCAAAATCTGAAGGTTTAGGCATGCAAACTTTCGATGCTGCTTTGTATAGGTTACATGCCGCAGGCCGTATTAGTTTAGACGAGGCGATCAAAAATGCTGATTCGGCAAATAACTTGCGTTTGCGTATTAAACTGAATGAAAACAATGATGGTGCTAACGATCCTAGCGATGGATCATCTGGTTTAAGTTTAGAAAAAACCGCCGAAGAAAAACAATACGAAGAACGGGAAGCAAAAGAACAGGCTGAGCTAGCGGCATTTAAATAGCCAAAAAAAACCGCCAAAGAAAATAAATTATTGGCGGTTTTTTGCTATTTAGATGCGGTCTTTATTTAATAAATTAGCACCTAGCACCTAGCACCTAGTTTTTCTTTTAATACTTTATTTACAATGCCCGGGTTAGCCGATCCTTTAGAGGCTTTCATCACCTGCCCAACAAAGAAGCCTACCATTTTACCGCGCTTATCTGGCTCAGCATTTACATACTGATCCACTTGGGCTTGGTTGGCATTTAATACATCGTCTACGATCCCTTCAATGGCACCTGAATCGCTTACTTGTTTTAAACCAAGTGAATCAATTAATGCATCAACATCATCGCCCGTTTGATCCCAAAGATTTTGGAACACAGATTTAGCCCCTTTACCCGAAATTGTATTATCTTTGATCCGGACAATCATGGCTCCTAAATTTTCAGCACTGATTGGACACGTTTTAATTTCAGCTTCGCTTTTGTTTAGCGCGGCAGAAAGTTCGCCCATTACCCAGTTTGCGGCAAGTTTATAGTCACCACATTTTTCAGCTACTTGTTCGAAGTAAACCGCTAGCTCGCGTGTTGCAGTTAATATCGCCGCATCATATTCGCTTAACCCATGTTCAGACATTAGGCGTTGTTTTTTCTGATCCGGTAATTCAGGCAATGTTTTGCGAATCGCTTCAATATAGTCATCGTCAATTACAATTGGCAATAGATCAGGGCAAGGGAAATAACGGTAATCGTTTTCCACTTCTTTAGATCGCATTGAACGAGTTTCCATTTTATTAGCGTCAAACAAGCGAGTTTCCTGAATGATGGTGCCGCCGTCTTCTAAAATGTCACGCTGACGTTCAATCTCTACGTTGATAGCTTGCTCTACAAAGCGGAAACTATTCACATTTTTAATTTCAGTACGCGTACCAAACTCTTGTTGGCCTTTTGGACGCAAAGAAACGTTACAGTCACAACGCATAGATCCTTGTGAAAGATCGCCATCGCAAATACCTAGGTAGGTAACAATACTGTGCATTTTTTTAAAGTATGCAACGGCTTCTTTCGCGTTACGCATTTCTGGCTCAGATACAATTTCAACTAATGGTGTGCCAGCACGATTTAAATCGATACCTGACATACCACTAAAATCTTCATGTAGCGATTTACCGGCATCTTCTTCTAAGTGCGCGCGGGTGACATTTATGCGACGGCTAGTGCCGTCTTCCATGTCAATTTCAATATGACCCATGCCCACAATTGGGTGATGCAGTTGAGTTGTTTGATAGCCCTTTGGCGAGTCAGGGTAAAAATAGTTTTTACGATCGAATACAGAAACTTTGCCAATTTCAGCATCAATTGCGCAACCTAGCTTAACAGCCATGGCTAGAGCTTCTTGGTTGAAGACTGGCAATACACCAGGTAAACCTAAATCAACCAACGAAGCCTGAGTGTTTGGCTCGGCACCAAATGCGGTGCTTGAACCTGAAAATATTTTTGATTTTGTGGCCAACTGAGCATGAATCTCAAGACCAATAACAACTTCCCATTCCATAATGGTCTCCTTATTCAATGCCTTGTGGCGCTTGCTTGTGAAAATCTGTACGGCTCTGGAATTGATGCGCCATGTTTAGCATACTGGCTTCGCTCCAGTAGTTACCAATCATTTGCAATCCAACCGGTAAACCGTTTATTTGGCCTGCTGGAATTGACATGCCAGGTAGGCCTGCAAGGTTACAAGAAAGTGTAAATTTATCTTCCATATACATTTCAACAGGGTCACCTGATTTTTCGCCAGCCTTAAAAGCAGGTGATGGTGTTACAGGCCCCATAATTATATCTACTTGTTCGAACGCGCTGACAAAATCGTTTTTGATCAAGCGACGAATCTTTTGTGCTTTAACATAATAGGCATCGTAGAAACCGGTAGATAACGCGTATGTGCCAATCATGATGCGACGCTTAACTTCGTCACCAAAGCCTTCACCGCGGCTACGTTTATACAAGTCTTCTACATCTTTAGGGTTTTCACAACGGTAACCAAAGCGAACACCGTCCATACGCGATAAATTGGCTGAACATTCAGCTGGCGCAACCACATAATAAGCTGGAATCGCTAGGTCTGTACTTGGTAAAGAAATTTCCTTAATTGTACAGCCCATTTTTTCGAATTCGGCAATGGCGTTGCGTACAGTTTTGGCCATTTCGCCGTCGAGGCTATCAGGGAAAAACTCTTTTGGAATACCGATTACTTTACCTGCAATATCGTCGTTCAACGTAGCAGTGTAGTCTGGAATAGCTTGGTCAATACTAGTGCTGTCTTTTTCGTCAAAGCTGGCCATTACATTTAACATCATGGCAGCATCTTCAGCGGTCTGTGTCATAGGGCCAGCTTGATCAAGCGACGATGCAAAGGCGATCATGCCAAAACGCGAGCAGCGACCGTAGGTAGGCTTTAAGCCGGTTAAACCACATAATGCAGCTGGCTGACGAATGGAGCCGCCAGTATCGGTGCCTGTGGCGGCCGGTACTAAGCGTGCAGCCACGGCCGCAGCCGAGCCGCCAGATGATCCGCCTGGAATGGTTTCTTTATTCCATGGGTTTTTAACAGGGCCAAAAAATGACGACTCGTTCGACGAGCCCATGGCAAATTCGTCCATGTTGGTTTTGCCCAAGCACACAGCGCCTTGTTGCTTGAAGTTATCCACTACAGTGGCATCGTAAGGAGGAATAAAATTGCCCAGCATTTTTGAGCCACAAGTAGTTAATGTGCCGTCTGTGCAAAAAATATCTTTATGGGCAAATGGCACGCCTGTCCATGCAGTGGCATTGCCAGCGGCACGACGTTCATCGGCGGCTTTAGCGTCGGCTAATGCTTGTGCTGCTGTGACGGTTATAAAGCTGTTTAAACCGCTTTCACCTTGGTCAAACTTTGCAATTCGATCTAGGTAATGCTGAGTGATTTCAACACTACTGAAATCGCCATTATTTAAGCCTTGGGATATCTGGCTAAGGGTTAGGTTATGCATATTAGAATCTTTCATGTTAAGTCTTATTCAACCACTTTTGGCACTAAGAAAAGGCCATTTTCTTGTGCTGGGGCATTGGCCATGTATTTTTCGCGGTGGTTGGTCTCGGTCACCACATCGGCACGTAAACGCTGAACAGCATCGGTAGGATTAGCTAATGGTTCAACATCGTCGGTATTTACCGCATTCATTTGCTCAACTAAATCTAAAATACTACTTAGCTCAGTTTTATATTTGTCTATATTTTCATCACTGATGGCCAGTTTGGCCAAATTGGCGATGCTTTTTACGTCTGAATGGTCAAGCGCCATGTATTTTCTCGCTTTTTGGAAGCTTTTTGTGTGCTTCTTTAATGTATGTTTGGAAAAGGCTATAAGTTAACACATTTCTACCTTGCCCAAAAAGCCCGCCGTTGATAGTCTATGCTGCAAAATAAATATTATTACCATCTATGGAATCTACGGATGTTTAAAAAATTAAGAGGTATGTTCTCAAGTGACCTATCTATTGACCTTGGAACAGCAAATACCCTGATCTACGAAAGAGAAAAAGGTATCACCTTAAACGAGCCGTCAGTAGTGGCCGTTCGCATACAAGGTAATCAAAAATCAGTAGCCGCAGTGGGTACCGAAGCGAAGAGAATGCTAGGCCGTACACCGGCAAATATTCAAGCCATTCGACCACTCAAAGACGGTGTAATTGCCGACTTTCAGGTAACTGAAAAAATGCTTCAGCATTTTATCAAACAAGTGCATCAAGATAGCTTTTTCACCCCTAGCCCAAGGGTGCTGGTTTGTGTGCCATGCAAGTCAACTCAGGTTGAACGCAAAGCTATTCGTGAGTCGTGCATTGGCGCAGGCGCTCGCAAGGTATATTTAATTGAAGAGCCAATGGCAGCGGCTATTGGTGCTGGACTTCCAGTTGAAGAAGCCAGTGGTTCTATGGTGGTTGATATTGGTGGTGGTACCACTGAAATTGCGATCATATCTCTTAACGGAGTAGTTTATAGCGAATCGGTTAAAGTAGGCGGCGACAAATTTGACGAAGCTATCGTGACTTACGTTCGTCGTAACTATGGTTCATTAATTGGTGAGGCAACGGCTGAGCGAGTTAAGCAAGAAATTGGTACCGCTTATCCTGGTGCTGAAGTGAGAGAAATTGATATTAGAGGCCGTAACCTAGCTGAAGGTATTCCTCGCTCATTTACTTTGAACTCAAATGAAATTCTTGAAGCCTTGCAAGAGTCGTTAGCGACTATTGTTCAGGCAGTTAAAAGCGCTCTTGAGCAATGCCCTCCAGAACTAGCGTCTGACATTGCTGAACGTGGACTTGTGCTAACGGGTGGCGGTGCAATGTTACGCGAGTTAGACAAGCTATTAAGCGAAGAGACAGGTTTGCCAGTGATTGTTGCCGACGATCCGCTAACGTGTGTGGCCCGTGGTGGCGGTCGTGCGTTAGAAACAATGACTGATTTACAGTTAGAATTATTGGCCTCTGACGAATATTAATTGATCGCTAAGCTAACACTGCATTAGTGTTAGCTTGTGATTATGTAATTTTAAGGAGTTCGCCATTAAAGGTATATTCTCATCAGGCCCAGCGCTAGGATACCGTCTTTTCATGGCGGTTTTTCTGTCTTTGAGTATCCTGCTTGCTGAGCAGTATTTATCTCCTACAGTACATGTGCGCTCTTTTCTTGGTATCTTTATTACCCCTGTACAATGGGTAGCAAGCATCCCAGGTCAATTAGGCGGATGGGCTGAAGATACCGCAGTTAGCCGTGCTTCTTTGCAAGAAGAAAATGAGCGCTTACGCCACGAGGCTTTAATTCTAAAGCAAAAAGTCCAGCAAATGGTGTCTCTTAGAGCTGAAAATAATCGTTTTCGCGAACTCTTAAATGCATCAGAGCAGTTAGAGGACAAGGTATTAGTGGCCGAGCTTATTGGCGTAGACCCGGATCCATATACTCATCAAATAATTTTAAACAAAGGCTCCGAACAAGGCGTTTTTAAAGGACAGCCAATTTTAGATGCTTACGGCTTAATGGGGCAGGTAATAGAGGTAATGCCTTATACCAGCCGTGTTTTGTTGGTAGCAGATTCGAACCATGCCATTCCAGTCCAAGTGAATCGAAACGGAGTGCGCGCCATAGCTGTCGGGTCTGGTAACTTAGACGAGCTGGCGCTTATTTATGTGCCCGATACAGCCGATATACGAGAAGGCGATCAACTAGTAAGTTCTGGTTTAGGCAGCCGTTACCCCAAAGGCTATCCACTGGGACAAATAACCAAAATTGAGCACGATCCTGGTCAGCCATTCGCAATTGTATCGGCAAAGCCTGCAGCAAATTTAGATCGATCTCGTTATGTGTTGTTAGTGTTTTCTGACGCCAGTGCACTACCTGATATTTTAGAAACATTAAAAGCGCAAGCAAAAGCAAAAAATGAAGCTTCAACTTTAGAAGATAAAATCAGCGTTGAAGGCTCTCAAAGTTATTTAGAGGAAGGGCAATAATGCGCGCGTATGCAGTAATCCTCCCTACGTTTTTTATAGCTTTTGTATTAGCTATTTTCCCTATGCCTAGGATGTTGGACTATATTCGTCCTGAATGGGCTGCTATGACCCTCATTTTTTGGGTGTTGGTAAGTCCTAGTAAAGCAGGAATTTTTTTAGGCTTTGCAATTGGTTTGCTGGTGGATGTGTTGCATGGCGACCTATTTGGGCAAAATGCGCTGTGCTTAAGTGTGCTGGCTTACCTTTGTTTATTGCTGCAGTCTAGAATGCGGTTATACAATTCAGTGCAGCAAGGGTTTTTAGTTTTTGTGCTGGTGGGTCTTTATTTATTAATGGGTTATTGGATTGAATCTATTATCTTGGGCCAAGGGAAAATGGCACTGTTATGGCCGTCGGTGGGCAGCGCGCTAATATGGCCTTTATGGTACAACGTGATGCTTGCTATTCGGTCGTACTTTAGGTCGTAAAATGGCAGATCTATTATTAGCATCGGCGTCTCCAAGGCGTAAAGAACTGTTAGAGCAAATTGGTGTCAAATACATTACTCGATCTATGGACATAGACGAATCGGTTCTGGTAAATGAAATAGCCGGCGATTACGTACAACGCTTGGCCCTAGAAAAAGCCAAACAAGGTTTAGCTTACAGCCAAGGTTTACCAGTATTGGCAGCCGATACCAGCGTGGTCATAGACGGCCAAATATTAGGTAAACCTGAATCACCACAAGATGCTATTAATATGCTTACAATGTTGTCAGGCAAACAGCATCAAGTTATTACCGGTGTGGCATTAATACATAGCGAAGGTAGTAAGCAAAAAGTGGAAAGTGCATCAATCATTACCGATGTATATTTTTTAGAGTTAACGCAGCAGCAAATTAAAGCCTATGTAGCCACACAAGAACCCATGGATAAAGCTGGTAGTTATGGCATACAGGGTAAAGCTGCGGTATTTGTAAAGCGTATAGAAGGCAGTTACAGCAATGTTGTGGGCTTGCCGTTAGAACAAATAGGAATGATGTTGCATCGATTTAATATACCTATTTGGAGTGCTTAATTTTAACCGTATCAGTCAGTCACAATTATTGAATTACGGTTATCAGATAAGCCAACAGAATTTTAATTTTAGGGTGCCTGCATCGCAGGCAAAAAAAACGTCATGAATACGGAAATATTGTTAAATGTGACGCCAACGGAAACCCGCATGGGTTTAGCCGAAAACGGCGTTCTACAAGAAGTGTACATCGAGCGCACAAACTGTCGTGGCATCGTCGGTAATATTTATAAAGGCAAAGTGGTGCGTGTATTACCGGGTATGCAGGCTGCTTTTGTTGAGGTAGGCCTTGAGCGCGCCGCTTTTATTCATGCGGGCGATATTCAAGGTCCGTTGAAAGACAGTGAAGCCGCAAAGCGTAATCCAGATGCCATTGCTAGTTTGCTGCATGAAGGCCAGAGTCTTGTGGTGCAGGTAACGAAAGACCCTATTGGCACAAAAGGCGCTCGCCTGACCACTCATTTGTCTATTCCATCTCGATATTTAGTTTTTATGCCACACACTCAGCATGTGGGTATTAGCCAAAGAATTGAAGCCGAGGAAGAGCGTGAAAGGCTGCGTAACTTGGTGCAGTCTTGCATGGCCGCCGAGGGTTTACCTAAAGAATGCGGGTTTATACTGCGTACCGCTGCTGAAGGTGCTGGCGAAGATGAAATTCTATCTGATACTCGCTATCTACAGCGGGTTTGGAATAAGGTTCAAGAGCGCACAAAAACAGCACAAGCGCCCTCTGTTATCTATGAAGAGCTACCGTTACATTTACGTACGTTTCGAGATTTTATTCGTCCCGACGTTGATAAGGTATTAATTGACTCGAAAGAAAACTTCCAAAATGCTCAAGACTTCGCCAAATCTTTTGTGCCCGAAGTCACCGATAAATTAGAGTATTATCCTGGCGAGCGCCCGATATTTGACTTGCATGGTATAGAAGATGAAATACATAAGGCACTTGATCGTAAGGTGCAACTTAAATCTGGTGGGTATTTAATTATCGATCAAACCGAAGCTATGACCACAGTAGATGTAAACACGGGGGGCTTTGTAGGGCATCGAAATTTAGAAGAAACTATTTTTAAAACAAATTTAGAAGCCGCTACTTCCATAGGTCGTCAATTAAGACTGCGTAACTTGGGCGGTATTATTATTATCGACTTTATTGACATGTTAGATGTTGAGCATCAGCGCCAAGTATTACGGATGTTGGAAAAAGTATTAGAAAAAGATCATGCTAAAACTAAAATTTCTCAAGTATCCGATTTAGGCTTAGTTGAAATGACCCGTAAACGTACACGGGAAAGTCTGGGCCAAATGTTGAGTGAGCCTTGCCCTCATTGTGACGGGCGTGGCCAAATAAAAACAGCCGAAACCGTGTGCTATGAAATGTTCCGTGAGTTAATCAGAGAGGCTCGCGTTTACGATGCGTCGGGCTATTTAGTGTTAGCATCACAAACCGTAATTGACCTACTGCTAGATGAAGAAAGTCATAGTCTGGCAGACTTAGAAAACTTTATAGGCAAAACCATTAAACTGCAGGTGGAACCTATGTATGGTCAAGAACAATACGACGTAATATTGCAGTAATATTATCCCATGAAGCAATTTACAATTAGGCAGAGCTTAAACACATTTAACTTGTTTTTTATAACAGCGTTTTTAGTGTTGGCGCTTTACAGTGCCGTAGGTCAGCAAATATTCCCCTATGTAGGTCAATATAAATACGACATAGAACGCTATCTAAGCTATAAATTAAATGGCGATATTAATATTAGTGCTCTAACCGCCGGCATGGATGTACTCCCTGCCTCTATACATTTAGA
>JAWUVO010000023.1:0-22149 GCA_034112325.1 Bermanella sp. | reverse complement strand
CAGCCCAAACACCCACAAAAGTAGCAGCAACCTCCTCCTTTGGTCAGAGTGCAATCGGAACTTATCTACCTTATGCTTACTCCATAAACTAAACCTGATATACATGATGAGCATTATGCCAATGAAACTACTTTTACCCCTATCCATTTTTATAGCCTTGCTGTTCAGCCAAGCTAGCCTTGGCAGCTTATTTGGTGAGTCTACCGCATTGCCGGCCGATCAAGCTATTCAGTTTACTACCACTGAAACTGACGATTCTGTATTGGTTAACTTTGACCTTGCTAGGAACATTTACCTTTATCAAGATAAAGTTAATCTGACTTTTACTGATAAATCTAAATACTCAAACTTTGCCTTTATCGAGACAGCTGAAACGATTGACGACCCAAGCTTTGGTAAGGTTTCAGTTTTTTACGGCTCGGCCACATTAAAAATTGATCGCTCTAAACTGCCTGCCGCAACCGAATCATTAACTCTTAAATACCAGGGTTGTGATGAAGCCATTGGCCTTTGCTATCCGCCACAAAAAGCGTTGATTAACATTACTCCAAGCGCTACAACAACTAGTACTTCAACCAGCACAACAATCAGCACAACAATCAGCATGCCCGACCTAGATAACGCCTCTGGTATCAATCAGTTTTTACAAGATGCTGGCATCTGGTTTGTAATCGCGACATTTTTAATTCTAGGCATTGGCTTAACGTTTACCCCATGTGTACTGCCCATGGTGCCTATTTTATCTAGCGTAATCGCTGGACAAAAAAACCTAACGGCTCGCTCTGGCTTTTTTATGTCAGTGACTTATGTATTGGGTATGGCTATTACCTTTGCGATTGCAGGCACTATTGTTGGCATGCTTGGCGCTCGCTTTAACTTACAAATTTATATGCAGCAGCCTTGGGTTCTAGGATTGTTTGCAGGCCTATTTGTTTTATTAGCGCTATCAATGTTTGGTGCATATGAAATAAGACTGCCACGATTCATCCAAGACCCTTTAGATCGCCTAAACCAGAAGCAACAAGGCGGCAGTTTAATTAGCGTGTTTTTAATGGGTGCATTAAGCGCTATTGTGGTTAGCCCTTGCGTTACCGCGCCTTTAGCTGGCGCCTTGGTTTATATCAGCACAACTGGTAACGCCATATTAGGCGGCGCTGCCCTATTTGCCTTAGGTTTAGGCATGGGCTTACCTTTAATTGCCATTGGCACCACTGGCGCGTCAGTTATGCCTAAGGCAGGCATGTGGATGGATCAGGTTAAGATATTCTTTGGTGTGTTATTACTTGCTGTTGCCATTTGGATTTTAGGCCGCGTATTACCAGAAACTGTTTACCTATTTGCTTGGACAGTACTGCTGGCTATTTACGGCACGGTTCTGGGTGCATTTGAAGCTGCTGCAAGCGTTAAGCAACGCATTATAAAAGGTATTGCATTATTAATGGTGGGCTTAGCGCTTATCTTATTATTCACTACAACCTCTATGTATCTTGGTACTCCACACTCACAGGCCAACAACGTCATGATGACAGGCTCAACTGGCAGCCAGGACACCGGATCTCAAGATAATAAAAACTCAATATTTACCACAATATCAACCGAAAGTGATTTTAACGCGGCATTAAAAAACGCCAAAGACAATGGCAAGCTAGTATTTGTTGATGTCTATGCTGACTGGTGTATTGAATGCAAAATAATGAGCAAGACCATTTTTGCAGACAACGAAGTAAGAACCGCACTGGATCCATTTGTGCGTATTAAATTAGACATAACGGCTTTTGATGAATTTCATAAATCTTATTTAGAATCTCAAAAGGTATTTGGACCTCCTAGCCTTATCTTTTATGGACTAGATGGCAATAGTATTTCTGATGCCACTATTTTAGGTGAGATTAGCAAGCCCGATTTTTTAAATCATTTAGAGCAGTTTGATCTATAGGCTTTGTGAATTTCAAAGTTTTAGTGAAAATTATAAAAGGACCGAGCTTATAGCTCGGTTTTTTTATGGGTCACGGTTGGAGTCTGCTTGCAGGCGAATGGTTTTATTTTACAGGACTGATCGCTCACGGGGTGAGCTCCTACAAATTTTATTTAACCTAGGACGGTTGGAGTCTGCTTGCAGTCGAATGGTTTTATTTTACCGGGCTGATCGCTCACGGGGTGAGCTCCTACCATTTTTATTTAACCTAGGACGGTTGGAGTCTGCTTGCAGGCGAATGGTTTTATTTTACTGGACTGATCGCTCACGGGGTGAGCTCCTACAATTTTTATTTAACCTATGACGGTTGGAGTCTGCTTGCAGGCGAATGGTTTTATTTTACCGGACTGATCGCTCACGGGGTGAGCTCCTACAGCTATTTTAGACATAAAAAAACCGAGCATGTAGCTCGGTCTTTTTTGCAACGTTAAATCAAACTTATTTAGTTTTCTTTGCGGTTGTTTTTTTAGCTGTAGTTTTCTTAGCTGTAGTTTTCTTAGCTGTAGTTTTCTTAGCCGTAGTTTTCTTAGCCGTAGTTTTCTTAGCTGTAGTTTTCTTAGCCGGAGCTTCTTCAGCATCAGCTTTTTTGGCAGTCGCTTTCTTAGCGGTTGCTTTTTTAGCTGTGGTTTTCTTAGCTACTACTTTTTCTTCTTTCTTAGCAGGTGCTTTCTTAGCTGCTGTCTTTTTAGCAGGCGCTTTCTTAGCTGCTTTTACTGGCTTATCGTCAGCTTTCACAGGTTGCACGCCATTCTTGATAAATTCTACCAGCTCATCTATGCGCTTAACTTGAGACGCATTTAATTTGCCAATTTTATTAAGATTCTGCAAACGCTTAAGTTCTTTTTTACCTTCAGCGATTTGCTTTTTCAGATCTTTTTTATCAAGAAGCTCAGCTTTAAGCTTTTCTTGCTCTTCTTTATAACGAGCCTCGCGATCTTCTTGCTGTTTAACCAGCTCTTGCTGAAGCTTGCGACGCTCTTCTTCACGTGAAGAACGTTCTTTAGAACGCTCTTCTTCACGTGCAATACGCTCTTCGTCTAAACGTTGTTGTTCTTCAGGGCTTACAGAAGGCTCAGCTTCTTTAGGCGCTTCAATTTCAGTTTCAGCTACTTCCGGCTCTGCAGATAGTAATCCGCCGCCAAGTAGCGCTTCAAGTGCCGCTATTTGATCAATAGCTTCTTGAGATTCACCCTTCTGTTCTTGCTGCTCTTGCTGCTTAAGAATTTTTTTGTATGAAGGACGATTTGATGCTTTTGTGCGATTGCTAGGTTTAGCCATTAATCAGTTGCTCACTCCAGAGGAGATTTTGTAGGTGTCTATAAAACGCGCGTATTATACGCATTTTTAGCCTAATAGGACAAATCTAATACAGCAAAATTTGCTATATCCGCACTTTTTGTACGATATTTAAGCTGATTTGTCCGTTTTAGCGTTAAAAAACAGTATTTAAACTATGACATTCAGCTTTACTAGTCTTTAGTAAAGCCTATTTTTTATACAGTGCGAGTATTATTCACATAAATACAGCACCACCAATTACGTTTTAAAGCGCGCCTTTTACTTGTTCGTCGGCATGATATGAAGACCTTACCATTGGACCACTAGCCACTCTTAAAAAACCTAAGTCTTTTGCAATTTGCCCCAGCTCATCAAATTCGTCTGGATGCACAAAGCGTTCAATTGCTAGATGTTCTTTGCTAGGTTGTAAGTACTGACCAAGGGTGATCATATCAATGTCATGAGCACGCATGTCACGCATAACTTGAATAACTTCTTCTTTGGTTTCACCTATGCCTAACATTAAACCAGATTTAGTCAGTACCTTAGGGCAGCGCTCTTTATACTTTTTCAATAGATCTAGCGACCATTGATAGTCAGACCCAGGACGAACGCGCTTATATAAGGACGGTACAGTCTCTAAATTATGATTAAACACATCCGGTGGGGTTTGTGCCAAGATATCTAGAGCAATATCCATACGCCCTCTAAAGTCAGGAACCAATACTTCCATCTTTAGTTCTGGACTGAGTTCTTTAGTATAGCGAATACAGTCTGCAAAGTGCTGAGCACCACCATCTTTTAGGTCATCTCTGTCTACAGATGTGACAACTACATACTTAAGACCCATGTCAGCGATAGCGGTTGCCAGCTCTTTAGGTTCGTCTGCATTCAAAGGGTTTGGACGGCCATGGCCAACGTCACAGAATGGGCAACGGCGAGTACAAATATCACCCATTATCATGAACGTTGCCGTACCACCGCCAAAACATTCACTAATGTTTGGGCACGCCGCTTCTTCACATACTGTGTGCAGGTTATGTTTCCGCAACTTATCTTTAACCGATTGAATAGCGCCGGTATTAGAAGGTATGCGCACACGAATCCAATCAGGCTTACGTGGCATGGTTTCAGTTGGAATCACTTTTATTGGAATACGCGCTACTTTTTCAGCGCCACGTTTTTTAATCCCTTGCTTGGGATCTATTTTAATGGCCGCTGCTGCATTCCCTACTTTATTTACGTCTGTGCTCATGGCAACTGGTTACCTAAATCTTGTATGCCGGGGTAAGGCATGTGTTTTTTTAATTGTGTCACCAGCTTTTGGCTAATGGTTTCAATAGTTATTAACTGTGATTGATTACCTGCCACTAAATCGGCAAGCTGAGTCATTTTCATACCGGCATAACCACAAGGGTTAATGCGTTCAAACGGCTCTAGATTCATGTCTATATTTAAAGATAGACCATGAAAACTTAAACCCTTACGAATACGCAAACCTAAAGAAGCAATTTTGCTTTCATTTACATACACACCAGGCGCATCTTTTTTTGGATAGGCTGTTACTTGGTACTCGTCTAATAGATCTATCAAGCTTTGCTCTATTTTGCTTACTAGCTCTCTAGGACCAATATTAAGCCGCTTAATGTCAGCCATTATATAGGCTACTAGTTGCCCAGGACCATGGTAAGTGACTTGGCCACCTCGGTCGGCCTGTACAACGGGTATGTCTCCGGTAAAAAGTAAATGCTCAGGCTTACCCGCCTGACCTTGAGTAAATACCGGGGGATGCTCTAGCAGCCAAATTTCGTCAGGGGTGTTAGCTGTTCTTGTATCGGTAAAGTCTTTCATGGCCTGCCAAACTAACTGGTAGTCCAAGTCTTTACCCAAAAAGCGAACACCTAAGTCCATTAAAGCACCATTCTTATGCGTTTATGCTGAATTAGATCCTTATGCATTTGCTCTAACTGTTCAGCAGACTCGGCGGTAATAAAGAACGTCATTGAGGTAAACCGCCCATTACTGCTGGTATTAATTTTGATCAATTCAGCATCAAAGTCAGGAGCATGTACTCGCATAATACTGAGTACAAACTCTTCATAGTCATGAGCACTTTCACCCAACACTTTTATTGGATAATTACTGCTAGGAAATTCAATTTTAGGAGCGTCTACTTTTTTCGCCATGGTTCTCTACTACTAGCCAATAACATTCAATCGTTTGATGCTATTTAATATGGCTTTAAAGTTAGTTTTTACAAGGTTACGCTTCACTTGCTCTAAGCGCTTGCTGTGTTAGTTAATCAAAGAATAAAAGAAGAGCTTAATGTAATCCCAAACACGGGCTAAAAATCCTGCTTCTTCAACTTCATGCAACGATACTAATGGTTTATCTAATAATACTTTATCGTCTAGTGAAATTTTTACATTGCCGTATTCTAAGCCTTTCATAACCGGCGCTTTAATGACCTCGTCAATGCTGAATTCTACATGCAAGTTGCCTTTCTGGCCTCTTGGGATAGTAATGAATGCGCCGTTACTGATGCCTAATTTTAATTCGTCTTGCTCTCCTAACCAAACCCGTGCCGACTGCAGCGGTTCTTGATCGGCGTATAGCTGATGGCTTTCAAAGTAGCGAAAACCGTAGGTTAGAAGTTTTTGTGACTCTCTAGCTCTGGCACTGTCTGAACTGGTACCCATGACTACTGCAATTAAACGCATATCGCCATCGACTGCACTTGATACTAAGCAGTACCCAGCTTCTTCTGTGTGGCCGGTTTTAAGGCCGTCTACTTTTGGGTCTCTGAATAATAAGCGGTTGCGGTTATCTTGTGAAATATTGTTATAAGTAAATGATTTTTGCTTGTACAACGGGTACTGCTCAGCATGTTCATAAATAATAAATTGCGCTAATTTAGACAAGTCTCTGGCCGTTGTAGCATGGCCTTTTGAAGGCAGGCCTGTGGCATTGTTATAGTTGGTATTTGTCATACCCATTTGTACTGCATATTGATTCATAACATCGACAAATGCTTCTTCGCTACCGCTAATATGTTCGGCTAATGCAATACTGGCGTCGTTACCCGACTGAATAATAACGCCTTTCAATAAATCTTCGATGGTCACGTAAGTGCCTTCACGAATAAACATACGCGAGCCTTCTGCCTTCCAAGCTTTTACACTTATGCGTACTTTTTCTTCCATTGTGATGTTACCAAAGTCCAGCTCTTCAATGGCCACATAGCTTGTCATCATCTTAGTTAAGCTGGCAGGGGGCAAAACCATGTCGGCATTGTGTTCAACCAATACTTCACCACTATTAGCATCCATCAATAAATAAGAGGTGGCCGCTAACGCTGGAGGCTTGGGAATAATACTTGGGGCACTATTACTTACCATTGGCACGATGGAAAATAAACCGACGGTAATTAAAGTTAATAAACGCATAATAATTGTATATATCTGAAAATGATGGTCAGCATTGTAGCATGCCATAGATTTTTGTTAAGGCGAGTTGGGGGGTTTGTTAAGGGATTATAAGACCAGATGGTAAATTTTTCTGCTGGAGTGTGATTTGTATCTCTGAAACCCTTGCTGGGGCCAAAGGTCCAATACGAACTTTATGTAAAATTTCACCTGATGTATTATCTCGTGAGATATAAACAGGTTCGGTGACCAGTAAGGCTAAATCTTGCTGTAACTTAACTGCCGACGACTCTGTGTGAAATGCGGCAACCTGTAAATGCTCATATTCGCCTTCAGTTAATGGCGCTGCGACTAGCTCGATCTCTACGTTGGCAGTCCCTATATCGACAAATCCTAAACGTACCGCAGCGGCATAAGACAAATCAATAAGCCTATCCCCATGGAAAGGTCCACGATCATTGACTCGAACGATTAACGATTTTTGATTGGCCGAATTAGTCACTCGAACATAGCTGGGCAGCGGAAGACTTTTATGCGCAGCGGTAAACTTGTATACGTCAAATTTCTCACCGTTGCTGGTGTCGTGACCATGAAATTTTTGCCCATACCAAGACGCTATTCCCGATGCTTTATATTGCTTAATATAACGGTCAACTTCGTAGGTTTCACCCCAGACTTCATAGCTGTAAGCATTACCCCGGCGGCTTAGGCCTTCGCGCTTAGGGATAGGTTCAGATAATTTCACAATTCGATCATGAAAAACGGGAGTGCTATCAACCGCTTGTTGATAGCGAGAACTGCTACAAGCCTGTAGCAGCGTAGACATGATAAAACAGCTGGCGACCAGTTTAAGCCGTTGCACTGTTAATCCTTAAGCGCTTGGCTTAATTCGTGTACAGCACGCACGTAAAGTCTAGAGCGGTTGTAACGGGTGATAACGTAAAAGTTTTTATAACCTAACCAATATTCAGTTTTGTCTTGTTGCTCGTAACGGTAAAGTGCGGCGTCACGATCACTAACGTCTTTAGGCACATTTACACCTTTGCTTTGCCACTCGCTAATTTTACCTTTTAAAGAAAAACCGTCATTCGCAAGTTTGTCTGCGGCAGAGTCACTAAGGGTGACTAAACTGGCAACAGGTTCACCTTTTTGCCAGCCATAACGTTTAAAATAATACGCAACACTGGCAATGGCATCATCGATGTTTGACCATAATTCTTTTTTACCGTCTCCGTCATAATCGACGGCGTAACTAATGTAGCTAGATGGAATAAATTGACCATAACCCATGGCACCAGCGTAAGATCCTTTTAATGCCAACGGGTCCAAGTTGTTATCACGTACCATTAAAAAATAATTTTTAAGTTCACGGTAAAATAACGAGCGTTTAGGATAATCAAAACCTAGAGTGGCCAGTGCATCAATAACGCGATAGCTACCCATGTTGCCACCATAAAAGGTTTCTACACCAATTACAGATGCTATTAGCTCGCGTGGAATACCATATTTAGCTTCCACAGCATCAAAGGTATCTTTGTGTTCAATTAAAAAAGCCTTACCTTTTGTAATGCGCTTTTCTGTTAAAAAGATGGCTCGATACTCATGCCACTCTTTTGTTCTTTCGGCCGGACGCGCAATGGCTTCTAAAATACTTTCTTTACGTTCAGCCTGAGCTAATACATCACGTAAAAACCGCTCATCATATTTATGCTCTTGAATCATTTCTTTAATAAACGTTTCGGTTTTAGGGTGCTCACTGTAGTTAGTCGCCGATACGCTTAAGCTACTGCACAAGACGATTAAGCCCGCTGAAATTGAAAATAACCTCACTTTTTTACCTCTAATAAATTATCAATTTAAAATTAACAATAAAATGTTAAATAGTCTGTTTTATATATTTGATATTTCTATACCTGTCGATGGGTATAGACCGACATGATGACCCCAAACGCTGCCATCAAGGTTACAATTGAAGTGCCACCATAACTTATTAAAGGCAGAGGCACACCTACTACTGGTAAAATACCACTTACCATTCCTATGTTTACAAAAACATAAATAAAGAAAGTTACGATTAGAGCACCCGATAAAAGCCTTGAGAAACTGTCCCTAGCTTGCGACGCCATATATAAGCCTCTAAAAACAATGGCTAGATACACGCATAACAAAAACAGCACCCCAATTAGGCCCTGCTCTTCTGCAAATACTGCAATAATAAAATCGGTATGGCGCTCTGGTAAAAATTCTAACTGAGACTGGGTGCCTTGCATCCAGCCCTTGCCTTCTAATCCGCCCGAACCTATGGCGGTTTTACTTTGAATTATATTCCAGCCAGAACCCAATGGGTCAGACTCAGGGTCTAAAAATGTGAGTACTCTTTGCTTTTGATAATCATGCATAACGCCATACCACATGACAGGTGCAACGGCCAAAACAATGACCAATGCCAGTAACATCCAGCGCACACTTAAACCCGCCAGCAGCAGTACAAACAACCCAGACGCTGCAATTAATAATGACGTGCCTAAGTCAGGCTGCTTCATCACCATTAACGTAGGCACAAATATTATCGCCAAAGTAATAGTAATCACTTTAAATTTAGGTGGCATTACTTTACTGGCTAAATACCACGCCACTGTCATCGGTACGACTAACTTCATAATTTCAGATGGCTGAAATCTAAATATACCAAATACACTTAACCAACGTTGCGCACCTTTTGCTCCCACGCCGACTAGCAACACTAATAGCAAAGCAATAATAACAGCACCATACATCCATGGTGCTGCCATTTGAAACCAACGAGGGTGAAACTGAGCAACCGCTAACATAACCACAAAACCAATCAGTAAATAAGTGGCTTGACGATATATCATGACTATATTTTGGCCGCTGGCGCTGTATAAAATAAATAGCCCACTGAGCATTAAAAGAAGCAATAAACTAAGTAATTTAGGGTCTAGATGCAGCTTTTGCAGAATGGATTTACCACCTGAATCACCCAAGCTTAGTGTTCTTGAAAAATCACCGGCCATGATCTGCTCCAAGCAATTCATTACTACTGGTTATAGAATTAAGGTAATGGTCTGTCACTAGCTTAGCAATAGGGCCAGCTGTTGATCCAGCTGACTCACCGTTTTCGACCACGGATGCAATGGCAATTTTAGGCGCCTCTATTGGTGCATAACTAATAAATAGTGCGTGATCCCTTTGCCGCTCTTTTAACGCAGCTGAGTCATATTTTTCATTCTGTTTTATCCCAACTACTTGCGCGGTTCCGGTTTTACCTGCTAACCGATAATTTAGGTTTCTAGATAAACCTCTAGCGGTACCTTGATAATGTTTTATTACATCTTCCATAGCACGAGCCATTCGATCCCAATCAGCTGGGTTTTTTATAATTATATCATCAGGTTTGGTTTCTTCTTTAAGTTCGTCACCATCAATAAATTGTACTAGCTTGGCACGATTCCATTTCCCTTTAGAGGCAAACACGCTAGTGGCGGTAGCAAGTTGCAGCGGGGTGGCCAGCATGTAGCCTTGGCCCAATGCCATATTCAAAGTATCACCTGCATACCAAGATCGACCACGATTTTTTCTTTTCCATTCCTTAGTAGGTAATAATGCTGGCAGCGCATTGGCTACGTCGAGAGATGTATTTTTCCCAAAGCCAAACTTAGTTAAAAATGGATGTAACAAATCTAAGCCGGTTCTAAATGACATTTCATAAAAATATGTATCGCAACTTTCAATAATTGCATGACGTAAATTAATTGCGTCACCGTGACCAGTTCTCTTCCAATCTCGATAAACGCGGTCGTCATTTTCAAGCATATAAAAGCCAGGGTCATTTATGGTTTCAGTCCAATTTGTCACATCTGACTCTAAGAATGCCAAACCAAGAAATGGCTTCATAGTTGAACCAGGTGGATATTGTCCACGTGTGGCGCGGTCAAACAGAGGCACATCGAGTGAATCTCTAAGGGTATTGTATTCGTTATGACTGATACCATTGACGAATAAATTTGGATTGAATGACGGACTGGATACCATAGCTAAAATACCACCCGTATTTGGGTCTATAGCCACAAGTGAACCCCGGCGCCCAGCAAAGGCATCGTAGGCTTTCTTTTGAAGTTCGGAGTCTATGTTAAGTATCAGATTTTTGCCCGGTACCGGGCTCTTTCGCTCCAGTACTTTTAATACCCGCCCCTGCGCATTAGTTTCTACTTTTTGGTAGCCTGGCTCGCCATGCAGTAAGTCTTCGTAATATCGCTCTACGCCAATTTTTCCGATACGGCGCGTTGCTTTGTAACGACTTGGGTCCAATCGATCTTTTTCTCGAAGATTGATCTGCCCCACGTACCCTAAAACATGTGCAAAGTCAGCGCCTTTAGGATAATGACGAATTAACTCGGCCTCTACTTGCACACCGGTTAAAAATGGATTGTTTACCATCAGAATAGCAATAGCATCTTCGGATAATTTATATTTTAGAGGGATGGCTTCGTAAGGTCGGCGCCATTCATTCACTCGAGATAAGAACTGAGTTTTTTCATCAGGCGTTAAACCCACCAGCGCTTCAATTAACGCCAAGGTTTCATCCATATTGGCAACACGCTCTGCAACCACTGTTAAGCTATGGGTAGGGAGATTTTCGGCAAGCAGCACCCCGTTGCGGTCAAAGATCAGCCCCCTAATGGGCGCTACTGGCTGTATCTGCACTCGGTTGTTATCTGACTTAGATGCATAAATATCGTGTTTAACGATCTGCAAGTAAGTCATACGAGCCGCTAACACCAAAAATAACAATAATACGAATACAGAAACTAATATTGCTCTGTTCGCAAATATGCCTTTTTCAGTCCGATCATCTTTTAGGGCAAAGCTCATTAACGTTTCACTTACTTATTGTTTTTACAATTCCGTCATTTTACGCCCAATATATAGGGTAACGTATTGATCTTTAAATATTATTCTAGCATAACCAGTAACGATAAAAATGTGCAGCCATTTTCATTAAGATACGACAATGTCCACATGAATTAATTCATATATGTGTCGATTAAGGTCAATTATAAAGATTTAGCTTAAGTTTAGAATAACTTACTTGTGGTAAGGGTGGTTATTGAGAATAGTCCAAGCTCGGTAGAGCTGCTCTCCCACTAAGATTCTTACAAGGGGATGGGGCAAAGTAAGTGGCGATAGCGACCATTTTTGCTTGGCTAATTTCACACATTCGGGACTAAGCCCATCAGGCCCACCAATCAATAGATCTATATCTTGGCCTAACATGCGCCAATCAGATAACTGCTCTGAAAGATTTTGGGTACTCCAAGGTTTGCCAAACACTTCTAGGGCAACACAATGGTTTTTAGGATTCATGGCCGCCAACATAGACTGACCTTCTTTTTCGATGGCTTTGCTTACAGGCTGGTTTTTACCACGATGGCCAATTGGGAGTTCAACCAATTCGATGCGGCAATCGCTAGGCAAGCGCTTAACGTATTCGTTAAACCCTTGCTCTACCCATGATGGCATTTTAGTGCCAACGGCTATCATTCGAATTTTCAAGCGCTAGCCTTCATGTCTATTACATTCATTATGATTACGCAGTTGTGTAAATTACTGAGACTTTGGCTCGCCCCAAAGGCGCTCTAAGTCGTAGTATTCACGTGCTTGCGCTGTCATAACGTGCACAACAATATCGCCTAGATCGATTAGTACCCAGTCGCTATTACCGCGGCCTTCTGAACCTATAGGCATAATTCCTGCCTCTTTAGTTCTCATCGCCACGCTATCGGCTACTGCTTGCGCATGGCGGCTAGAGGTGCCCGTCGCCAAAACCATAGTGTCGGTTACAGACGTGCGATCAGATACGTCGATGAATGTAATGTCTTGTGCTTTCAAGTCTTCTAGTGCTTCTGTCACTAGTTTTTTTAACGATGCTGCATCCATTGGACTCAGTTTAAACCTCGGTAGAGCCCATGTTGCTCAATATATTCTATAACAGCCTGTGGCACATGGTTGTCCACTGGTTTGTGATTGTTAATTGCCTCTCGAACCTCACTAGAAGAAAGGTCAACTGGGGTTAAACCCAATTGCATATAACAACCACTTGCATGCTGTTTAAATTTATTTACGTTATTAACCTGCTTTGCAGGCCAATGCGGTAAGTTTAGCTCGGGCTCTGCTGCTCGAGAAATCACAATGACATTTGCCAAAGTGAAAATATGTTGCCACTGATGCCATTGCTCCAGTGATTTGGCTGAATCGGTTCCCATTACCCATACAATATGAGCATTAGAACCTAATTCTTGCCTAATTTTTTGCAGTGTATCGACAGTATAGGTGGCACCTTGACGTTTTACCTCTCGGTCGTCCACTAACAAACCAGGAAATGGCTCAACGGCCAACTTCACCATGTTTAATCTGTGCTGACTCTGACTACTGCCTTCTTTGTGATAAGCCTGACCACATGGCATTAAACTTATACTGTCATACCCCATTACCTTTATTAGGTCTTGGGCACTGGTTAAATGCCCGTTATGAATGGGGTCAAAGGTTCCGCCTAACAACACTTTTTCAAGCCGCTTGGTCGAAACCTCTATTTTGTCATTACTGACGGATATGGCCGTCACCAAATACTATCCATTTTTGCGAGGTTAAGCCGTCTAACCCTACTGGTCCACGAGCATGAATCTTATCGGTACTAATACCTATCTCTGCACCTAAGCCATATTCGAAGCCATCGGCGAAACGAGTTGATGTATTGATCATTACCGAGCTTGAGTCTACCTGGCGTAAAAACTCTCTAGCCTTAGTATAGTTTTCAGTAATAATACTGTCGGTATGCTGACTACTGTGCTTATTAATATGGGCAATGGCCTGATCTAGCCCCTCCACTATTTTAATAGACAAAATTGGAGCCAGATATTCTGTATCCCAGTCTTCTTCAACCGCATCGATAACGTCTGTCAAAACTATTTTGGTTTTCTTACAACCACGTAGCTCAACACCTGCCTCAGCATAAGCCGTAGACAATTGAGGCAATACCTTTTGCGCCATTGATTCTGCAACCAATAAAGTTTCCATGGTATTACAGGTGCCATAACGGTGTGTTTTAGAGTTAATGGCTACATTTACAGCTTTGGTGATGTCGGCATCGTCATCGATATAAACATGGCAGATACCGTCTAGGTGTTTAATAACGGCTACTTTAGCGTCACGGCTAATGCGTTCGATCAAGCTTTTACCGCCACGGGGAATAACCACATCGACGTATTCAGTCATGGTAATTAATTCGCCAACTGCAGCACGGTCTGTGGTTTCAACAACCTGGACCACATGCTGAGGCAAGCCCGTTTCTGTTAACGCCTGACTAATGCATGAAGCTAGAGCTCGGTTTGATTCGATTGATTCGCTACCACCACGCAATATAACTGAGTTGCCGGACTTTAAGCACAGACTTGCTGCTTCAATGGTGACGTGTGGACGAGATTCGTAAATCATCCCAATCACACCCTAAGGCACGAGCAGTTTACAGCGCTGAATGCCACTTGGTAAAAAATCCATATCGGTTATACCGCCAATAGGATCTGGCAAGCTAGATACCTGCTTTAAGCCGGTAATCATGTCGTCTATTCGATCGGAGGTAAGCTCTAAACGATCTAACATAGCGCTGTCTAAACCGTTGTTGCGGCCATTTGTCATATCTTTCTGGTTAGCTTCTGCCAACTGCTCTCGGCTGCTTTCTATAGCCGTTGCAATGGCCAATAATGCGGCGTTTTTAAGCCCTGTGTCTGCCTTAGCTATTTCTGAACTGGCTGCTCTAGCCTGCTGACCCACTTGCTGCATGTATGCTTTAACGTCCATAAACTGCATCTATCTCCACCTATTTATTCATTTACCCGCTACCCTTAAAATTCGCTAAGCATAAAAATACGCTTGCCTTAAGAGATCACTTGGGGAAAGGTAGGCATTATACCCTTAATAG
Organism: Bermanella sp.; assembly: GCA_034112325.1. GTDB lineage: Bacteria > Pseudomonadota > Gammaproteobacteria > Pseudomonadales > Oceanobacteraceae > Bermanella. The sequence goes on along the minus strand of JAWUVO010000023.1, from coordinate 7,475 downwards.
ACACAATCACCCAAATATGATTATCGGAAAAACAAAGGCCAGCGTGCAAAATGAATAGTTATCCTCCAGTTCACCTTATTAAACTTGCCTACTGTTTGATCTTGGGTGTAGGTCTGGGCGCTATTGCTGTTTTAGACTATCCATCTTCACACCTAGTATTTTCTATTGCTACCATGCTGTATTCAGTATTGTTTCTAATAAATGCCATGTTGCTAATATTCAAATATAAATTAAAGACCGAAGGCTATCTTTCCCAAACATTAATTGTATCTATATTTGCCTACTCTCTTTTGTCAGTAAAATATGGGGGGGCGCTAAATGCTTTCTGGATTTACTTTTTCCCCGTTGTTGCATTTTTTCTATTTAAACTTAATACCGCAATATTACTCACTGCAATTTATATCCCTGTAGCACTTTATATTATTATAGAAACATCTGAGCCACTGCACCAAGCGCAAATGGTACTAAGTTTTGCTGTCATTACCACGGTTTCACTATTTTTATCCTTTGTTAAAACGCGCACTAATAATCTGTTAGAACCGCTCATTGGTCGAGACCTAAACACCGGCGCGCAACTAGAAAAGTTTTTACGGCCTACGCTTGCCATTGAAATAACTAGAGCTGAGCGTGAAGGAACAGGGTTACTACTTATGCAGTTAAAAATACCATTTAATGATAAACGCCCTCATAAGCATGAAATTGAAGAGATTGTAACAAAATATGCTAAATCGATTAGCGATAACCTAAGGCCATTCGATAGGTACTACCGACTAGATAAGCAAAACTTCTCTATTATTTTACCCCACGCTACAACGCAAGAAGGCACCCGTATCGCTCAAAATATTATTCATGGTGTAACACTTGATAATGCTAATAAAACAACGTTTGGATTGGCTAGCCTAAATGTAGGCGATACCGCCGACTCATTAATTCACACTGCACAAAAAGAGCTTAACTATGTTTCGGATTAGTATGGCTAAAGATCCAGCGGTAAGTTTGCTGTACACCATTATTGCTATGGTATGTATATTATTAAGTATCAGCCAATATATATTTGGTCATTACGACATCATGTTTCTGACCATGATTATGATAGGAATACTGTTGCCTGGCGCAATCTTTTTATTTTTAAACCGCGAACAATCCAATGGTAAATATGTAAATGTATTAATTCTAATTAGCTTGGGGACTATTATTCAATACCAGCTGAGTATTGACCCAGACCTGAGCATTCACTTTGCGTTTTCTTTTCCTATTATTTGTTATTTTATTTTACCCATCTCATGGGCTATACAGATTACTTTTATTTTTATGGTCCTTACTTTTTATCAAGTGTCTACTTCTCATTCGATGACTGACAGTCTTCGACTTTGTTTTACCTATTTAGTATTTGATTTATCTTCATTTTGCTATGCGTATATTAATACAGTTAAACGCCAAAGTTTATTAAACCTTACTGTTACCGATTACCAGTCTGGTGCTTATAATAATCGGCATTTAGTGGAAAAGTTAAATCAAGAAATTGCTCGTAGTGCTGTGACCAAACGGACACTGTCACTAGTAGCGGTAACAATTGAAGACTATGGACAAATTTTAGATATTCATGGCACTAATATCAGTGAGCGGCTGCTGAAAGAATTTCATTATACTGTGAATGGCTTACTAAGGGCTGGAGACGATGTTTTTCATGATTGCAAAGGCACATTTTATATTTTACTACCTAACTGCCCAATTGAAGGAGCACTAGTATTAAAGGAACGATTATTTAAAAAAATAGCTTCAATTCAATGGCAGGATATAGGCGATATTCAACTGAATATTGGCTTTGCCACATTAGAGTCAAGTGAAAATGCACAACAATTTTTACAGCGCGCGTCTGAGCATTTGGTCAAACAACAAAAAACAGCTTTAAGATTATTGGCGTTTGATAAGTAAAATGAGGGAATATGTGGGCGGGGTGGCTTGCGGGTATCCACTTCGCTAATTTACACACTCTAAACTGGATACCTGATAGTTAGTACCCAACCTCTGGTAAGACGGGAGAGCTAGGTAAATACATTACCAACAAGAGTATGGTAATTAATAATTAATCGTCAAAAATTGGCGAGTAACATTATTGGCTTTATCAAATGCCGCTACTTGAAGCTGGTTTTCACCGCTGTTTAAGCGAACTTTAACTTTAAAGTGCGTAGTGTATTCAAAATGGCCTGGGAATATATCACCCTCTGCATTTACTACCTGTATTTTTTTCATTCCCATACCCATGTCAAATGCCATACCGCGTATCGAGATTATTTTTTCAGTACTACTTTCAGGAAATTCGGCTGTTTCTAGAACGGGTCCCTGCTGATCAGGGAAACTGTTGGCATTAAAGGCATTAGTCCCCGCTAACTTTTCTTCAGCGTTGCTAAAGCCATCACCATCGCTGTCTCCATCTTGAGAGTCGCCTACACCATCGCCGTCAACATCAGCAGATTCTGCCGCATTTCGTGGAAAAGGGTCTTGCCAGTTATTAACGCCATCGCCGTCGATATCTAAATCGTATTCATCTGGAATACCATCTTGATCTAAATCGTTAGGAAGGCTTTTGGCATTATTGGGGTCGGTGTTTAACATGCGCTCGTAACGATCAAATATTCCGTCACCGTCGCTGTCTTGATCTTTGGCTTGGCTGTAAGCACTAGCTAGTCCTAGCACCCAAAATAGAATCAATATAAAGGTAAATTTACCCATGAGTTCACTACTTTATTATTGTTATAGTTATTTTTATTGTTTGCAATTGTAACAAGCACTCCGTCAAAGTCACTTAAATGACTAGACGATAACAGCCTTAGACTTGCTATTGCTGGTCGGTGTCGTGGATCGGGTATTTTTCTGAGACTGTAGTTCAGCTATTTTTACTTGTCTTGAAGCAATGCATTCTTGATAGGCCACTTTAATGCGCATTTGTGTCCCTCCAGCTGGCTCGTCAATAGCCGCTTCCCATTGCTGAAACAGCCAAACCTCACGTTCGAGCTTTTCGATAAGCTCTTTATTATTGTTATCCATTGGTTTCTCTATACAGCTTAAAACGAGTTAACTCCATTAACAGGCGGGATTGTATGCTTCAGAGAGTAAAAATCAACTACCTTGGCAATGTCGCTAAATATCTAACTATTTAGTCCTAAGATAGCTCTATGCTAACCATCGAATAAGCTCGCATAGGCTTTTTAACAAGCTTAAAGTGTTATTTACCCGGCGCTATTAACTGTGTTGAACACTTCACTGGACGCTTTTTATCATTAACAATAATACCAGCAACTTGTTTACCAGAATTATTCTTTTCAGGGCGAAGTAGTAAATACCCGTCTGCGCAAAATGCTTCTTTATTAGAAGACTTTGACGATATTTCTGTAGATCCATTAGTACCAATAGCCATGAGTTTAAAGGTTTCGATAACGTTTTTATCGTCTTTTTCGGAATGCACTATGTAGCCTTTCCAGTCCAGCATAAAGACAGATATAGCAAATGCGCCAATGGCAGAAACAATTGCAACCTTTATGTCTCGTTCTGTTAATTTCATTTTTATATACTTCCTAACTAATTATGAGTCGTTACTCACCCCAGTAGGGCATCAACTCTTGTTCGATGTCTAGATGACTTAAAATTCTAGCAACCATAAAATCTACCAGATCTTCTATGGTTTTAGGCTGATGATAAAACCCTGGGCTAGCCGGCATTATAGTTACGCCCATGTTAGCAAGCTTCAACATATTTTCTAAATGCACAGGGCTGTAAGGTGTTTCCCTTAATACCATGATTAAAGTGCGCTTTTCTTTCAAGGCCACATCTGCAGCCCGTTCAATTAAAGTATTACTGGCACCTGTAGCAATGGCGCTTAATGTACTGGTGCTGCATGGGCACACTACCATAGGGCCATTTCGACCCGAACCACTGGCCACCGGAGCAAACCATTGCTCACGCCCAAACACCTGTATTTGGTTTTCTTTGGCTTGAAACATTTCGGTTAAAAGGGCTTGAATTTTTTGCGGTGTGCCCGGCAACTTAACATCGGTTTCGGTAGCAAATACCACCTGCGCAGCTTTGCTTACCATTACATAGACAGTTCGCTCGGCCGCCACTAAGCATTGCAGTAATCGTAAGGCGTAAGGCGCACCCGAGGCGCCGGTAATGGCTAATGTAATTGGCTTATGATTGGTTTTCATATGACTCTGGTTATTATCGTTCACAGCGTGATCTCCTAAAGGTTGGATTTCAGCTCTTTAAAGCATCCGCCAACTTTTGGTGTATACCACCAAAACCGCCGTTACTCATTAATACAATGGCGTCACCCGCTTCGGCGTGATCAACAAGATGCTTGATTATAACCTCTATGTCGTCAAACAAGACTGACTTATGTCCTTGTTTGTTACATTCAGACACCACTGACTCTATATCCCAGTTTAAACCCTTTGGCTGAAACCAAATTATATCGTCCGCATCTTCGATAGACTTAGGTAACGCGGCCTTGTGCACACCCATACGCATAGTATTCGATCTTGGTTCAATTACCGCCCATATACGCTTGTACTTACCCGTACGTTTTAAACCCGCCAAGGTGCTTTTTATCGCCGTAGGGTGATGAGCAAAATCGTCGTAAGCTTCAATACCGTTTTCGTTGGCCACCAGTTCCATACGGCGCTTAACACCTTCAAACTTATTTAGGGCGATTATGGCATCTGCGGGTAAAATCCCCACGTGATGAGCCGCTGCGATGCACGCCAGAGCATTCATAACATTATGCTGGCCGGTTTGGGACCAATTGACCTCACCTACTTTTTTACCTTCATGTAAAACGGTAAACTGAGAACCTGCCCGATCAATTAATTGATGATCCCAATCTTCACCAATTACTTTGGTTGGAGTCCAACAGCCTTGCTCTAAAGTATCTTTTATATGAGTTTCAGACTTAGGATAAATAATCTGGCCATCGCTAGGAATGGTTCGCACTAGGTGATGAAACTGAGTTTTTATGGCTTCAATATCATTAAATATATCAGCATGATCAAACTCTAAATTGTTCAAAATGACTGTTCGACCATGGTAATGTACAAACTTAGAGCGTTTATCAAAAAAGGCGCTGTCGTACTCATCTGCCTCTACAACAAAAAAGTCACTACTGCCTAAACGTGCCGAGACTCCAAAGTTTTTAGGTACACCGCCAATTAAAAATCCCGGCTCAAAACCACAGTCTTCTAACACCCAGGTCAACATGCTGGTGGTGGTAGTTTTACCGTGTGTACCTGCAACCGCCATTACCCATTTGTCTTTTAAGATGTAGTCAGACAAATAGGCTGGGCCAGATGTATAAGGTATTTGTTTGTTTAAAACATATTCGACGGCTTCATTACCGCGGCTCATAGCATTGCCAATTACCACTAAATCTGGAGCAGGTTTTAGTTGCTGGGCACTAAAACCTTGAGTGATTTTAATGCCTGCATTTTCCAGCTGAGTGCTCATGGGCGGATACACATTTTGATCACAGCCCGTAACTTTGTGCCCTTGGGCCACAGCCAACTGGGCTAACGAACCCATAAAAGTGCCGCAGATACCTAAAATATGAATATGCATGGTGTTTTTTATCGCTTTTTATCGCTTTTTTATTTAGCCCCTATTAAAAACCAATCGCACACTAATTGGTAGGCCGTATCTCCCATATATAGAACCCTATGCATAAGCCGGTTTGTAGAGCCCTATGTTAGTCAAACTAGTCGGTTATTAATAAAGTAACCATTTCATGCACCAAAATTAAATTCGGTCGGTGATTTGTTATGAGATAACGCACTTTTTTTGCACTTTTTGCCTAGTTTTTTTAGCTCTTTTTAATATAACTGCTATACCAAATGTATGACTTCAGCTTTTGGCTGAGTTACTCATTAAAAACAGCAAGGAAATGATATGGCGATTAAACATCTAACCTATGCCGCCATTCCACTGATCGCAGCTAGTATGTCTGTCCAGGCAGCTACTGTTGATCAGTTGAATAGACAAGTGCAAAAGTTAAATCAACGCATAGCCGAGCAAGATCAGCGCTTTAGGGTGAACGGTTTTGCCACATTTGGCATGTCGGTCTCTGACGAAGAAGTGTCATACAACGGCGTTAATGACGAACCCAATTTTGGCCGCTTTAGCAAAATTGGTATACAAATGACATTTAACATTGATGACCAGAACAGCGTGGTTACTCAGCTAGTGTCTCGCGGACAAAATAGCTGGAATACAGAAGCTGAATGGGCTTATTTCAAACACGATTTTAATAATGGCTTATCTGCAAAAGTTGGTCGCATCCGCTTACCAGCGTTTATGTTATCTGAATTCCTAGACGTGGGTTATGCCACCCCTTGGGCTAAAATGCCTAATGAAAGCTATAGTGCTTTAACACCATTTGCCAATATGGAAGGTGTCGATCTTAGCTACACCACAGACATTGGTGATTTAAGCGCCACAGTTCAATTAGTCTATGGTCGATCTACTTCTGAGGATTATGATTTAAAAGGGCTAGTTTCGACAACTGGTTCATTGCAAGCCGACACTTGGAACGCAAAACTATCATACTCACTTGCCGATGACATAACGGTAACCGACGAAGATATTAAGGCAGCCCTTGGTCTTTATGGTTCAGCCACTTCAGGTATAGGCGGTAGCTTTACCAGCGTAGGCTTTACCTATGACCCTGGTAGCATCTATTTCAGTGCAGAAGCAACCTCTCTTGAAGTAGACGATACCATTCTTGATGTTGATTCGGCTCATGCCACTATTGGTTATCGCTTTGGTCGGTTTATGCCCACGCTAACATTTGCCACGGTTGAATCGAAAGATAATGAAGAGCGTGACTTATCTGCCATTCTGGCTGCTAACCCCACTGTCTCTGGTACCACTACTTTAACTGCAGCAGTTCTTGGTGGCCTTGCTGTTATTGAAGCTGCTACTACCGGAACAGAGCAAACGAATGCTACAGCAGCAAAAAATGCTATTGGTTCTGGCACACGAGCTGTAAACGAGGATGATTTAGCTTTTATTATAGGGACTACAGCAGCTCTTATTGATCCAGCTAACGCCGCTGGAGCAACTGCTCCAGCTCTCGTTCTGCAAGCTACTTTAGATGGCGCTCAAGCTGCGGCTAAAGGGGTAATTGGTGCAGCCCAGTCCTTACAAGCCCAGCAAGATACCGACACTACCCGTATCGCTTTGGGTTTACGTTATGACGTTTCACCTGGTACGGCACTTAAGTTTCAGTACGACATCATTGAAACCAATGACGAACCTGGTTTATTTGACTCCGTATCTTACGTGGGTGCCACCACCAAGCCCGACAAAACCAACATTCTTACCATTTCACTAGACACAGTCTTTTAAGGGAGGAGAAATATTATGAAATTATCAAATAAAATTATAATCACTCTTGCCTTAACGGCTGGCGCGTCATTAGCTCAAGC
>JAWUVO010000022.1:0-47527 GCA_034112325.1 Bermanella sp. | reverse complement strand
GTCTATATTCAAACCACCAAAAGCTCATTGCCATTAGCACAAACCAAGTAATAATTCCTATTATAGGCAGTAAATTACGGTTAAATTGAGTTTTCATTATTTAATAGTAGACGGTGTTTAGAATTTTAAAACGTTATTAAGTAATTATATTTCTATTTATTACTTATTCGTGTGACGGAATGTGCCATCCCAATCGCTTGGCAAGGTTTGGGTCTTTAAATCATCAATTCTTTTACTGTAAACTTGGTAAAGCGTTTTAGGGGATGCAGCATTTAATTGTTCAAATGCTTGTTTTGCCAAATCCCAATTACAATCTAGGTAATGTTTATAAGCTTGCTCATATTCTGAAATTTCATCAAGTATTTCCTGTGCAACATCCCCCTCTAAACCTAAAGGTTCGTATACACGAATAGCCTCTTCTTTTCCTTTTACTTGTATACGGTCCATAAAGCGACAGACAAAGCCGGTTATGTGATCGTAGGTTTCTTCGCCAATTAGAATTTCAGCTCCATAAAATTTAGTAATACTCTCTAACCGAGAACCCAGGTTAACCGCGTCACCCAGTACTGTATAAGAACGACGATAGCTAGATCCCATATCGCCAACATTCATTAAACCGGTATTAATACCTATACCAATATTTACTTCTGGTAAACCTTTCTCAGCAAACTCAACCTTTAGGGCAGAGGTTATTTTTTGCATGTTAATAGCGGCTAACACAGCGTTATTGCGATGATTACTATCATCTAAAGGCGCTCCCCAAAATGCCATAACCATATCTCCCACATATTTATCTATGGTGCCATTACAGTCAAAAATTTGCTTTGTTATAGGAGTAAAATAACTATTTAGTAAGTGCTTAAGTTCTTGCGCTGTTAACGACTCAGACATATTTGTAAAATTTCTAATATCGCTAAATAGCACCGTAAGCTCTTTGCTTTCGCCACTAAAGCTATAGGCATCAGGATTTGCCATCATCTGGTCTATGTGGGCTGGTGGTACATACTGATCAAACATTCCTTTTAACATTTTTTTACTGGCATTTTCTTTTAAAAATCCATCAGTAATAAATACCACGGTTAAAAGTACAGTTAAAATTAACGCGCTAGCCATTGGTAAATCAATACCCATTACCCAAACGTAACTATTAAATAATAAAACTAACGCGGTAATCGCTATACCGCCTAATAGCATGGCTAGTGGCCCCAGTATTGGCAAAATAACAATCATGGTCACGGCAATCAGAATTAGCTGCATAAGAGTTGCGCCTGGCGCCCAATCGGGTTTTTGAGGGAATCCTCCACTGAGTAAAGCATCGAGAATATTTGCATGAACTTCTACCCCAGGGTATTGCGGCCCCATGGGAGTGCTACGCAAATCTGATAAACCAATAGCCGATGTACCTATAAGTACAATTGCACCTTCTAATTCATCTGCATGGATATTCTCGTTTAATACATCTGTGGCACTTATATATGGGTAGGTAAATGATTTCCCTTGATATGGAACGCTTACAAAGCCTAATGCATCTGTAGGCGCGGGAAATTCACTCACAGCCACTTCAGTTACTGTTAACACATCACCTACACTGGCCACCTTGGGCTCAACTGAATCCAAAAATAAATATCGTAGAGCGGCTCCTAGTGCCAACGAAGGATATAATTGGTCCTTGTGGCGAATGACTAGAGGCGCCCTTCGTACGGTGCCATCAAAATCGGGGAACATAGTAACAAAGCCGCCTCCAGTGGCTTTATTCTGCAGTATATCTATATTAGCGGTATAACCTGGGCGGTCTGTTATGACTAATGATTCACGCCACTCAGAAGGAATATTAAATACAGGAGGGGGCAGCTGACCGTTCTGATAAACCCCGTCATCTTGGAAGAAAAAACCCAATACAACATCTTGCTGAGCTAATGCATTTGCAAAAGCACTGTCTGCATCTACGTTGCTATATAGGTCTTGCCAAGAAGTGCTCAAATTAATTTCAGCCAACACATCTTCAGACACAGAACTTACAATCTGCTGGACTGGGTTTAATTCTGGCTCACTAAAAACAATATCAAATGCAATTACAATAGCACCAGCTTCGCCTAATTTATCAACCAGCGTTGCAATTTTATTCCGGCTCCAAGGAAATCGGCCTTCACTAACAATTGAGGCTTCGTCAATATCTACAATGACAATTTTGTGATCGCTTTTGTCTCGCTTGGTAAACGGCAGCATTAAATTGAAACGTAGGTCGTAAAGTAAATATTCGATTCTAGTGAGTGCTGAAGGGGCTGAGCCGCTGCTAACAGACATCCATAGTATAATCACCGCAACGATGGCAGCAAAAAAACGAGTAGTCTGTTTAAACAGTTTTTTGAAAAGGCTCATAACAGCAAGCATAGCTTGCTTAAGCGAAAGTAAAAGCGGTAAGTTCAGCTATAGGATGGGACAAATATAATCCCAACGTTTTGCCAAGAGACATTCAGGCAACAATTTGTCCGCGATAAATTCTAGTTTTTGTTGTAATCACCTGTTGAGGCTTTTTACCAGATGTGTTCAGTTTAATAGGCTCGTTAACTACTTGGCCTCGATACATTTTTGCCGAAGCACTAGACTCTAGCCGTTCTTGTGGAGTTTTTATCTGCCTTAGCTCTAGCCCCATCATATCTTCAAGATCCGCAAATAAAAGTTGAGTTCTTTGATCTCGGCTTTTTTCTACTAGTACTAGTAATACATCTATGATATCTGATTGGCTTAATTTTAAATCCACATTAAATTCACTACGTAGTCTCTTACGAAGTTGCTGTAATAGATCAATCATTTCTTTAGATAGATTAGGAATCATAATGCTCAAAACTTACAAGGGTAGGATTAATTCTAAGAGCAAACAGCATACCAATACTAAAAAAAATTAAATAAATCATTTAACACTATTAAACTTAACGTCTGACTAAACTTATATTTTTGAATAACAAATACAAGCAAAGACAATGGCACCAGTATGATGCCATTCACTAAAACTCGCACCAAAAGTCAGCACCAAAAGACTTTATATAAGCTGCTAAATATTGGTTTACGACTAATTCTCTGTATTTTTCTTGCAACACGACCTAAATGAGTACCATATAACATAATTGCATTAAATAATGACATCCAATAAATGTTGGCAAGAAACCTGCAAAACAATAGTGCCAGCCATATTTGGCAAAGCGTAGGTTCGTGTCGAATGACTCAGGGTTATCGGGGCCAATTAATCTGCACGGATTAGTTAGATAAGACTGATATTGAATCTACGCTTTTTTTAATTTCCTTTAGCGGCAGAATCTTGTGACTTAGGCTGTATATCTTGAGGAATTAATACACCACTGGTTTTAAATTCATTCAAACGTTTCAAGTTATATTCTGTCTTTTTATCCATCAATTGTTGCTTGTTGAGATATAAAGTTAATTCTTTTACAAATAATTCGTCAGTCCATTCGCTTCTGGGTCTAGTGCGAACAAATTCACTGTATATTCTATGACCTAATGTTTGCCTTACTTGTTTATTAAGACTTTCCATTAAGTATTTTAAAACACTCGAATTAATTTTTTCGTTTACGTCTAGCATATTACTTTCTTCAAAACCTAAGGTATTCATTTGTAACAGAAGCTGATCACGCCAGACTAATTTTTGTTGAATATCTTCTTCCGTTTGTTGCTTAGTGTTTTGAGATAAAGCTTGCAGTGCGATACCCAACTGAATGTTGGTTAAATTTTTATAAAGTTCTAACTGGGCTGAAATACGTTCATCATAGGCTTGTTGATTATCTAAAAAGGTTTGGTCCTGTTCTTGGTGAAGAAAATATATTTTATCTAGACTAAGTAAAGAAAAATCAAAAACAACCAGTAACGCGACCCCAGCAGCAAATATAGGCGCTTGAATTTTTTCAATCTTCAGCAAAGTTGCCAGTAAAACCATCATGCCGATACTAAATAGTAAAACAAATAAAGTAATGCCCATACCAATCCCTAATTAACTACACTCGCAAAACACCCGCCGGTTGATCAAGCTGCGTCGTCGCCACCACTGTTATGAAAATACATATCTTTTAATTGCTGACTATAAGCTCTGCATGCATCAGTAAAAGTAAATACACCAGCCAGCTTGTCTTGTCGTGTAACTAATGCACAATCCATATGGTTTGTACTCATGTGGTCTAACACTTCAATTAAAGATGTTTGCAGGTCGACCGTATAAACTTTGTCTGGACACATATCAGCCACACTCAGCTCATCAAAATCAGTATGACTGTGTCCGGGCAATTTTATTCGTTCTAATTCACGTAAACTTATTACGCTTAAAATTCCATCTTCTAGTTTCACAGGTAAATGACCTACATTGTGCTGCTTCATCATACCTTTTGCTTCAGCCATAGAAGCCGTTGCAGATATTGAAAATGGAAATGTAGCCATAACATCTTTTACTTTTGGCATGCGTTTCATACATGTCTCCCTAGATACCCATTTTACTAAGGGTGTCCATCAGATCGCGTAAAATAGCAGATAACTGCGGATAATTTCCTTCAAAAGCAACCGCTTGCTGTTCGATTTTAGTGTCCAAGTCGGCCTGTGGCTGACCAGCTAGTAACGTTTGAATCTCTCTATCTAATCCTTCTAGAGCTTTTATATCGTGATCAGATAAATTGTCAGCATCTTTAAGCAATGATCTTAATTGCTCTAGCTTTGCTTGTAGTTGAGCTTGCATATTTATTCCCCATCTATTGTTTAGCTTACCAGTGGTCAGTTAATCTATACTAATATAGTTGAATATTACAACGTTGGTCTATTTCAATCCTTAATGAGCTTATTAAATAACCGTTATTTTTAGTGTTAAAAAAGCGCCTAAGCGCTTTATATTGTTTGATCGAAGTTGACTGAAAAAATGCAGCTAGATATCCATAGTAAGTTTTAACACACCTTTAATCACAAACCCCACTACCCCTAAACCTAAAGCAAAAAATAGAACTGCCATGCCATATTTCCCTGCATTACTGCGCTTACCTAAATCATAGATAATAAACATCATAAAACCGATTACTGCCGCTAAACCAATATATAAGGCCGCTTCTTCAAACTGTTCAAAACTCATGATTATGCTCGTTAAATAGTTTAATTGGCACATTATAACCGCTGATACTCTTGCATAACCAGCTAGAAGTGATTGCTTAGTACATTTCAACGCCTAAATTAATTGGCTCTAGCCAGGCCCAAAAGGTAACTCCAGCAGCATCCATACGGTTAATAAAATCCCCCAGCCCAACAACAGACTCAATGAGTATGGCAACATAAGGGTCAAAATCCGTCCAACTCCTACGTCGGGTTCATATTTTTGTGCATACGCTAGCACTAAAGGAAAATAAGGCATTAACGGGGTAATGATATTTGTACTACTGTCAGCAACTCTGTATGCACTTTGAACGGCTTCGGGCTGGATCCCTAATAAGTAAAAAGCAGGTACCAAAACGGGGGCTAATAAAGCCCACTTAGCTGAGGCACTGCCAATAAATAAGTTCAATATTGCTGTAAAAAGCATCAAAGCGATCATGGCCACAGGCCCTGACAGTGAAAGGTCTTGCAAAACAGACGCTAAATGCACCGCCAATACAGGACCAAGCGCACTCCATTTAAACCATGCTATAAATTGAGCTACCACAAACATAAGCGCTAGGTAGGGCGTAATATCTACAATACCTTGCTCAAAAGCTTTTACCCACTTACCCCAGCCATTTAATCGTCGATTACTAATACCGTAAACGGTAGCTATCGCGCCAACACTTAATGCGATCATAGCAACCAAGCTGCTCATAAACGGCCCCTTCACCAAACTGCCATTTGGATCGCGTAAAATAGCATTATCTGGGATCGTCAATAATAACCAAGCTGCCACGATTAGACCTAAGGTTATATAAAAAGCCCTGCCGAATAGGGCCTCTACGTCGGTCGTTTGGGGTTTTGACTTAACACTTGAAGCATCTAAATATGGCTCTATCCAAAAATGATTAACACTCACCGTAATACCTACAATCAATACTACACTGGCCAACATGAAGTAGTAATTGCCTAGCAATGTCACTTCTTTATCGGCCACTAGCTGAACCGCCTCAGTGGTAATACCCGACAACATTGCGTCAACTGGACCAACCAATAAATTTGCACTAAAGCCACCCGATACACAGGCAAAGCCTAGCGCTAAACCAGCTAATGGGTGACGACCGCTGCTAAAAAATAATGCGGCGCATAGTGGTAACAGCACAACGTAACCTGAATCCACTGCGATACTAGACATAACCCCTAAAAATGCGATTACCAGTGGCAGCGCTGTCGTTGGTGTTTTGCGACTTAAACTTGAGATTAATGCAGGTAATAAACCGCTTTTTTCGGCTAATGAAAAAGCCAACGCAATCATTAATACAGGTCCAACGGGTGCAAAGTTCATAAAGTTACTGACCATATTACTCAGCATATAAATAAGGCCATTAGCACTGGCCAAACTATTTACCTGTAATAACTCGCCACTAGCAGGATGCTGTGCCTGCCAATTTAACAACGAACCCACCATGCTTAATACAATTAATAAAGCACATAGGTATATGAACATTGCCATAGGGTGAGGCAATCGATTAGCAGCTTTTTCAATAGATTGTAATGATAAGGGCATAAAGCATAACCAAGGGTAAAGTTAACAAATCTTGAGTAAGGTAAATTACAGTGTCACCAAACGGTTTCTGTAATGCAACGTAGTTTTATCCATTTTCTTTTTTAGAAGTTCAATTAACTATCATTTAGAGTAAACACTTCAATTCTGGCAAATTTAGACCAATTTTCATACAGCTACTATCCATCGGTGTTAGCGGCCAATAAATGAAGATATTTTCAGAGACTCACATAAATTTACTGAAATATACAATCTCGCTATAGAATTTTTACATTGAGTCACTACAATAACGCCGCTAATACATATTAGCGTAACAGTTATATAGTAAGAACTTCACAGGAAACACAATGCCGAATAGTCAAAATGCTTTATTTGTATCACCACAATTTTCTGAAGCGGCATCGGTAGCCACTATTCTTCCTGTTTGCACAGCTATGCCAATGGCTTGCGATTCGTGCGACCTAGACAATACCTACTCCATTGGTTTTTTACGTAGCCTACCAAAATTAACCTGTAAACATTGTGGTGATAATAGACAGTTCTCTAATTTTGAATTAAATGTTATAGAAACTACCCTGAAAGATATGGGCTACTTTATTGCAAAAAATGCATAAAAAAGACTAATATAACATCCATAAAAAAAGAGGCTTAAGCCTCTTTTTTTATGGATGTTATTCAAATTGCCTAAACAATTTATTGCTCAGTAACGTCTATTTTAAGTATCAATGATACCTGCCTTTCAACTAACTGGCGCATGGCGGTCGTATCAAGGTTATTTGGATCCTGCAGTAAGGCTTCGTATTCTATACGGCGCATTGTACTCACTAAAATTTGAGCATCTTCTTTAGGGTGCGAGCTGTGCACTAAATTTAAAAACTCTATCAACTTTTGTTCAAGCTGCTTAGCATGATTACGCGCTAAGCCTTTTAAATTATCGTTCAGAAGAGCTTCATAGCGGAAAGCTTGGTCTGCCACAGCCATATCTCGATTGTGAGTGGTTTTTTCAATCACATAGGAAATAAGCTGGTCAACAATAATACAAACTAAAGATGGGCCAGTGGTTAATTCTGCTAGTTTTTTTCCATCAGCATTCTCTAGTGGCTCATACATTTTACGAGAAAATATATTTACGATAGATTGTGACTTTTCTGCATAAAGCATAAAAGTATCACTGATCAGTTCTTGAATATCCTTAAAGTAATAAGTGGTAGCTGCTAGAGGTACTTCGGCTTCTTTGGCCACACTGCGATGGCGAATAGCACGAACGCCGTCTCTTACCACTATGCGTAAGGCGGCCTCCAAAATCGCTCTGCGGCGCTGTTCACTGCCTGCACGAGAGGTTTTACGACCCCGATATTGGATTTGTGTTGGTTCTGTTGCGTGAGCACGTTCTAATAAAGTCATTGTCATTGCATTGATTCCATATTATCGGTTTGTTGTAGCGACAAACCATGAGCTCTTTGGCCCGTATTATTATTATTTTCAATGTGCCGCAAGGTTACTGGTTCTCCCAATAAAAGCAATGCAGAAAAAGGCAAAGTAAGGCCGTTTTTAGTGTAATAGCTGAGAAAATTATAAATACTCACTAAATCATAATGATTGGCCTAAATATTGACTGTATAAACATATGAATAAAAAGCGGCATAGTTTGGATAGGTTATGCCGCTATTCCGATGATAACGATGCAGGAGGTATAAAATGGACATTATGGGTCTACCAAAGCGGATGCTAAGTCAGTTCAACCAATCGGCTCCTGTGGCGACTCCCGCAAGCCAGCCTGTTGATACACCAAAAGAAAAAATCACCCTTAGCGCCTTATCTAGCATGAGTGAACGCATAAGCCACATTGCTAGTGAGTTTGATGTAAAAGCGCTTCCTGTAAAAGACATTGCCACCTTACAAGAATCACTCCGAGACGCAGGAATTATCCAGCCGAATCAAGTTCGCGCCCAAGGGCTATTAACTCAACTGGCATATAAACATTACGAAACAGGCCCAATGGATTTAGAAAAAGCGTTAGAGGAACACGTCAGTACATTAAAAGACAAACCTGCTGTACTGGCCGATCATCAAGAAGGTAAACATGTATTAAATACAATGCGGAATTTAATTAGTGCACGCGAACAGCAAACCCATGCTGCCTAACTCAGAGATATACTAAAAGTCAAAATGCGAAATATATTATGTTATAATGATTTTTTTGTTATTGGGACTAGCCATGATCCGTACTTTTTCAAACTATTTACAAGCCACTATTTATTTTACTACCCTCTCTTTATTAGCATCATCTGCATTCGCTATTACCAATATAGAAAGCGAACGACTAAAAAAAGCAACGACAGGTACCTCAGGCAGCATCAGCTTAGCGCTAGACGGTAAAGTTGGCGAAAGTGATGAATTCACCCTTGGCACATCAATAAATCTTATTAAATATTATGAGCGTAATGAATTAATTACTATCATCAGTCGCGACTATGCCGAAGTAGATGATGTAGTCGATACTGACGAATCATTTATTCACCTTCGTTTTTTATATAGGTACTCAGATAAATGGGGGCAAGAAATATTCACACAATACCAAGAAGATAAATTTAGCTACCTAGCAAAGCGCTCTCTTGTTGGCGCTGGCATTCGCTATTCATTAACTCAAGCTACAGACAAACAGTCTGCGAATCACTTTGGCATAGGTTTATTTTACGAAGATGAAGAGTATATCAACTCTATTAACGTACCCGACCAGCATAGCGTACGTTTTAATATGTACTGGGCTTACAGTAATAAGTTAAGTAATAATATTAAATACATCAGTACCTTGTACATCCAACCAAAAACGACAGATCTAGCTGATCAAAAAGGTATTTGGCAAAACTCAGTGACGATTAATATTACCAGCACTATTGACCTGAGTTTCAATTGGGATGTAGAGCATGATACAGACACACCCACAAATCGTAATAATACCGAAACGAGTTATGACAGCGTATTGGTTTATAATTTTTAGCCAATCAGTTGGAAGTTATAAAACTAGCAATTAATTTGACTCAGCTCACAGAATCGTTGATTGCCTTAAGACATAAGTAAATAAATCAACAAGTAAAGCAAACCATATGTTACATTCCGCATAGACGTTTCTTATAGTGCCTATATGCAACAGCGTTGTTTTGGTTCAGCGGTATTACATCCTCGGCTGTTGGTATTGCTAAAAAACATTGTTTGTTTTTATTGTATTATTTTCCGTATTATTAATCTTAGGATTATTAAAGATAAAAAGACCAATGTTTTTTTGAACGTAAATTATAAAAATAGTTTAAATTAATTCTAAGGAGATCTTCATGAAAATTTTATCAGCTCTATCAGTAACGGCTCTTGTTTTGGCATTAGCAGCATGCGATAGCAATACAGCAGACGATGTAACTGAAAACGTAACCGACGCTATGGAAACTACTAAAGAGATGGCTGTAGATGCTGTCAACGAAGTTAAAGACACAGCTGATGAAGTTGGCGATAAAATGAAAGAACCATTTCAAACTCCTGCCGAAGAAGTAGGCGAGCAAGTTGAAGATGGTATAGAAACAATTACAGAATAAATTTTAATATTCTGAACTAAAAAAGCCCGATTTAATCGGGCTTTTTTTTTGGCTAAAATATTAACTATTATTAAGCATTTTAACTTTAGGCGTCTGCCGCTTGTGCCAACAGCTTTTCTACGGTGTCTTTTAAATGCTCTTCATCGGCCGGTTTAATTAAATAATCACTAGCACCCTGGCGCTTGCCCCACATTATATCTGTCTGCTGATCTTTAGAGGTAACAATAACAACTGGGATATGCTGTGTTCTAGGATCTTTGGTGATTTTTCTTGTTGCTTGAAAGCCGTTCATTTTCGGCATTACCACATCCATAAGTATAAGGTCAGGTAAAATCTCTAATGCACTAGTAACTCCATCTTCGCCATTTTCTGCATGGAATACTGTATGACCTTGTTTTTCTAAGATACGCTTATGACCTTCCATCATGGTGATGGAGTCATCAACTATTAAAATCGTTGCCATGTACTTTACACCTCAAATATACACTGTATTTCTTGCGTTCTTGTTCTAATTATTCTTATTGTTATAACCTATTACACTAAAATAAGCACCAATAACCCCAAGGTCTACTAAGCACTGCCTTTGGCTCAAGCAGTTTAACGCCCACCGACCCGCTGAGTCTATAGGAATACCATATTCAGATGCGCCAGTGTTAAAGCGTTCACATAAAGATCATACTAAAAGCTTTATTACCTGCCTAACTACCGATATAAACCTGCACACTCTTGAGTAAGCGGTCCTGAGTTTGCTGCATCGATCGCTGTATATCAAAGCGCCAAAGGTTACGAGCATGCAAAATATCTAAAGCGTTTATAAAACTAAGCTCTAATATACGACTCATCACTGATTTAAATTCAATCTGGCTAGCTTGTAATCCCTGCTCCGCAGTTGAGCGATAATATGCCCAGCAAAGTGGTAGTAGCGAACGTAATTCTGCCTCTAAGTCTATATCGCTTATCATTGGGCGTAAGTCTTTATGAAGCAAGAAATCCTCTTGTACAGTGCCTAGCAATTGCTCACACCAAATTAATAAACCCTCCTGTCCCTGACTTGATTTAAACTCTTGCTCTGCGTTGGCCATGGCAGCATCAATAGATTTTGCTAATTCATACTGCGAAATGCCACTTTGCGTCATATACTTAGGTAGATCATCTAGCTTTGGATTTGCCATCTTTAACCCCTAATCCTTAATTGGGTACCTATCTTATAAAGCAGATATTATTAAAGTTGTCGAGTTTTTGGCCGAAATATATGTAATTGGAGAGTATGAATTTTCCTGAATAATCTCGCCAAAGGAATGGTTAACAATCAATATGAGTGAATTAGACACAGAAGATGATGCGGTACCAGCAAAGAAGAAAAGCTCTGGCGTAGGCATCATGGAAATTGAAACCTGGTTCAATTTACTGCTGCAGCGTCTCTTTCCTGTTTGGTATTGTGTACGCTATGTATCTGAAATGCCTATGGAAATGCTTGGTGAGATCAACCCTCGCAGTTTTTTAAGCCACCGCTGGCTATCCGTAGCTGCCACCAATAAAGCTGCGGCAGAGTCCTTGTCAAAATCAGGCGATCAATGGAAAGACCTTGTTACCCTGCTACCGAAAGTTATTAAGACCAAAACCTTTAAACGTTATTTATCTATTAAAAATGTCTCGGCTGTAGAATCCAGCGTTGTAGATTTAGATTATTCTAACTTACTCGATTATGGTGAAACTGAAGCCAGGGACATTCCTAACAGCCATGCCGAGCATTTTGATGAAATAAGCCATGAATTGTTTGGTGGGAAGGGCAAGCATTACCCGTTTGTTTATCGCGAATGGGATGGGCGCTATTATTTTCGCAACCAAGATGAGCCTAGGAAATTATCAGCTCTACTACTTCACTGCCGAGATAAAAGTCGTGATCTATCGGTTAGAGCTGAAATTGAAATTCAATATGCAGATCTACGCATCGTAGAAACAATTCGCAGCCGCTATTGGATGCTATTAATGAAACGCGATGCGGCTTATCAGCTGGCCTACCTCATTCGTTCGGCAAAAATCCCCTGCCAACTGGCTGAATTTGAATGGCGCAGAAGTGATTTAGTTTTTTTAGTGTTGAAAAAAACAGATTACCGCACCGCACAAATTGTGGAAGCTTTAACCCGCAGACACTTCCCTCGCAGTGTAATCGAATGGGGACGCTGGCTTTGCACTCATCAAGTACCGTTTCGTAACCGTTAATTAACCTCTGCATATCCACTAAAAGACCCTCACATGTATTTATAGTTAATCATTTCATCAGTACAATGATTTATAATAATTAACTAAACCTCACTAGAATGATTACCTGAGAACTCCCCATGGATAAAAATGCTGTTGAAGCGGCCGTTATGCGTCGCTTTTTAAAACACCTAGACACCCGTAAAGACGCACAAAATATCGACTTAATGACACTGGCAGGCTTTTGCCGAAACTGCTTAGGTAAGTGGTATAAAGCAGCAGCAACCGAACAGGGTGCCGACATTAGTGATGACGCAGCACGTGAGTGGTCATACGGTATGAGCTATGCCGATTGGAAATCACAATATCAGCTGCCCAGCAGCGAACAGCAAATGGCTTTGTTTAACCAGCAGCAGGGTTTACAAAAAGATATGACGGCCTTTCGTGAGCAACTGGCCTCTAACACCGTCATATTTTCCGACACATTGGCCCTTGTTGAGAAATGGTATAACCTTCACCCCACCTCATTTACAAATGGTTTAGACGCTGAAACGGTTAAAAATACCAAGGGCAGCAACGAAGGCAGTTTAAAGATATTTGCATTAGGCCGCTTAAACGGCTTTACACCAGTCCAAGTGCTGGCCTGTTTTGGTGAGCACTATCGTGATGTTCAAAATACCCCTAATGGTGACGACCATCAAAATATTCGTCAATTCATGCGTCACGGCTGGGCTGGTGTTCAGTTTGAAAGTGCACCTCTCACACTAAAGGCTGCATTAGTCTAATGCTTTAGTTTTATTTAACGCCTGTATTAGGGCTTAACCGCCAGCTAATAAAAAGCTAAAGCAGTTGAGCCTCTGCGCGCAACCACGTACAGTTCCTTATAATTTTAAACGTCTTATTCGTTTGCTAACCTGACACACATCGAGAATCTTATGGAGACAGTGCAAAACCTAACATCGCCGCTTAACTTAAAAGCAAGCTTGCACCCATTTACATTGCTAGATCTGCACAGCTTAGATTTAGACGTCATCGAGGCCGATTTAGCTAAACGCTTGCAACAAGCCCCTCAATTATTAAAAAATGCGCCTATTGTTATCCAAATGCCTAACCAGCCTGTTGATCTTGCTTGGGCAGAACAACTTATTAGCCGCTTACGTGGACTTGGCTTTATTCCGGTTGGACTGCGCCTCGAAGATCAGCATAATCAACTGGCGGAACATTTAGAGCTGCCAATTTTTGCTGAAACCGCCAGCCGCAAAGCGAAAAAGGCTCAAACGACAGACGAAGTCCCACAGGTGCCTTCAGCTTACACCTGTAAAATGGTAAAAAATGTTCGCTCAGGTCAACAGCTGGTTAATCCAGATGGCGATGTCGTGGTAATGGGAAATGTGGGACAAGGGGCCGAAGTATTAGCAAAAGGCAGTATTCATATTCATGGCAGTTTATCTGGTCGTGCATTAGCAGGTATAGCTGGGGATTTAACCGCGCGCATTAGCTGCGCAAAAATGCAGGCTGAACTAGTGGCCATTGGTGGCCAATACTTGGTGAGTGAAGACACTCCACAACAGCACTGGCAAAAACCATGTTACATCTCTTTAGCAGATGATCACTTGAACATCGAAAGCATATAAGAAATACTCCCTATTACAAAAACATAATAAATAGTAATATATTGAAGCACAGTGTATTTGTGTTCATCAGAATTAAATTAGAGTTCTCATCATCATGGCAAAAATCATTGTTGTTACTTCTGGCAAAGGTGGCGTTGGTAAAACAACCACCAGTGCGGCAATTAGTACTGGCTTAGCTCTTAATGGCTATAAAACAGTTGTAATCGACTTTGACGTAGGTCTGCGTAATTTGGATCTTATTATGGGTTGTGAGCGTCGTGTAGTTTACGATTTAGTAAACGTACTTAACGGTGACTCAAACTTAAAACAAACTTTAATCAAAGATAAACGCACACCAAACCTTTATGTTTTACCGGCTAGCCAAACCCGTGATAAAGACGCGCTTACCAAAGATGGCATTGAAAAAATACTCACCGAATTAAAACAAGATTTTGATTATATTATTTGCGACAGCCCAGCTGGTATTGAACATGGTGCTCAAATGGCGCTGTATTTTGCCGACGAAGCCATTATTGTAACTAACCCTGAAGTGAGCTCAGTACGGGACAGCGACCGCATTATTGGTATATTACAAAGCAAAAGTAAAAAAGCGGAAGATGGCGAGCAGGTTAAAGAGCACCTACTGCTGACTAGATATAACCCTAAACGCGTTGAAGACGGCGAAATGCTCAGCGTTACCGATGTTGAAGAAATTTTAGCGGTGAACTTGCTGGGCGTTATTCCTGAGTCAAGCGACGTACTAAAAGCTTCTAACCAAGGTACTCCAGTTATTCTTGATCAAGAATGTGACGCAGGCCAGGCCTATGCCGATGCCGTAGCTCGCTTAGTAGGTGAAGATGTTCCACATAGATTCTTAGAAGCCCAGAAAAAAGGTTTCTTAGCGCGCGTATTCGGAGGGTAACATGGGATTGTTAAGCTTCTTTAAAGAGCCTCAAAAGCAAACGGCCTCGATAGCCAAAGAGCGCCTACAGGTATTAGTTGCCCACGAGCGTAACCAACGTAATGCTCCTGATTATTTACCTGCCATGCAGCGTGAAATTATGGCGGTAATTTCTAAGTACGTGAACGTTGGCGACGAAGATATTCAGGTTCAGGTTGAAAATCAAGACAACCTATCAGTATTAGAACTGAACATTACACTGCCAAACTAATTTGCTTAGTGATTGCGCAGCTTAGAACTTAAGCGTTTAGTTTAAACCAAAAAAAGCCAGAACTCTGTTCTGGCTTTTTTTATTTAAACTAACAGTATTATGCCTAAGTCTATGACTAAGCCTAGTTAAACGATGCGGGGTCAATCCAGCGACCCAATGAACGACGATCGACAATTAAGCCATCTTTATGTTCTACATACCTAAATACAACCACTTCGCCAACCTCAACACCTAGGTCGGTACTGCCAGATTCGTAGCGGTATTCTTTATCTTCTATAAGCAAGGTATGACGAAAATACTCTGGTCTGCCCACCCACTCAATAAATGGACCTTCAGTATTAGCCGCTTGCAGTTCACCTTTACCTTGCTGTTTTTGTACTTTATTACGACTAAAACTACCGCGAGCCATATTTGTTTCCTTTACCCATTATAATCACAAACGTATTAACCGATATACGCATTTAGTCTAATACCAAACAAGTAAATAGTTACTTGATAGGTATTGCCTAGGCGGCGCATTCTACCTATTTGCTTCACTGCTTAATAGTCTAGACTCAAAATAGATATAAGTAGGATTGAATCATGCAATTAAGACATATTTTATTGAAGACACCACTTTTAGTTGAGCCTCTTATGGCATCGCTTAACCAGGGTGCTGAATTTGCGCAACTGGCACAAGATCATAGCGCCTGCCCCAGCAGTATCAATGGTGGCAGCCTTGGAACTACAAGCTTAAAAGATTTACCTGCATCATTTATGGACGACCTACAGCATGCACAAGTAGGCGAAATTATAGGTCCTCTGGAAAGCCGCCATGGCTTACACCTAATAAAAGTAGAATCCATAAACTAGAAATTAAAAAAAGCCCACTACTGAATTTTCAGTAGTGGGCTTTTTAAATGCCGAATTTTAATTCAAAATCTCAGCTTAACTCTCTAAATCATCTAAGTAACGCTCAGCATCTAATGCCGCCATGCAGCCTGTTCCTGCCGAAGTGATAGCTTGACGATAAATATGGTCCATCACGTCGCCAGCAGCGTAAACGCCTTCTTTACTGGTTAATGTGGCATTACCTTCAAGACCACTTTGCACTTTGATGTAACCATTATGCATATCTAATTGACCAGCAAATATTTCGGTATTTGGGGTATGACCAATGGCAATGAATGCACCATCTAATGCAAGCTCTTTAGTCTCGCCAGTTTGCTTGTTTTTAATGCGTACACCGGTTACACCCATGTCATCGCCTAGCACTTCGTCTAGCTCGTTATGCCAATGAATTTCTACGTTACCGTTAGCGGCTTTTTCTAGTAATTTGTCAGCTAGAATTTTCTCGCTGCGAAAGCTATCACGACGATGGATGACATGGACTTTTGACGCTATATTAGACAAGTACAGGGCTTCTTCAACCGCAGTATTACCACCACCAACCACACAAACTTCTTTACCTTTATAAAAGAAACCGTCACAAGTGGCGCAAGCTGAAACACCCTTACCTTTAAACGCTTCTTCACTTTCAAGGCCTAAATATTGCGCACTGGCACCTGTAGAGATGATTAACGCATCACAAGTATAAGTGCCTTGATCACCAGTAAGGGTGTACGGTTTTTTGCTGAGATCAACTTTGTTTATATGATCGAACAATATTTCAGTATCAAAGCGTTCAGCATGGGCTTTCATACGCTCCATCAATGCCGGACCCTGCAAACCTTCTACGTCACCAGGCCAATTATCTACTTCGGTGGTGGTGGTTAATTGACCACCCATTTGCATTCCAGTAATTACAACTGGCTTTAAATTAGCACGGGCTGCATAAACAGCCGCCGTATAACCGGCCGGGCCTGAGCCTAGAATCAATAATTTAATATGACGATCTGACATAACGAATTCCTAATCAATAAATCTTGTTAATAAAAATAATTGGGTAATGACCTCCAGTTGTGGCTTAAGCAAACGCTTTAACCTTGGATCGGAATTCCCAATTACTCTCAAATAACTTAAAAAGAGCCAAAATATAAATATAAGCTTTTAATATGGGGGTTGGTTCCATACTTTCAAGCACGCTACTATAACAAAAAAACATTAAATAAGGCTTAACAACCTTATTCAATCCAGCATCATCTAAAGCAAGTGGATAGAATAGCTGTGATTCACCTTCTACTCCCATTAATTTTCGCTATGCACCCTATTAATAAAAACAATAGTACAGCTGTACCCTTAATATTTGCTATAGGAATAACTCAGTTATTATCTTATAAATCAGTGTGTTAACTAAAATTCAGGGCGCTGGTTAATAAACGTCAAATAACACTCGTTGCCTCATTCATAATAAGGATCCAACATCAATTAGAGATGGCTAGATAATGCCAAAAAATATATGCAAAATTAATACTTAGGATACATTCTTTTATGTCTACCGCCACCCAAAAAAGTCGCTTAGGGTCGCTTCTTATCCGCAAGGGTCTTTTGACTCAGGCCCAATTAGATACAGCCCTTAAAGTGCAATTAAAAACTCACCAAAGACTAGGTGAAGTGTTAATTGAGCAAGGTCTGTTAAGCGAACGTCAACTTGATAAAGCGCTGAAAAAACAAGACCGTACTCGAGTTGTAGCAGCATTTATGGCGATGATCTTAGGTCCTATGTCATTTGGTGCATTTGCCAGCCATTCTAGTAGCTCACAATCTGAGCAAGCGTCTGCCAACGTTCAGTCTAATGCCGACCGCTATCAAGGCTTAAAACCATTAAACGATAGCGATTTAGAGAATATACAGGGGCAAGGATTTGATCACACCCAAGCCGTGCTTGCCTCGTTAATACAGCAAGTTGGTGGTGAAAATGCTGAAGACATTAATGGCTTAGGGGCTCTTGATGATGTACTGACCTTAATTAACCCTCTAGCGTCTATGTTTGATGCCGAAGTGACAGTTAAAGGCGTAAAGTATAGCAATCAAAATACCCAGCAAGTTATGCATGAAGATGGCAGTATCGAGCTAAAACTTCCATCAGAAATTGAAGAGATTGCATTTAAAGACTTAAGAGTTAAAGGTAGCGGCGCAGATAGGGTATTTGGTGATATTGTCATTAGCGATATTAAATTTTCTGAGCATTCAAGCATTCGAATTACAGTTCGCCCTTAATATTTATTTTAAAAATAATCATGTCTTTACTTAATTATTACAACGTCTGAATAAAAACAAAAAATAAAACAGACGTTTTAAAATAATTTTATTATTACTTGCCATCAGTTAAAAAACTCGGTTAGATGAATGGGCATTAAACTTTATCTGATAGGGCAAACTAAAGCCTAGGACAGTGGGTTGTCGTTCGCAGCTAGTGTTTGTTCTGCAGTATCCCCCAAGGAGTGCTGAATGCCCAACCGAGACCGTACCAAAGCCTACGTCATTGACACCAATGTATTGATTCACGACCCCTCCGCTATATTCAAATTTGAAGAACACCAAGTCGTTATCCCCATGACGGTTCTAGAAGAACTAGATAAACTTAAAACTGGAAAATCTGGTGTTTCAATGGAATGCCGCCAAGCGATTCGAAACATAGACAGTATTTTAGGCGAAGCCTCCCCCGAACAAATTAGCGCAGGAGTAACAATTCCAGCAGCAGTAGAAAACAGCGGCTCGCTAAGTATTTTAATGGACAAGCCTGTTCAGCAAAGCACAGTTTTAAGAAATGATTTAAACGACAATAAAATAATCAACAGCCTGATTTTTTTGCAACAACAAAACTTAAAAGTTCAAATAGTATTAGTGACTAAAGACATTAATATGCGGTTAAAAGCCCGCGGCTGTGGCATAGACGCCGAAGATTATCACAACGACCAGTTAGTCAAAGATTTTAAATCGTTAACCAAAGGCTTTCATGATTTTGAAAACAGTTTTTGGGACAACATAGAAAAAGTAGAAACGGTTCAATTAACTGGCCGCACCTTACATAAAATTCCTAGAGCCAGTTTAGACAATGATTTTTTTATTAACCAATACATAATGGATGAGCAAGGGTTTATTGCTCGAATAGTAAAACTAGATGACGACTGTATAACTATTTGGGATAAGTCTAACGACAAGCTTTTACAGCAAGAAGCTTGGGGCTTAACACCCAGAGATAAATACCAAGCAGCTGCTTTAGACTTATTATTAGACCCAGACATTCATTTAGTAAATTTATCTGGCCCTGCTGGTTCAGGTAAGACTATTCTAGCTTTGGCGGCGGCCATAGAAATGACCGTGGCACAAAATCGATTTAAGCGCATTATTGCCACCCGAAGTGTACGCGGCCTAGACGAAGACATTGGGTTCTTACCCGGTACCGAAGCTGAAAAAATGGAGCCTTGGCTGGGTGCGATTACCGACAACTTAGAAGCACTTCACATGGAAGATGAAAACTCCCACAGCAGTATTGATTACATACTGCAAAAAGTACCCATGCAGTTTAAATCACTCAACTATATTAGGGGTCGAAGTTTTCAACGCAGCTTAATTATTATAGACGAAAGCCAGAACCTAACGCCGCACCAAATGAAAACAATCATTACGCGAGCGGGTAGCGGTTCTAAAGTGGTATGTCTGGGCAATTTAGCGCAAATAGACACGCCTTACTTAAATGCCACTAACTCAGGCTTAACGTATTTAAACGAACGTTTTAAGGGATTTGAATACGGCGGTTCTATCGAGTTACAAGGGGTACCAAGATCAATCTTGGCCGAGTATGCAGAAAAACATCTATAAACCGATGCTGGGCGTTTAAGCGCGCCTGAGTTAAATATTAAAAGCTAAAAGTTAAAGCCTAAGTTCTGTTGTAACAATGTATCTAAAAATACATTACCACAACAGAATTCAGGCTTTTTTTATTTCACTAAAATTATAGGATATTAATACATTTCAAATCAGCATCATGATGGCTATATTGCTTATGGTACTGGTTTTGTAGCAGCGTCTGGTCGAGAGTAATGGACTTTTGTGCTAAGTCAGGCTTTGCGGGTTTAAATAGGCATATTCATTTGACGAAAGCCGATTTCTTTCCTACATTTTTAAAAGGCTTATACCAAGGAAGAATAAGATGAAACAATTATGGCTCATTTTAGCTATGTTGGCAGCGTCCAGCCATGGTGCGGGCACTGAAGATACAGTTTATGAATTATCGGTATCTACTGATAGTAGCTGGACAAGTTTAGAAATCCGTGATGATGCAGAATGGGTGAATGCTCCCCCAGGAAAAAGCATTAGTGTGAACGGCAGAAGCGGCATTAAGTCTTATACGCTTTCTCCTAAAAAAATGCATTTACGCACCATGGGGCGGGGGGAAGTCACTATGAACTTGTTTATCAAATCTAAAAACTCAGTTCTAGGGCTTGAACTATGCAAAGGTAAGGCGTCTAGTTATATCTGGATTAAGTCAAACCAAAGCAAGCAAAAAAATGATACTAAGAAAAAAGACTATTGCGAAAAAGCCGCTTTGGTATTACAACTTCATTAGAAAATCTAATCTAATCTAATCTAATTACATGCTTCATATGAGAAAATACCCGCTGATTAGTGGGTATTTTTTTGTGCTTGACGTTATTATTTAATTTATAACCCGTTAGCATTGATTGGCTTTATTCATGACACAAAAAAGCCAAGCATTATTCAGCTTGGCTTTTTTGTAATCGTTTAATTAATATTAAGCCGTAGGCGTTATATTTTTCACTACCCTAGCCGTAAAATATACCATTCCATCTTTTAGATCTGCTACTTCAATTTGGTTTTGCCCAAATGGAGATAACTTCACCGAGCTAATGGCTAGACCTTGTGCACTAATCAAGTTTCTATCCACATCATTAAAATATGGATGCATAAAGGCAAAAGACTGGCGTTCGCTGTCTTTTTCTAATGTCACGACCAGCTGAGGGTCCGCCAAATCATTGCCACGATAATAGTTCACATAACTTACTTCAAAAGACGCATCGAACTGGAAAAGGACTTGGGCACTTTGTTGCTTACTTAAACTCATATTTACAACCTACTATTCAAACTGCATATTAAATATTTAGCTCTACTTTGCCCACATTGCAAAAACATCATCGATAATAATAAACAAATAATTAAACCGAGCCTACTTATAGCTAATTACACTAAATAATTTGATAAGCTGCCTTGTATTTATATAAATGTCATTTTAGCTATTAGCGTCAATTTTCAGACAGTTTTACATCTAGCTACAACATACATCTAAATTAATTTTTTGTCCGTATACTATTACTATCAAACTTGTATCAATTTAGAAACGGCTTGAAACTTAAATACAGTAAATCAAATAGAATATGACAAATAACTGTGCTGGATATAGTATCACTCTACGGCCCTGCCAGATTGGCTACAACCGAGGCGCCTAAGGGTTTGATGTAAAGTAAGTAGTAGTGACCAATAAATATAAAAGGCTATACATGGTAATCTTAAAGTTCGCCCTTCCCATAATGAGACCTCTTGCCCTAGCTGGATTCGGGGTTTTACTGCTTCATTCTGCCGCATTAAATGCTTCTGAAATCACCAAACAAGACATTGCAGAATTATCTACCATCAGCATAACGGGCTCGGAACAAAACACCCCGACAATCAGCACAAAAAAGTTACTGCGAGTGCCAGGTGCTGGTGGCGACCCACTAAAAGCCATTGAAGCCTTACCTGGTGTTGTGCTTGGTGGCTTTGGCCCATTTAGCATCCCAGCTGTTCGAGGCTCAAACCCTCGTGACAATACCTACCTAACCGACTTCGTACCTGTTGGCTATGTTTTCCATAACGACGGCGGCAGTACTTACAACAGCAATTTGATTGAAGATTTCAGCTTAAAGTCAGGCGCTTGGGATGCCCAGTATAGCGATGCTATTGGCGCTGTATTAGCCACTAAGCTTCGTGACCCATACTTAGAACCGATTCATACCACAATCGACCTGAGCCTATTAAGAGCAGGAGCCTTAGTGGAAGGGGCCGTCAGCGAGGACAGTGCTTTTTATGTATCATATCGACGCAGTCTTTTGGAATTCTATGTAGAAAATTTTGTTGATGAAGATAAGTTAGTTTTCACCGAAGTGCCTAGAAATTCGGATTACCAACTTAAGTACCAGTGGAATATTACCGGTACCAGTAATTTACGCTTAATGGCCACTGGCGCAAACGACAGTGTAGGGATTGATTTTGGTCCTGAGTCAGAGATATTACAAACCGAGCCTGCTGTTGAGGGCGGTCTTGATGCCGACACCTATTATCATAATCAAGCGATTGTATACGACTCTGTATTGTCGGGTGGCACGTCGACCATTCTATCTTTAAGTCGTAAAGAAGAGGATACCAGCTTTAACGTAGGCACTTTATTTAAACTAGACGCTGTCAATTATGAATATCGCGTAAAAAATTATTACAATACGCCCGTTAAAAATGGCAATACTGTGCGATACGGCGTTGACCTAAGTTCAACCAAAATTGAATATACCGCTTCAGGTAAAAATACTATATGCAACGACGATGTTGGCGAGCAATGCCTGCCTGCATCTCTTGGAGAGGATTTTAGTACACAAGACACCCTCAATGTTAATGGCGTTTATAGCTTTATTGCTTATGACTGGCTGGCCACTCGAAACTTAGAAATTACTCTAGGATTAGGCAATAGCTATAACGACTTTAATCAACAAAATGTATTACAACCTAGAGTATCGTCCCGCTACACTGTTTCCGACGATTTAACCCTAACCGCGGCAGTGGGTCGACATAACCAATCTATTCGTGAATTTAGATTTATTGCCGAAGACTTAGGTAACCCAGATCTAAAAGAGCCAGACTCAGTACATTACGTAGTGGGGTTTGAGCAGTTATTTGAAGACGACTTAAGTGCCAAAGTAGAGTTGTACTACAAAGACATAGACCGACTAATTATTACTAATCCAGAATACACACCTACCAACAATGCAGTCAGTTATATTAACGGGGCGTCTGGCGAAGCTTACGGTCTAGAGCTATTAATTAATAAAAACTTAACCGACAAATGGTACGGCTGGCTAAGTGCCGCCTACAGTAAAACCAAGCGCAGTAATGATATTACTGGAGTTGAGATTGATTACAGCCTAGATCGCCCTTGGGTGATCAACTTGGTAGCGTCGTATCAAAAGAATGAGAAAACATCGTATGGATTTAAATGGACTTATCAAAGTGGGGCGCTATTTACACCCGTTACTAGCGCATCACCTGTAGACGAAAACGGAGCTACAACTTCTGATGCTAATGCATATTTATACGTACCTGTGTATGCCGGCTCTAACTCTGAACGCTTACCCGATTATCATCGTTTAGACTTTAGAATGGACCATAAGCTAAGTGGTCGAAGTACCTTCTACTTTGAAGTTATCAATTTGTACAACCAAGAAAATATCAGCGACTATAGCTATAACAGAGACTACAGCGAAAGAGAAAAAGTAACATCGTTACCTACTATTTTTTCAGTGGGAACTACATTAGTTTTTTAGCTTAACGCAGTACCCAAGCTTGGATACGTTTATCCATACTAAGTCTTAACAACCTTAAGCCTTCGTTCATGACATTATAGTGCGCGTCAATAATCGAAGTGCTTAAGGTAAATATTTCATCTGCGGTGGTGACTATCTCCCGTCCGGTTAGAATATCCTGATTGATAATACTAAATAAACGCTCTAGCTTAGGTTCGCAAAGCAGTGCGTCTATTAAGGAAGACGTAATCTGAATCACATCTTGTGAAAAACTCTGAGCCTGCTCTTTTACTTTAATCTTTTGCTTTTGTAATTGACCCATCAAAAACCGAAGTCGCATCTCAGTGGCTTCGTCCACAACACCCACCACCGCAGCCGAGGTTCCTAAAGCCCTTATCTGACCTAACAATTCAATAAACAATGGCAAGTCTTCAAATACATATTGTGCAAGTGCCTGATTATGAAAATTCGTTTCAATTAAATCTTCAGCCTTATGCCCAATACCCGCAATGTATTTTAACAATTGGCCAACTAGATGACTATGTAACTCAAAGTTTTCAATTAACTCGTCTTGTCGCCATTGCAAATGCACAGTCTGCCAAGCGTTATTGATATCTGACCATGTTAATGGATCGTGCAGGCCAGACACACCTTCCATCATAATGTTTAGCTCTTTGAATCGACTGTTCACCTCACGGGCCAATAGACGAGTTTTACTTTCAAAGAATGGATTTCCAGCCAGTGCACCATTGGTCGCACCGCGATGCTGCTGAATAACTCGCACCTGGTCATAAAGAGCTTTAACCAGATCTAGAGCTTTCAATCTAAGTTGCTGATTTTGATGTAATAACGCCAATGGGGCGGTAATGGCTGGGGCGCTTTGCATTATTTGCTTCACTTCTGTGCTAACTCTTAAAATTATGCTTTAACAAAGCAAATGGTGTACCAATTAAAAATAAGCTTATAAATCAATAACTTACATAATACCAAGAGATATAAACTAGCTTTATCGCACCATTAATAGGCATTACCGCCCAACTTAACCACGGAATATATCTAAGCACCGAAAAACAGCACGCAAAATGCGCCAAATATGTGCGGCATAAAAAAACCCCTCAGGGGTTTAACCTGAAGGGTTTAATTAGAATTACCGATTACGGTAATTAAGTCACGTGACTACTTTTAGTGTCTGTAGTTAGAGCCTGTAGTTAGAATTTACAGTTAAAACTTATAGTTAACTTGGGCCGACAAACCAAATACATCAATTTCGTATTCGCCAGTTAAGCTAGCAAGACCAATTTCTTGGTCTGCGTTATTTCGATTTCTTTCATTAAGGTCCATTGGGTACATAAATAAATATCCAGCGGCCACATCGACAGAGAGGTTTTGATCAACCACATACCCAGCACCAAATGTTAACCATTGACGGTCAGAAGATGGGACCCTAGCTGTTCTGTACTCATCGGTAACTGGCGATTGGTCATAAGCATAACCCGCACGTAACGCTAACTTATCATTAAGCTGGTAAGTACCGCCCACTGCAAACGCCCATACATCACCCCATTCTTCAGTAATGTGACCAATATAACCAGCGTCTAAACCACCATTTGCAGAAACGTCAGAGATATCAACGGCAGCTGTTTGTTCTGTGGCCAAAATATCAAAGTCTTTAAATGAAGACCAACCTGTCCAAGTAGCACCCACTTGCAGTAACAACTGGTCTGTAGCTTGATGCGCCAAAGAAAGGGTTAAAGACTCGGGGGTTGTTAATGGCACAGCAGACGCTTGAGGGGCCAGCGCCCCAACAGGAACAACTGCATCAATTGCTTGATTATATAATGAAACAGTATCAGCACCATCAAATTCTGAATCACCTTTTAATTCAATGTCGATTTCAGAGCGATAAATTGCACCTAAAGTAGTTACGTCTGATAGCTTATAAAATACAGAAAGATTCCAACCAGTTGCCCAGTCGTCCCCTTTAACTTTATAGTGGTTTTCGTAACCTGCATATTGAGAGTCTATTACGGGTGAGTTTTCACCATTTATAAAACCTTTACTTTTAACGAAAGCGTCACCGTCACCACCAGCGCCCACAACCTGAGCATAACCACCTGCTAATTCAGCATTAAAAGGTACCAAATCAAGGTCTTTTGTTAATTCGCCTTCCATATATATAATATCAATACCAACACCAACGCTCAGTTGATCATTGATTTTATAAGCGATGCTTGGTTGAATTTCTAAGCTTATAAGCGACGTCTTATCTGCAAACTGGCCGCCAACAAAACCATCGTTATAATCTGTTTTAGTACCAAACGGAGTATAAACTCCAATGCCGAATGCTATTTTTTCATTCACTGGGGACGCGTAATAGAAAAAAGGTATGAACGACTCGCCTAAATAATTACCGCCATTATTAAATGGATCTGAATCTGCAGCGCCAGTCATTGAGCCGCCAGTAGCCGTTGTTCCGTTACCGGTAAAATCGCCAGTGGCATTAATATAAGTAAAACCAGCGGTCATTTGCGCACGGTCTAATTCTGTCATTGCTGCAGGGTTGTAAAAAACTACCGACGCGTCTTCAGCTATGGCTGCGCGCCCCGCATGAGCGCTGCCCATACCCGCTGCACTTTGTTCATTAAGCTTGTAACCTGATGCAAATGTTACGGCTGGCAATAATACCGCGGCCGTAATGGCTGCTTTTAATGTGAGTGGTGCATTCTTTTTAATTGTTTTTGTAATAGATGTGGTCACTATTAATACCTGTGTATAAATTACAGTTTGTTATCAGTTGTCGCGGCATAAATCTCTAAATTAAAAACAGCCACTACAGTTCTGATAACGCTTTATTCCACAAACTTATTTTTATTTTTACTGGGAAAATCAGTGCTGAGTATGACATTAGACGCTTTGCGCCTCCACCTCTATAGTATCAAAAACATTGGTACAGACTGTTTTAATAAATTGATGGTATAAAAAACAACCACGATATGTACAATCGTACCAATTAAAGAACTAGTATAATGACCCCTATTGTTCCACAATACGAACAGTAAAATCTGAAGTGAGTTTCTCTATGGAACAGTTTGACCTTAATGAAATTGCAATATTTGTGAAGGTTGTTGATGCCGGTAGCTTTACTGGCGCAGCAAAAAATTTAGGCCTGCCTAAATCTACTGTTAGCCGCAAGATTACTCAGCTGGAAGAACGCTTAGGTGTTCGTTTGCTTCAGCGCACCACTCGCACCCTGAGTTTAACCGATACAGGCAGCGCATATTATAATCAATGCGCACGCATTATTGGCGATGTTGAAGAAGCTAATATTGCCGTTACCGAAATGCAATCTAAGCCAAAAGGCCTTTTACGAGTTACTGCTCCTATGTTGTTTGGTACTTGGGTGTTAAGCGACCTTGTATCTAATTTCCTTAAAAACAACGCTGAAATTCAAGTAGAGATCGTACTAACCGATCAATCCTTAGACCTTATACAAGAAGGCATCGATGTCGCTTTCCGCGTCGGTGTACTAGCCGACTCTTCTTTAATTGCTCGCCCGTTAGGTGAAGTAAATTTAATTACATGTGCTAGTCCGTCCTATATTAATGAACATGGCAACCCAACACACCCTAGTGATCTAAAACAACATAGCATTGTAAATTGGGCGCAAAGTAACAGCTGGGACTTTGATAAACCTGAATCTGTGTCGGTAGACTTTAAGCCTCGCGTAGTTGTTAACGACGCACAAAGCTTACATAAAATGGCATTAAATGGGTTAGGCATTGCACGCTTGCCTACTTTTATTTGCGCGCAAGACATTGCTGATAAAAAGCTGATGCCTATTTTATGTGACTGGGGGGTTAACGCCGCACCAATACACGCCATATATCCAAGCAACAGACATTTAAGCGTAAAGGTTAGATCGTTTGTAGATTATGTTTTAGACGAGCTACGCAAGGACCAACCTTGGAAGGTAGATGTTAAAGACCTTTACAAATGCGAAGATGTTAATAACAAATAATATTAACTATTTCTAGCTTTTTATGGGCTACATTAACGCTAATTCTTTGGCTTTAATGGTGGCCTGTGTACGACTTTTCACTTCTAGTTTTGCGTTAATTCTTCTGGCATGAGTTTTTACAGTATGAAGACTAATGAATAACTTTTCTGCAATTTCTTGATTTGACATACCCTGAGCAATTAGTTCTAACACCCCTATCTCGCGTTGACTTAATACTGCTTTAGACTTTGCAAACGTACGATTCAAATCTGTATTCGGGGTAAGCTCAATACTTTGCAATATCTCGCTAACAAACGGGCTACTTTTAATTTCTTGAGGCAAGTGTCCATACAATGCATTCATTCCAGAACCATATTCAATAAAGGGCATAATGTTTTTATCGGGCTCGGCCATGGCTAGCGCCTTACGAAAATCTTGTATCGCTCCCTCTTCTTGTCCTAACTGGTAACGTAACAGAGCCCGCATTATATAAATAACAATCAATGCAAACCCATGCTGTGAAGTCTGCTGCTTTTCTATATTTTTATCTAAATAACTTAATGCATCTTGATGATTACCAGAAATGGATTTAGCACGGACCAAAAATACATCAACCAAACCTCTTAGCCCAGGATAATGTTCTGGGGATAATGCATAAGGATTATGCTCAAGCAAGCCGTATAATTTATCAAGTTTAGAGAGTGCACTTTCAAACTTCCCTTCATCTAATAATAGATTGGCTCGCATAGCTGATAACCAAGGTTGAAATAAATGAGCAGGAACAACCCAGCGTTGCATCAACGCTTCACCATTCGCTAAATGGTCAAATGCTTGTTCCGTTTGACCTCGCTGACGAGCAATATTAGATCGTAAAACAAAGCCCATCATGATGTAAGAATCATGGCTGCGTTCAGAAACTTGCATTCCTAATCGAATTAACGACTCACTTTCTAGAGTATTATTCTGTAGCCAAAGAATGTAGCCCTTATAGATAAGCAGTCGCCCATAAGCCGCAACTCGTTCTCGGTGCGGCTGCTGCTCTGATAACAGTAAACCACTGTTCAACAACTTAATGGCAATATTTAAATTACCCTTTACCTGCTCAATTCTTGCCTGCTCATGTATCGCCAACATTTCTAAATGCAAACTGCCAGCAAAACGAGCTGTTTCATACAGTAACTTATTACAGTCTCTGGCGGCACTGAGTTTATTAATAGTCATATATGAATTAGACAGACTAAAAAAAGTAATACCTCTGGCTATAAGATCTTTAGCCGGTAACTTTTCAATAGCTTGTTTACATAAATAAATAGCATTATCAA
Organism: Bermanella sp.; assembly: GCA_034112325.1. Taxonomy (GTDB): domain Bacteria; phylum Pseudomonadota; class Gammaproteobacteria; order Pseudomonadales; family Oceanobacteraceae; genus Bermanella. The sequence goes on along the minus strand of JAWUVO010000022.1, from coordinate 18,460 downwards.
CATTGCCACGACCACGAGCAATATAAGCACGAATTGATAATAACTGTCCCGACACTTGATCATTTACAGTTTTTTTATCTAATGATAATTGAAGACTCATTTGCGCCATTAACCGCTCTGCTTCGTCTAATTGCTGAGCTAATGCTAAAGCCCAACTAAAAACTATAATAAGTCGAGGTGACGTAGTAATAATACTATCGGGGATTTTTTTACGCCACTGCAGCAATCTGACAATATCTTGTTGCTCTAAAATACGGTCACCACTGAGCTCTAATAATTCTGATGCTCGTAATCTATCATCAGACTTAAGCGCCATCTCAACCGCAGCAACATTTAATTTATGCTTGTGAAGCCAGCTACAAGCAAGTCGATAAATTTTATTTTTCTCGTCTTGAGGTATCGTATCAAGTAATAAAGACTGAAACATTGGATGTAAAAAGTACCAGCTTTTTTTTTGTTTTTTTACTAATACAAAAACATGCCTAGCGGCCAGTTTAGCTAAAATAGGATCAGCATCATCGTAACCAAATACTGCATTAAAATATGTACTATTAGCTATGCCTAATACGGCAAGCTGCTTAATGATTAGCAGTTCAGCTTCAGTTAAAAAACTAAGCCATTCCTGTTCAATGTAATCAGTTAAAATTAATTCGTCACCCTGTAACTCAATATTCCCTACATCTAGATAAATATTTTTTAATAACTCTAAACCCTGAGGCCAACCAAGTGAGGTTGTATAAAACTGGTCAATTTGCAGTTCGGTTAATTCAGTCCCAATATTCCTTGATAGCCATTCACGAGTTTCTAATAAGCTAAAAGACAAATCTTGTTCTGTTATAATTTTTACAGTACTACTGGCTACAAGCTTGGCCAATGATAATAAAGGCTTATTACGAGTGGTTAAATACAGTGTTAAGTTTTTTGGCGCATAGGCAATTAAGTCGTTTAAAAGACTGCGTGAAGCATCGCTGGTTAAGTGATGAATATCGTCTAAAGCCAGATGGATTTTTGATGGAAACAAACTAATCTCTTCCATTAACGTATGGAACACCGTATCGCTATTTTCCCCCTGCTCAATTTGATTTAAGGCTTGTACAGCTAAATTAGAAGAACTTGTATTAAGGCCGCTGCAAATATAGGTAACTAAGCGCTTAACTTCATTCTCTTTAGGATCTAGTGTGATCCATACAGCATTTCCAGACGCTTGGATTTTTTGCTGAATGCACTGACTAAGGCATAACGATTTACCATAACCTGGAGCCGCTTCCATTAAAAAAACTCGAGTAGACTCGTCGACACGGGTTATTATATCTAAGACATTGTCGCGCTTAACATGGCTTGAATGGGTTAGCGGGAATTGTAGTTTCATAGCCAATACACGCACATTGTGCTGTAACAGCGACTTTACCACTGAGTTTTCTGCAGACAGCAAAGCTTGCCCCTGAGTATTATAATTATTATTTTAGATCATGCTTTAATAGCAGTATGAGAACACTTAAGGCCTATAAATTCAACTTATAAGGATGTTATACAGCCACTTATTAAGCATAATTCAAGCATTAAACTGAATACTCTCAAGCGTTGAGCCGACTGACATAGCCATTGCCAGCTATCAATAATGGTTCATACGAATATCATTTGATACAATCTGCCGCTAAATTTTAGATACCCTCAAATATTAAAGGCGATTGAAATGTCTAAACAAGATAACGTAGTAATTGTTAGCGGTGTTCGCACCCCTATGGGTGGCTTTCAAGGTAGTCTTTCTGCTGTTTCAGCCCCTGAGCTAGGTGCTGTCGTTATTAAATCGGCTATTGAACGCGCTGGTATAAAAGCTGAAGATGTACAGGAAGTAATCATGGGCAATGTATTACCAGCCGGACTTAAGCAAGGTCCTGCTCGTCAAGCAATGCGTAAAGCGGGTTTACCTGATTCAACTGGTGCAACCACAATTAACAAGCTGTGTGGTTCAGGTATGAAAGCGGCCATGTTTGCTCACGACCTAATTAAGGCTGGTACTAACGACATTATGATCGCTGGTGGTATGGAGTCTATGTCTAATGCTCCGTACCTATTGCCCAATGCCCGAAAAGGCTACCGCATGGGACATGCAGATCAAGCAATGGACCATATGTTTCTAGACGGGCTAGAAGACGCTGAAACCGGCCGTTTAATGGGTTCTTTTGCTCAAGACGTAGCCACACAAAAAGGCTACACCCGTGAAGATATGGATAACTATGCAATTCAGTCCCTTAATCGCGCTAAAGCCGCCATTGAAGCTGGCCACTTAAAAGCTGAAATTGAGCCTGTTACTGTTAAAACTCGCAAAGGCGAAACGCTTGTCGAGCATGACGAGCAACCGTTTAACGCCAACATCGAAAAAATTCCAACTTTACGCCCTGCATTTGCCAAAGACGGTACTATTACAGCCGCTAACGCTTCTTCAATCTCTGACGGTGCATCTGCACTATTGCTAATGCGTGAATCTGTAGCCGAAGCTCGTGGCCTAAAACCAATGGCTCGTATTGTAGGTCATGCCACTCAATCTCAACATCCAAGTGAATTCACCATGGCTCCTGTAGGCGCTCTAGAAAACCTGTTTGCTAAAACAGGCTGGACTAAAGATGACGTTGACCTGTTTGAAATAAATGAAGCCTTTGCCATGGTAGCCATGATGCCAATTATTGATCTTGGCTTAGACCCTGAAACAGTTAATATATTTGGTGGCGCCTGTGCTCAAGGCCACCCTGTAGGCTCAACTGGCTCACGTTTAATTGTTACTTTAATGAACGCATTAAAAGTAAAAGGCAAAACCAAAGGGGTTGCTGCACTTTGTATTGGCGGCGGCGAAGCGACAGCTATGGCAATTGAATTGATCTAATAATATAAATTGAACAATTGTTTGATAAGGTCCACCTAGGTGGGCCTTTTTTTATACCTCAAAAAAGTCATCGACATTAGCGAGCCGTTCTGGCAAATTTCATTATCAATTTTTATTAATAGTTAGGGAACAACATGTTAATCAGTAATATAGAAATTATTCCGGGTAAACGTATCAGCTCACATCTTGGCCTAGTACAGGGCAGCACGGTTAGAGCCAAGCATGCAGGGCGCGATATAATGGCTGGTTTTAAAAACCTAGTGGGTGGCGAATTAAAAGGCTACACCGAGCTATTACAAGAGTCCCGCCAGGAAGCTATCGATCGTATGAGTGAACAAGCTAAAACAATAGGCGCAAATGCCGTGATTAATGTTCGCTTTTCAACATCCTCTATTACTGCTGGCGCATCTGAAATCCTTGCTTATGGAACAGCCGTTGTTATTGAGGAAAAGTAATGGCTATTTTAATTCAGTTAGGGATATTTTTATGCCTCTTACTATTAGGCTATGTGTTTGGTCGTCGGGCCGAAAAAAAACATTATCAGAGAATATTTGAAGGCGAAGAAAAATATAGGAATATATTTTTAAGTAGCGAAAGATTACCCTCTGGTGATTACGTATTTCATCATGGCCAGTTGGTTTGCGGAAGCGTAGTGATTGCGGTGGATTACTTTAAAGTAATTGTAGCGGGCTTAAAGTCGATATTTGGTGGCCACTTAACAACCTACGAGTCTTTGTTAGATCGTGCTAGAAGAGAATCTATACTGCGCATGCAAGAACAGGCCAGTAAATTAGGTGCCGACGCTATTATAAATATAAAGTTTGAAACGAGTCGAATTTCAGGTACTGAAAAAAAAGCAACCGGATCGATTGAAGTTCTCGCGTATGGCACCGCGATGATGGATAAAAGATAATTTATGACGGCACCTAAGCCAACTCAAAAGCGTAAGCAAAACCCTCGAATTCCCGAGGGCATTAATGCTAGTGGCGAACATCCTCTTAAAGAGTTTTTGTTACTTGTGTTCGCGGTTCTAGGGGCTTTGGTTGCATTAGCTATTTTGTTAAGTGTATTTACCAAATATGTTTCTCCTTATTACCCTTTAGAATGGGAACCTAGCATTTCATTTGAAGAAGAGCCGCTCGAGAAGAATATTATTGCGCAAAAATCATTAAAAGATATTTTAAATAAGTTAATTCCTAATTCAAATGCCCCAGGCATCCTCTATAAAATTCATCTAGTAGATAGCGATATTGCTAATGCATTTGCCACATTAGGTGGAAACATCTTTATTAATAGTGGCTTACTATCACATATTGAGTCGGAAAATGGATTAGCCATGGTCATCGCCCATGAAATGGCTCACGTGCAGTTACGACATCCAATACAGGCGCTAAGTAAAACCGCTCTTTATCAGTTGATAACAACCTTGGTTTTAGGTGATAGCTCTATTACTACATTTGCAGGACCTGCTGGAAACCTAACACTATTAAGTTTTAATCGAGACATGGAACGCGATGCAGATAAAGTCGCTATAGATACATTAAAGGCAACGTACGGACATACAAAAGGTGCCGCTGAGTTTTTTCAAAGTATGTCGCATGAAGATAGAGGGTTAGAATTTTTTAACACTCACCCAGATGTAGATAAGCGTATTGAATTCTTATTCTCAGGCTCAAACAAACAGCCTAGCGACTTGGCGCAAGCAATAACTCCCTTAAGTGAAGCGCTGCTAAGTCTTAAGCTTGATAAACAATTAGATACTGAATAAATGGTAGTTACTAAACTAAACCTGTCCTAATTACACACGCCCTGTCTGAATTTAACATACACTATTACATTGCTTCATGCTTTTATAGCCAGTAGAACCCAATAAATGGAATCACTTTTGATACCGATTATTTACGCAATTTTATTTTTGTTGCTACCAGCTGTGTTGCTGTGGTTAGTTGAAAAGCAAAGCTGGGCCCAAAAACTTGGGGCCATTGTTTTATGTTATGGCGTAGGATTAATATTAGGCAACACAGGGCTTATTCCTAGCTCTGTAAATGACATTCAGATTACGCTTTCACAAGTAACTATTGCGTTAGCTTTGCCCATGCTGTTATTTACGCTAAATATTAGGGAATGGTCCTCAACAGCAGGTAAGGCTATGCTTAGCCTAGTTTTCGCTACTGCATCAGTTGTTGCCATCGCCTCTACTTTTTATTTTATCTACGCCGAAGAAAACTCTATGCAAAGCAGCCATCTAGCCGCTATGTCAGTGGGCGTTTATACTGGAGGCACAGCTAACCTTGCTGCAATCAAAAGTGGCTTAGATATACCTAACAACCTATATATTTTATTTCATAGCTTTGACACCTTATTAGGTGCGTTATATATGCTATTTATGGTGAGCTTTGCAATCCCTTTGTTTCGCTGGTTATTACCCGCACCTGATATTCAAACCAAATCACCAAACAACTGTAAAACTGATTCAGCACATCAAGATCAGTCTGTTGATTTTTATAATGACGATTACTCTTTATTGTTAAAAGTATCAAATCTAAAACAAATTGTTATCATTATTGTACTATCACTAACGGTATTATTATTATCACTTGGAGGCGCTGAATTATGTAAATCTATCTTTAGTCTAAAAAATACTAGCGCCGTTACTATTATTCTAATAACTAGTTTTGGAATTTTATTATCGTTACGCGCAAGTGTACGGACTTTAGACTTAGCTTATAAAATGGGGATGTATTTAATTTTAGTTTTTTGTATTGTTGTCGCCTCTATGGCCGATATTAAAATACTGACTGAATTTGATAATACTGTTGCCATATTTTTATTTGGTACTGTAATTGGTAGTCTAATATTACATGCGCTACTTTGTAAAATAGCAAAGGTAGACAGCGATACATTTATGGTCACATCGGTTAGCGCTATTTGCTCCCCGCCCTTTGTGCCTATGATGGTGAAAGCATTAAAAAACCCAAATATATTACTAAGCGGAATGACTACTGGAATAATTGGCTTTGCATTAGGTAATTATCTTGGCATCAGTCTAGCAATTTTTTTACAAAGCATTAGTACGTATTATTAATAACATCGAACTCTATTAAATAGACTTTAAAAATTAGGCAGAGGGCTATATGACACAATCAATATCTAAATCAGTACATAAATCAATGCCTCAGTCAGGCGTAAATGAACAGGAAATATTATCTCAATTAGATGAATTTAAATCTGAAGATCCTAACTATAAAAACGGAAAAGTATGGAGCTTAGTATATTATATTGACGAAGCGCATCAGCAACTTTTAAAAGATTCTTACTTTAAATACTCGTCTGAAAATGGTCTTAATCCTACTGCGTTTAAAAGCCTTAAAAAAATGGAAAATGAAATTATCAGTGCCACCGCCAGTATTTTAAGCGGTACCGATGAAGTTTGTGGTGTCGTCACCTCGGGAGGTACTGAAAGCTGCTTATTAGCCGTTAAAACTTATCGTGATATGGCAAAAGATAAACGCCGTGTTAAAAAACCTGAAATGATTATTCCAGAAACAGCCCATGTAGCTTGGTATAAAGCCAGCGAATACTTTGGTGTTAAAATTCGTCAAGTGCCATTAGATAACAATTTAGTACCTGATCTTAAAAAACTTAAAAAGCTGATAAACCGTAATACAGTTATGATTTTAGGTAGCGCGCCTGAATATCCCCACGGTACTATTGACCCTATTGAAGCCATGGGCGAAATTGCACTAAAACATAATATTCCATTACACGTAGACGCCTGTGTAGGAGGGTTTATTCTGCCTTTCATGGAAATGAATGGAGAGAATATACCTAAGTGGGATTATCGAGTACCTGGTGTCACTTCAATTTCGGCTGACATACATAAATATGGCTACGCAGCAAAAGGTGCCAGCACCATCACCTACCGCAACCTAGATTTTTTACGCTACCAAATGTTTGTACAGCCTAATTGGTCGGGTGGTGTATTTGCATCTTCAGCTTTATTAGGAACCCGTCCTGGTGGTGCCTACGCAGGGGCTTGGGCTGCGCTTCAATACTTTGGTATTGACGGCTACAAAAAATTAGCTGATGAAACATTACAAGCCGTAAATAAATTAAAAGAGGGTATCCGCAGTATTCCAGAACTTGAGATTATGGGTAATCCTCAAGGCCCACTTTTCGCATATCAGTCTTGTGACTCAGCCGTAAATATTTTTTCTGTAGGTGATCAAATGGATAATAAAGGCTGGAAGGTAAATAAAAATCAAAAACCTAATGGCTTACATGCCATGGTTACTGCTCAGCATTTAAAAGTAGTCGACGAGTATTTAACTGATTTAAAAGAGGCGGTAGCTGTGGTTAAAGCTAATCCAGAATTAGCCAATCAAGGTGGCGCAGCCACTTATGGCATGATTGCCCATATACCATTGCGCGGCATGATAAAGAAAAAGGTTTTAGAAATGTACTCTGAACTCTACCGTGCAGGTGGTGGCTCTATAGATTTATCGGCTGTTAGTAATGAAGAAAGCGAAAATCAAGCTCCTACAGGAATAGTCGATCGTGCATTAGCTTGGTATGTAAATAGGCAAACGAAAAAGGCATCTAAATAATTAGCTTAGCCTTAATTAAATTAGAGTACATTAAGTAAGATAAGGAGATGCGGCTAAATTAATTCCCGAAAATAACAGAAATATAAACACTACTTTTTTGAAGTTATCTTCATTGACATAGCCATGAAGTGTATTCCCTACTTTCATCGCAACAAATATAATTGGAATTACTGCTAAAACGAAAGGTAGCACGGGCTGGAGCCTTCCATCAATTAAAAAGGCAACAGCAAGCAAACAGTTTAAGGCAAATAAACACACCACAACAGTGGCTCGAAATTGATGCTTATCTACTTTAAAGCCAGCTATAGAATACACCAATAAAGGGCCACCACTTGCAAAAATACCATGGCTTAATCCAGCAAATAGTGTCAACAGTCGAGCTTTAAATTTACTATGTAAATTAGATTGTTTGCCATAATATAATCGCCAGAGCTCTAAGCTTGAAATAATGATGATTAATACACCAAGTAACTGCTTGAGTAGCATTTCGTTAAAATATGGCTTTATAAAATACCCAATAACGGTACCAAGCAACATTCCAGGCAACACAACGTTAATCGCTAAGTCTTTGTTTATATGCTGCCTATTTTGATACGCCAAAACACTGCTAAATAAAATATTGGAAAATATTAAAAACGGTAATAGCTGATCTAGCCCATACCATATAGCCCCTAATGACAATGCGATAACTGTGCTACCAAACCCAGTAATTGTCTGAATAGTAAATGCAACTAGTACAATAAATGCAAATGCTAAACCCAATACGTCGAATGCCATATAGCTATATATCCCCTAGAAAATTATTAATTAAGCATCTAATTCGCTAGCAAATTTTTTACTCATACTTGTTAAAAATACATCAGGCAATAATTTATACAATACCGACGCTAAGAATGTTAATTTACTAGGAAATAAGCGTTTTTTACCTTTTATTTGCGCGTTAATTATCTCGCCTGCTACCAAGTCGGCCGAGGCTAATCCACCGACCATAGATCTTGCATGTGTTGCTTTTTTCCCATCGTGTCCTAACGCATTTACTTCGATGGGCGTATCTAAAAAGCTGGGATAGACCATTAAAATACTTACACCATACTGCTTAACTTCACAGCGCATGACTTCAAAAAACTGATGTAAAGCACTCTTAGCAGCACAATAACCTGCCCTACCTAAGACAGGCATCCAACCCGCCATAGAACTTACATTTACAATACTTCCTTTAGATAATTTTAATAATGGCAAGGAGGCTAAAGCTAACTCAACTGGCCCCTGATAATCTACCGCCATTACTTTTCTAAAGACTTGAGGGTTAGTTTTTTCTACTAATGATCGATGAGTAATACCCGCATTATTTATTAATACATCTAGGCGTCCAAATCTTTCTTCAACGTCTTTGACTATCCCTGCTATGTGGTCAGTGTTAGTGATATCGGCCACAACAGTATGAATACGATCATCAGCATTAAGTAATAATGCTTTCTGTTTTAGCATCTCAGCTTGGATATCCATCATGATAATACACGAGCCTATGGCCGCATAACGCTGAGTAAGCGCCCAGCCTAATCCACTAGCGGCGCCTGTGATCAAAACAACATGAGGGGTAATGGACATTGGAAAGGCCTAAGTTATTATTTAAATATAATATACCTTTAATTGTAGCTCCAATATTGACCTATAGCTTACAGATATGGCGCCTAAAGATAATTTTCAACCTAGACTAATAGATTATTTTAAGCAAAAAAAAACCTACTGCTTTTAAGCAGAAGGCTTTATTCAGAACACTGTGCCGCCCTGAAATTAGAGACTAAAATTACAGACTATGGACGGTCGTCTATTTCTTGCTCTTCTGTTTCAGGAGGTATTAAGTCGTCTCTCGATATATCCATCATTAACAATACGTTAGCGGCCACATAGATCGAAGAATAAGTACCCACTACCACACCAATTGTTAACGCCAGTGCAAATAAGTGAATAATTTCACCACCCACTAATAATAGGGCACCCAATACTAACAAAGTGGTTAAAGACGTTATTAAAGTACGACCCAGTGTTTGTGTAAGCGAACGGTTAATAATATCAATTGGCATCATTTGGCGAATAATACGAAAATTCTCACGAATACGATCCGCTACAACAATGGTGTCATTCAGCGAGTAACCAATAACCGCTAACAAGGCAGCCAATACCGTAAGATCAAACTCGAACTGGAACACACTGTAAATACCTAAAATAATAATAACATCGTGAACCAATGCAACCACAGCACCTACCGAAAATTTATACTGGAAACGTGCCGCTACATAAAGCATAACAATCGCAAGGGCTAACAATAATGCTAGACCACCTTCGTCGCGTAGCTCTTCGCCTACTTGCGCACCCACAAATTCAGCTCTGCGTAACTGGACATTTTCTGGACTGCTAGTTTGCAAAACAGCTAAAATCTCGTCGCCGATGTTAGCGCGATAAGATTCTTTCATGCGAACTAAGACTTCTTCTTCGCTACCAAAATGCTGAACAGTTACATCTTCGTATCCTTTGTCTACTAGTGTTTTACGAATTTCGCCAACGTTAGCTGCACTTTCGTATGAAACTTCAATTAATGTTCCACCGGTAAAATCCAGTCCAAGTTTTAATCCTTGAAAAGCAAGTGAACCAATTGAAATTAGAATCAATAGTATGGAAAAAGCAGACGCTACTTTACGCAGCCCCATGAAGTTATAATCTTTAATTTGATCAGTCATGGTTAAACTCCTCCACCGATAGAAATACGCTCAAGACGGCGGCCACCATACACAAGGTTAACCAAGGCGCGTGTTAGCACAATAGCGGTAAACATTGATGCAATAATACCAATTGATAACGTCACAGCAAAACCTTTGATTGGACCAGTACCAACAGCAAACAAAATAATCGCAACAATTAAGGTAGTAATGTTGGCATCAAAAATAGTTAAAAATGCTTTGTCATAACCGCTATGAATAGCTTGCTGAACATTGAGCCCCGATTTAAGCTCCTCTTTTATTCGCGCAAATATGAGCACGTTGGCATCTACCGCCATACCTACTGTCAATACAATACCTGCTATACCAGGAAGCGTTAGCGTTGCGCCTAAAATAGACATAACCGCCAGCAGTAAAACTAAGTTAACGGTTAGAGCTATGTTAGCGATCACACCAAATACGCGGTAATAAACCACCATAAAGATCAGCACCAAAATTAAACCGATTTGAACGCTGATTACACCTAATTCAATATTCTCTTTACCTAAGCTTGGGCCAACTGTGCGTTCTTCTACAAAGTACATTGGAGCAGCAAGTGCGCCTGCACGAAGTAGCAAGCCAAGCTCAGATGCTTCAGCTGCTGCTAAGCCACTAATTTGAAATTTGCTGCCAAACACACCCTGAATAGTTGCAAGAGATATGATTTTCTTTTCGACGTACTTATCTTCTACAGTTACTTCTACGCCGTCTTTCATTTCGTAACGGGTACGTACTTTATGCTCTACGAATAAAATGCCCATGCCACGCTTAAGCGCTTTTTTTGTCGTCTGCCCCATTAAGGCTCCGCCAGTTCCGTCTAATGTTAGGTCAACTGTTGGCTGTCCGTTTTGATCAAATGAAGGCTGTGCATTTGAAACATTGTCGCCGGTAATAATAATCGCTTTTTCTAAACGAGCTGTTTCTCTGCCGCGTGTTGGATCTTTATAGGCGTATTCTTCACTAGAGAAACGACTAGCATTTGGTAAGGCCTCTAAGCGAAATTCTAGGTTAGCCGCTTTACCTAATATTTTTTTCGCCGCTGCGGTATCTTGAACACCTGGTAGTTCGATTACAATGCGGTTACGACCTTGACGCTGAACCATTGGCTCGGCAACACCCAATTCGTTTACTCGATTACGAATTGTGGTTAAGTTTTGTTTTAACGCATAATCTTCAAATTCTTTTACCTTGGCATTTGTTAATTCTAATGACATCCAAAAACTTTCGTCTTTTTCAGTGGTGTTAGTAACAAATTCTGGGTATTCACGACGCAGAAAGTTTTCAGCATCGTCACGTAACAGTTCTGTTGCAAACTTCAAATTAATACTGGTTTCGTCACCAGCTGCTACACGCTTATAACGTATTTTTTCTTCACGCAAACTACGTTTAATTGCATCACGATAACTAACCATGCGTTGCTTTAAAAACTCGTCCATATCCACTTCCATTAAAAAGTGAACCCCACCGCTTAAATCTAGGCCTAATGTCATTGGCCCAGCACCTAAGTCCATTAACCAATTTGGAGTAGTTGGCGCCAGGTTAAGTGCCACAATAAAGTTGTCACCAAGATTACGTTGAATTAAACCTTTTGCTTGAAGCTGTTGTTCGTTATCGGCCACACGGATTAAGGCTGTTTTACCTTCTTGTAATTCTTCACCAAAATATTTGACGTTATTTTCATCTAATATTTTAAGTGCTTTATTAAGCGTGTATTGATCTACCGCATCACCACTTTTAGCCGGTGTAATTTGTACGGCCGCGTCGGGTGGATAAAGGTTAGGTAAAGCGTAAACAACGCCTAGTGTGCTGATAACTAAGATCAGCAAATACTTCCAAATGGGGTACTTATTTAACATAAGTGATTTTCCTAGCTTGGCCTGTTTGGCAGCCTTTACGTGAAAAATCACAGCAGCAGGCCAACATTACGGTTTATTGTTATAAAAAATTCAAAGGTTATAAATACAGTCATCCCCGCAAAAGCGGGGACCTGTATAAGCTATTAATCCCCGAGGAACTAATAACATTGCCTACAAACTGAAACCCAGTTTGAGCACTTTAAATAGCACTTAGCCGTTAATAGACTTGATGGTGCCTTTAGGTAAAGCCGCTGCAATAGCTTGCTTTTGAATTGGAAATTCAACGTTTTCACCAACTTTAAGTACGATAAACTCGTCATTAACTTTAGTGATTTTACCAACGATACCGCCAGATGTTACTACTTCTGAACCTTTTTCAAGGCCGCCTAAAAGTGCTTTATGCTCTTTAGCGCGCTTAGATTGTGGACGCCATAATAGGAAGTAGAAAATTAATACAAAACCACCTAGAAAAATAAGCTGTTCAAAGCCAGCGCCAGCTGGAGCTTCACCTTCTGCAAAGGCAGACGCCGAAAACAATGTGGCCAATAAAAGTGTCAGTTTAGACATGTAACATTCCTTACTCTTTTTGAGTACTGCGTAGTTAAAGTTAGTTAAAATTAGTTAAAATTAATTTAAGTTAGTTGAAATTGTTTAAATCAGTTATGACTCTTATATAAGGGCCAAATTATTTTTTTAAAGGCGCTGCACGACCTTTTTTCTGGTCAATAAATCGCCTATTAAAATTCTTATATATTGCTTAGTTCCCAGTAGCGACTTTTATTTAATCGGCCATTGGCGGAACCGGAAGACCTCTTTTAGCATAAAACTCTTCGACAAAGGCAGTCAATGTACCTTCATCTAACGCTTTGCGCAATCCAGCCATAACCGTTTGGTAAAAATGCAGGTTATGGATTGTATTTAGCGTGCTGCCTTGAATCTCTTTACACTTATCTAAGTGATGTAAATATGCACGGCTGAAGTTCTGACAAGTATAACAATCGCAGGTTTCATCTACTGGGCCGTGATCGGTTTTATTCACCGCATTGCGTAGCTTTAATACACCAGTATCAATGAACAAATGACCGTTACGGGCGTTTCGTGTTGGCATAACACAGTCAAACATATCAATGCCGCGACGCACACCTTCAACTAAATCTTCTGGCTTGCCCACACCCATTAAATATCTAGGCTTGTTTTTAGGCATTTGATGAGCGGTATGATCTAAAATACGAATCATGTCTTCTTTAGGCTCGCCTACCGAAAGACCACCAATGGCATAACCATCAAACCCCACTTGCTCTAGACCTTCCATGCTCACATCGCGTAAGTCTTCGTACATGCCACCTTGGATAATACCAAACAACGCTGATTCGCTATCGCCATGAGCATCTTTAGAACGCTGCGCCCAACGCAACGACATTTCCATACTGTCTTTGGCTTCTTTGTGAGTCGCTGGGAACGGAGTGCATTCGTCAAAAATCATCACCACGTCGCTGCCTAATGCCGCTTGAATTTCCATGGACTTTTCAGGAGTCAGCTCAACCTTATCGCCGTTCACAGGGCTTTGGAACGTCACGCCATGCTCGGTGATTTTACGCATTTTACCAAGGCTAAATACCTGAAAGCCGCCGCTGTCGGTAAGCATAGGCTTATCCCACTGCATAAAATCGTGCAGGTCCCCAGCACCTTTAATAATATCTATGCCTGGGCGCAGCCAAAGGTGAAAGGTATTACCCAAAATAATCTCAGCACCTGTGGCTTTAACGTCTCTTGGCAACATGCCTTTAACACTGCCGTATGTGCCCACTGGCATAAAGGCTGGGGTTTGTACTTCGCCTCGTGGAAAACTTAACGTTCCACGACGGGCCTTGCCTTCGGTTTTGTGTAAATCAAATTTCATGAAGCTCATATATCATCCTTTAAAACGTTATCTGCGTTAACTGCATCCGCTGAGCGGCATTGCTTGATAACGATTTGTAGTGAGCGCCTACTTTGCGCATCACTGGTTAATATTAAGCCCTATGTCACCTTGGGCTGTGGTATTTGTGCTAAATTGTTGTGCTTGTTGTTTGATCGCTCACGGGGTGAGCTCCTACCAGAGTGAGCTCCTACCAGAGTGAGCTCCTACCAGAGTGAGCTCCTACCGGGGTGAGGTTCTACCTCGGTGGGGCTTTATTTGCTCCACAGGTTTTCTGCGTTTAAATTCTTGGTTAAGAACATGGCATCACCATAACTGAAAAAGCCGTACTGCTCTTTTACCGCTTCGTCGTAAGCGTTCAATATAGGGCCACGGCCAGAAAATGCACTGACTAGCATAAGCAAGGTGGACTCAGGTAGATGGAAGTTAGTAATTAAGGCATCTACCGTTTTAAATACATAACCTGGAAAGATGAATATCTCGGTCTCTCCTGCGTAAGGCAGTATATTGCCTGCCGCCAATGCTTCAGGTGTATTGCTGGCACTTTCTAACGATCGGACAGTGGTGGTGCCCACGGCAATTACACGCTTGCCCGCGGCTTTAGTGGCCGTTATGGCGTCGCAAGTAGCTTGTCCAACCTCTAAGTATTCGCTGTGCATTTTATGGCTATTTACATCGTCTACTTTTACAGGCTGAAAGGTACCCGCACCCACATGCAAGGTAACAAAGGCTTTATTAACGCCCTTTTCGTCAAGTTTGGCTAACATGGCATCGTCAAAATGTAGGCCAGCGGTTGGTGCAGCCACGGCACCGGGCTTTTCGTTGTAGACCGTTTGATAACGTTCACGGTCGCTTAATTCGTCTTCGCGATTCATATAAGGAGGCAAAGGCATGTGCCCAACCGCTTCAAGCCAACTGACTAAGCTATGGCCTTCGGGAAGTAAAAAGCGCAGTTCAAATAGTGCGTCTTGACGACCCGTCACTTCAACTTGGCAGCCTTCTAAAATAATAACGGTATTGGGTTTAGGCGCACGACTGCACTTAATGTGGCTTAACGCGGTATTATCACCCGTAACGCGCTCAATCAACGCCTCGAGCTTGCCGCCACTTGCCTTTTCGCCAAACAAACGAGCCGGAATAACACGGGTATCGTTAAACACCATTAGATCGCCAGGCTGGGCTAGGTCCAGTAGATCCATAAACTGCTTATGCTCAAGCTGACCGTCACGCAAGCACAACAAACGACTACTACTGCGAACTTCTGGCGGGTAGCGGGCGATCAGCTCATCGGGCAGATCAAAACTAAAATCACTGGTTTTCATACGCTACACAAAATAGAGACAAATATTGGGCGCAAATTATACCTAAGCCCTTAAGTAATGACCATTGGGATTAATAAAGAATAGACCTGTAAACAACAAAAAGTCCCTGCAAGCCATTGACTCACAAGCACTTGCTGGTATTATGCCTGCCACTTATTTAAGGCTTGCGAGCCAGCTTTCATTGCAAAGTGAATAAGTCAGGTTTACGAAACCTGTCAATAATCGTAATTAGTGCCGGTGTGGTGAAATTGGTATACACGACGGATTCAAAATCCGTTGCTTCGCGGCGTCCCGGTTCGAGTCCGGGCACTGGTACCATCGCACATTGAAAGCCTCATGATACGTAGTGTACATGGGGCTTTTTTATGTCTGAAGCATTAGTTCTTTGAAAACATTTGCAAACATAATGCCAAACCAAGAGCGAAGCTCATGGGGTGCGGGTGGGATGCTGCTCAGCTTTCACTCTAGGTGCTTTAGTCACACATCAGAAGCCAAATCTAAAGTAAAATAATAGCCCGACTCAAGCTTCCTCAAGTAAGGCTAAGTGTTTTAGCTGTGTGGCCATAGTGAGGGTGAAGGTTTTTTATAACTCTTACTTGAGTTAACCTTTGATCAACTTACTAAGCACTCGATCACTGATCTTCACATCGTCTTTGAAGGTTCCTGAGAATTATTGAATAACACCATCAATAACCTTAGGGTTATCACCAACATCTGGCGTGACCCAACTAGAATCTATAGCTGTAATATCAGCACTGGTCTTTGATGAGATTTTAGTTTCAGCGTTCACGGCAGCAGCTGTTAAAGCTGCACAGTTTGCCGCATCAACATCCTCTGGATACTTTAAAACTAGGGATTGTTTAAGGATATAGTTAACACCTTCGTCATCTTCGATTAGCGTTCCATTTTTAATGTTAAGCTTTTGAACACTATTACCCGACTTTATCACTTGAGGAATACCCGAAAAGTACTTGCCGTCACTAAACAAATAACTATATTCATAGGGGGTTCCTTGAGCAGTTTCATCGTTATAGACAATACTACTTCCAATTATGACGCCTGTGGGGAAGCTAACACTATCACTCAATTCAATGCCAGTGATCGTCGCGAATGTTCCATCATTGTCAGTGTCATAGTTTTGCGTAGAAGAGTCGTCAGGATCATAACTAATACTGAGCGCAGTTCCATCATGCTTAAACATAGTTGTTGGCCGATCGCTGCCGGTCTCCCCACCGCTAAACCAAGCGTTCCGTTTACTTATAAAAATAGGCTGTCTATCTTCAGTACCATAGTAACCATAAACAAAAGTGGTGGCATTTACACGACTACCATCCTCATCATACAGCCCGTAGCCTGTTGCACTTTCTAAGAAGTCACCTCGACTTCTACAAGATGACTGCAGTAAGACGTCGTTAGTGTCGAGGTCGTACTGGGCAATAAAATCATTATTCCAATTAAGTAGGTAGGTCAGCTTCTTGCTAGAGTCTGATCTATCCACATAGCCAACCTTTGCCATGCCGCTATTACCATCAGATGCAACACTTGCGTCTATGTACGAACGATAGTTCATGTCGTTATATGGAGTCTCTTCATGATCTATCCCGGGAAAGCAAATATTTGAGCCAGCTCTACAGTCTAATTCTTCAGTTAGCTCTATACTCACAACATTATCAATGTCGGTAATTACCAATGAGCCATGGTTGAGGTCATCATCGAGGAGATTCGTATATGAATAGTTAAATTCCAGCTCCCCATATGGAGAGCTCAGTGTTGGCTCTTTCTTTACTTCACTGTCAGCACGAACAATCAAAGGAGTTCCTACCTGTATCTCAAATAACATTTTAGTGATCTGGCTAGACGTATTACTGGCACGTGAGGTGTCAATTGTCAGGCTTCCCATAAGCGGCGCTTCATTAGTTGAGTCGTTGCAAAGGTTAAAATTAAGAACGGAAAGATATTCGCTATTTACCAGAGTGGGTGGCATGCTTTTGTTGAGCATGCATAATATCATATCAACCGTTTCCATTGGCCGACCAGCATCGCCCAAAATCACTTTAGATCTAACTTTATCGTTACTGTATTCCGTACCTGCATCAGAAAATGCAGATGCAAAACCAGAAGCCACGCTTAAAGTTACACCTGAACCAGAGCCAGTGTTATCTGTTATCAGATCTGAACCAGCAGGCAGCGACAGTTAACCCTATTATTATCTTTTTCATACTAATGTTTCTTTTTTAAAAAATTTATGAGGTAACGTCACAATAATAAGTTGTGGACGCTTAAAACAACTTGGGAAGTTAATAGAGTTGCAATACAATTGCCACCGCTTATACCGCTCAATGTGCAGCAATACAGTGATTATTATATGAGATTGGATAAATGTGATGCGGATCAATAAGAAAGATAGTTTATTTCAAAGCCAGTTGAAATAGTAAAGCTACAAAACTAGAAATGATTATTAATTTTAGCTCGCTGATTTCTTATAAGCTGCCAAACCAGACCAGCAAACCCACCTAAAAATATTAGCAAAATAAGTATCAGCATATCCCTGCTTGCAACCAGAGGCATATCAAGCTTATCAGCTTCACCTGAATAGGAAAAAAGGTAATCCTGCTCTCCTACAAACTGATTTGACGCTTTCTCCAAAATGTTCGAAGCAAGTATTGAAATATCTGACAAATCTTGATTTATTGCCTGAATATTAAGACTATCACTAGGGGCCTTGTGTTCTAAGTAGTAACCGCTTCCTGAAGGTTTAAACACTGAATTTTTTACGGTATTGTAAATCGACTCAGTAAATTTTAGAGACCGAGAAATATTGTTAGTAGCTTCTGCATACAATTTAATCTTAGTTAAAGCATCAAGAATAAGACTTTCTGTTTCAGATTTGAATCTTTCTCTCTTTTCAACATCAATATTCGATTGAGATCCAATATTTGATGCCTTAAATAATTGTAGATATTCTGTAATTTGGCTTATTTCAGAAGTTATTAAAACAGCCTTTTTGCTAAGATCAATAACTTGGCTATTAAGACCTTGCCTAAACCCCACATCATCACTTTTCTGGCTTAATGCGATTACTTTATCAATAAAGTCATCACCAAACTGGGGTATCATTGT
>JAWUVO010000021.1:0-26504 GCA_034112325.1 Bermanella sp. | reverse complement strand
ATGAATGAAGAAAGTGATCCTGCTGAGGTTCTAAGCAAGTTTATTCACACCAAAATGCAATTATCTTATAGCAATCCAAATGGTTCTAAAATATTTGCTATGGAGATTATTCAAGGTGCACCGCATTTAATAGAGCATATTCGAACTGATATGCGTACTTGGTTTAAAGAAAAAGCACAAGTTATACAAAGCTGGATTGATCAAGGAAAAATGCGTGACGTAAACCCTATGCATTTAATTTTTATGATTTGGTCCACCACACAGCATTATGCTGACTTTAATACTCAGGTTTTAGAAGTGATGAATCGTAGAGAATATGACGATGAAGAGATTGCCAGCATTACTGAATTTTTGACTGGTATGATTTTAAGAGGGTTGGAGATTAATCCTTAAGGGTTTTTCGCTCACAAGTGAGCTCCAACAAAAAAGGGTGCCTTGGCACCCTTTTTTTGAACCCTAACTAGCTAATTACTTTTCATCAGTTATTAGTGGTGCCGCTTCAGAAGCGCCCATTTCTTTAGGCAAACATAAATTTAAAATAAGCGCTGATAAACCACTAGTGGTAATCGCACTACCAAAAATATTTTGAATGGTCTTTGGCATTTCTTTTAAAGCATCTGGCACCATCGCCACACCCAGCCCAAGACCAAACGAAACAGCCATAATTAGCATGGTACGTCTATCAAGGTCTAACGTAGCTAGTATGCGAATACCTGCCGCTGCAACGGTACCAAACATAACCAGTGTAGCACCACCCAAAACTGGTTTAGGCAATTGCATAAGTATGCCGCCAACAACAGGAAACAAACCCAAAATAACTAATATACCCGCCGCCCAAAATGCAACGTAGCGACTGGCCATGCCCGTTAGTTGAATCACTCCATTATTTTGGCTAAAAGTAGTATTTGGAAAAGTATTAAACATAGCAGCGATCATAGAGTTAATACCATCGCCTAATACACCACCTTTAATACGAGACTGATAAACAGGACCCGAAATTGGCTGCTTAGACACCATACTGGTGGCCGTTAAATCACCAGCACTTTCAATTACTGTAATTAAGTAAATTAAAGCAACTGGTAAAAATGCCGCAAAATCAAAGCTAAAGCCATACTTGAACGGAATAGGAAGCGCCATGTAATCCATTGTGGCAAGCTTAGAAAAATCTACCTTCCCCATGAAATAAGCGGCTACAAAACCCACTAGTAAACCAAAAAATATAGCTCCGCTGCGTAAAAATATGATCTTACTTTGGTTAAAGATAATAATAGTAAGCAAAACACCTAAACCTAAACCTAGGTTTTCATAACTACCAAAATCTGGGGCATTAAACCCACCCGCTAAATCAGTCATACCTACTTTAATTAGATACAAACCAATTGTTGTAATAACAATTCCCGTTACCAAAGGTGTGATAAATGCTTTTAATTTATGTAAAAACTGAGACAAGAAAATTTCAATAAAAGCACCAAGGAAACACACGCCAAATATTAATGCGAGTATTTCATCTGGACCACCACCTTTACTTTTAGCTATAAATCCAGCTGCTAAAATTGAACTTAAAAATGCAAAGCTAGTACCCTGAATAGCTACTAACCCTGATCCTACAGGGCCAAATTTACGTGCCTGAATAAAGGTTCCGACACCAGACACAATTAATGCCATAGAAATTAGATAAGGAATTTCAGTCCCTAATCCTAATACACCACCAATAATTAACGTTGGGGTAATAATACCCACAAAACTGGCCAACACATGTTGTAAACCAGCAAAAAAAGATGGAATTTTACCCGGCCGATCATCAAGCTGGTATATAAGTTCGTTTTTAGATTGCATACACGTTTCCTTATTAGATTTTTTGTATAAAACGGTCCATGCAATTTTATAACCAAGTAGTCAGGAGATGTAAATATTAACACCTATATATGGCTATTACTGGCTAGTATTACGTTTTAATTATTAATAGTGGAAGGATCAAGCACCACATAATGGCATTTATACCTTACCTTGCATCTTGTTAGTTCGTTTTTCGCAGGTGACGACCGATAATCTAAATGCTAATATTGAAAAGTTATTTTGGCAGATTAACACGCAAGTCACTGCCATGTTTACTTTACCCTAGGCACATAAACCCGATGTATTTATACTTCGCTTTATATGGCTAAAATTAAGAGTGCATGCCATGACCGCCCAGCAGCCAAAAACTATTTGGATTAAAAATCCACTGTCTATTTATACCGCTAATAATATTAATGCTCAAAATGGTATTGTCATTCAAGACGATGTAATTATTGAACTAGTGGCAAAAGGCCAAACCCCTGTTAGTAAAATTGATTCAAGCTTTGATGCAAGCGAACACGTGGTAATACCGGGTTTGATTAATACTCATCATCACTTTTACCAAACCCTTACTAGAGCCTGTCCCCCAGCATTAAATAAAAAATTATTTCCATGGCTACAAACCTTATATCCTATTTGGGCTGACCTACAACCTGACTGGCATGCTTTAGCAACTGAACTGGCCATGGTTGAACTGTTAATGAGTGGCTGCACTACGGTTAGTGATCATCACTATTTATTTCCACAATCTCTTAATCAAGCAATAGACCAGCAAGTTTCGGTTGCCCGCAAGCTTGGTATGCGAGCCACGTTAACTCGTGGCAGTATGAGCTTAGGACAAGATCAAGGTGGCCTACCACCTATGTCGGTTGTTCAAACAGAAACACAGATTTTAGACGATAGTGAGCGATTAATTAACAAATATCACAAACAAGACAATTTAATTGAAATTGCATTAGCGCCCTGCTCACCGTTTTCGGTTACTCAAGAATTAATGATAGAAACCGCTAAACTTGCTAAAAAATATGATGTTAATCTGCATACTCATTTATCAGAAACCGAAGACGAAAATAATTTTTGCTTAAAAATGTTTGGACAGCGTCCAGTAGACTATTTAGAAACTGTGGGTTGGATGCACGATAAAACTTGGCTAGCCCATGGCATTCATTTTAATGACGACGAAATTAAACGCTTAGGTGCTGCCAAGGTTGGTGTATGCCACTGCCCTTCTTCAAATATGGTGTTAGCATCTGGCATTGCCCGTGTTAACGAATTAAAAGCCGCTGGTGTTCGAGTAGGTTTAGGCGTTGATGGTAGCGCCAGTAATGATCACAGCAATTTAATGCAAGAAATTCGTCAAGCTATGTTAATTCAGCGACTAAGATACGAAGCTGATGAATTCTCCCACCTTGATGCTTTTGAATTGGCAACTAAAGGCGGTGCAAATGTTTTAAATAGAGATAATATTGGAGAACTGGCCGTTGGCAAGCAAGCTGATATAGCACTATTTAAGCTTGATGAAGCACGCTTCAGTGGTAGCCATGACCCACTAGCTGCATTAGTATTATGCGGAGCCTCGCAAGCCGATGCAGTGATGATTGCAGGTCATTGGAAAGTTAAAAACAAAACATGGCTAGGTGGTGATATTACTCAGCTAATTAAGCAACACACCCAAGCTGCACAAGCTATGTTAAAAGCGCACCTTGCTTAATGTATCTTGGCTAGAGCGCTTTGCTCGCCTACTTAACTTTCTTCTTACAAACTAACTGATCGAATGGTCAGCTAGTTTATTTTTAGTTAGAATTGATTTAGTCAGAAACACTTAACTATATTCGCCACTTTCTATTTTTGGATTATAAAGATGACAGACCAGCCTTCGAATACCATGAACGGTGAATACCCTCGCGATATGATCGGCTATGGCCCTAATCCAGTTGCAGCCAATTGGCCTAATAAGGCAAAAATAGCCGTTCAGTTTGTTATTAATTATGAAGAAGGTGGAGAGAATTGTGTGCTTCATGGTGATCAAGCCTCTGAAGCCTTTTTATCAGAGATTGTTGGGGCACCTGCATTAGAAGGTGTGAGACACATGAACATGGAATCTATTTACGAATATGGCAGCCGTGCTGGTTTTTGGCGCCTGCATCGTATGTTCACTCAGCGTAATCTGCCAGTAACGGTATTTGGTGTCGCCACAGCGCTTGAGCGTAACCTGCCAATTGTTGAGTCAATGCTAAAAGCAGACTGGGACATTGCCAGTCATGGGCTAAAATGGATTGATTATCAATATGTGTCTGAAGATATTGAACGCCAGCACATTCAGCAGGCCATTGAGATTCATACCAAGGTAACGGGTAAACGGCCTGTTGGCTGGTACACCGGACGTATGAGCCCCAACACGCGCAAGCTGGTAAATGAAGCAGGTGGGTTTTTATATGACGCTGATGCCTATGCCGACGACCTTCCCTACTGGGAAAAAGGCTACGACAACCACCTAATTGTTCCTTACACGCTAGATGCCAACGATATGCGCTTTGCGACTAATCAAGGCTTTAATACTGGTGAGCATTTTTATCAATACTTAAAAGATAGCTTTGACGTATTACGTGAAGAAGGTGGGCGAATGATGAGCATTGGTTTACATTGCCGCCTAGTAGGTCGACCTGGTCGCGCAGCAGGGCTGGCTAGATTCTTAGAATACATTACTCAATTTGACGATGCTTGGGTTTGTCGACGCAGTGATATTGCTCAACATTGGCACAAAAATCATCCAAACAAATAATTCAAACAAATAAGTCATACTCAACTTATATACGACCCAATTAGAGCATCTATAAAAAAAGCCTAAATATTAGATCAATGTCTAATATTTAGGCTTTTTTATTTACTAATAAACAGCTCATTAACTTCATCTTAAATACTACTTACACCTGATACTGTTAGTCTTGTGTTTTATCTTCAGAAATTAATACCTTACTTAATATTTTTAGCATTTCTGAATTCATACTGCGCCCATTTAATCTGGCACGTCGCTGCAACTTAGATTTCAAAAAACTATCTGGAAATCGTAACAAAAATGAATTAGAAGATAGGCTCTCTTTTTTAGCAGTCTCCATTTGATACCTCTAAATATAGAATGAATATTAGTCAGCACTAATTCTCCGCCACCAACTCTGAAAGAAAACTAAAGCTCACTTAATAGTGCATTCTATACTTAAAGAATAAATGAGCTTGATTAGTTTTCATTTATTAAAGTAAACGCATAGCCTAATCAAAAGTATTTATTCAGATAGTTTTTAAATATAATCAATCCTAAGTATTAATAATTTAATTTTATTCTATTAACACGTTAAACTTTCACATTCATTGTTATTCGACAACCAACATATTTGCAGTTGCTTTGAACATTTTCCAACAGCCATCACTCATAACACCATCGTCTTGAATCACCACATTAGCTAGCGCATTTGCCCCCAATCTATAAGCCTCGGCTTTTAAATCAACTAGTAACGTTTTTTCATCTGGAGCATCACTGAACATTGTGTTTTGACAGCGCATTGTTTCAACTTTTCCTAACATCACACCCACTTGCTCGGCTGGTACCGACAATACTTGCACCGATTTATCAGCCATACGCTTATCTCGTAGGCTTAAATGGCTTAAATCATTTCCGCTTAAAGCGTCAGGTGTAGAGCTACAAGCGCCCATGGCTAATAAACAGATAATGACAGTAACTTGAGTAAAATAAAGAGACAGTTTCATAGTGGCTTCTTTTATTATTTTTATTATTTTATTCGCTGAATTTAACACAGCAATTGAACGCTAAGGTTATCAGACCGGTGTGATACTGGACAATCATTTAAGCACTGTAAAACTGACGATTTTGTCGTCAAACTCAGCCTTTTCATGGTACACATTAACCACTTTAGCCAATACAGGACCTTTTTCACACCATACAAGTAATTGCTCTAACTCGTTAGAAGGCCCCTGAATTAATAACTCTACATTACCATTATCAAGATTACGCACCCAGCCAGCCAGCCCCAATGACGCCGCTTTTTTTGCCGCAGAGACCCTAAAGTAGACACCCTGTACCTTACCCTCTACCAGCACCTTGATCGCTTGCATGTATTGAAAAACAGCCGGATCCATCATCTTAAATATGGCCTTTATAGTAAATAAGTCAGCTTGAGCATAATGCTATCAAAAACAGTCCGTCAACTAGCCAGTAATAAATTGCATTATAGAAATCTCAATATGCATCATTTTTTAATAACACACCACACAGATAACGGTATAAATATGAATGGACACCCAAATCGGTACAAAATAAGATATTTATAAACCTTATAAATTCACACTTGTAATCATTATAAATACTTTAAAAATGCCAATTTAACAAAAAATCTTATAATTGAGGTTTTAATAACCAACTTTTCAGCGTACACTTGTTTACTGAAATTACTTATAGAACAACAACGGGACATTTATATGAATTCCAATGCCTCATACAGTTCAAATAGCACTATCGGCAATGCACTTAGTAAAAGCTGGGCTTGGCTAGCCAGTAGTATCGTTAATAAGCCAAGTTTTTCTGGCTACTTTGAACCCCTAATACAATGGATTGTGCCGCAATGGCGAGCAGATCTGCTGCGCAGTAAAATACATACTGTGCGCATGGAATCGGCTGACATGTACACCTTGGTGATAAAACCTGGTAGCCGCTTTAGCAATTTTTTAGCGGGTCAGTATGTTGAATTAACCGTAGTAAAAGATGGTGCATGGATGAGCCGATACTTCAGCATATCTTCCAGCCCCGAGTATTTTAAACAAACAGGCTTAATTGAAATAAGTATCCGAATTCAAGAAAATGGGCGCATAACTCCATGGTTAATTGGCGCGCTTAATAAAGGCAGTGTTGTTAACCTTTCTCAAGCCCAAGGTGAGTTCATTTTACCTAGAGCTGGCAAGCCATTACTTATGATTGCTGGTGGCAGTGGCATAACGCCAATTAGGTCTATGCTGCAGCAACTTGCTACTACAAAAGACACCAATCTATACCCACAACGTGATGTGACATTATTGTTTTATGCACGTAGCGCCAATCACTTTCTTTTTGAAAAAGAATTGGCGGCTATACAAGCTAATAATAGTTGGTTGACCGTACATTTTATTAACAGTGAAAACGATGGTTTTTTCGACCAACTACACCTTAATAAATACTGCCCTTCGGCGTTAAAATATCAAGTATATATTTGTGGTCCAAGCCCTATGATTTTATCTACTCGTAAACAATTATCACTTGCTCATTTTAGTGATCAACAAGTAAATTATGAGTTTTTTGGTCCCGAGCCAATAGATAACGTAGAAACTGGTGCCGCTAATATTTTGTTCTCAAAAGCACACAAGCAAATTAGCGTTTCTGAAGATAATAATAAAACTTTGCTTGAACTAGCTGAAGAACAAAATACAAACCCTGTAAGCGGTTGCCGCATAGGTGTGTGTCATCAATGTATTTGCCAAAAAAAATCAGGCATTGTTTTTAATCAAAAAACAAAACAATACAGTGACACTGGCCAGCAAGAGATTCAGCTTTGTATTAGTGTGCCAGTTGGCGACGTAGTTTTAGATTTATAATATTAGGGAGATATCAATATGACAACATCATTTAGTTCACGCCCTGATTCGGCGACATTAGATAAATTTGCTGAGCAGCTGAACGTAGTTCGCGAAAATGTTATGGCAAACGTAGGTGAAGCAGAAGCTAAACACATACGTAAAATTATAAGAATTCAACGTGCCAGCGAAATTGTAGGACGTATCTGTATACCAATGGGATTTTTTAACCCTATTTTATGGATCGTGGGTGTTTTGCTGCTGGCACTGTCTAAGATATTAGACAACATGGAAATTGGACATAACGTAATGCATGGTCAATACGATTGGATGAACGACAAGCATATTAATAGTCGTAACTTTGATTGGGACAATGCTGGCGATAGTAATTCATGGAAGCGTTATCACAATCATGAGCATCACACTTACACCAATGTAATTGGTAAAGACCGTGACTTTGGCTACGGCTTATTAAGATTGAGCGACGACACCCGCTGGAAACCTAAAAATGTATGGCAATTTTTTACCTACATGGCGTTAGCTGTGTTTTTTGAATTTGGAATTGCATATCACGAAGTAGCAGGCGAGCGCGTGTTTATGGGAAAACGTAAAAAGAAAAGTGCTTTACCTATCTCAATTCAACAATTACGCAGTGACTTTTTTAGTAAAATTGGACGTCAGTTTTTTAAAGATTATATATTTTATCCAATCATCTGCTTCCCTGTAATTTTGTATGTGTTAAGTGGTAACTTAGTAGCAAATCTATTGCGCAACCTTTGGACTAATACGATAATTTTTTGTGGGCATTTCACCGAAGATATTCATACCTTTAAAGCTTCAGATTGTGTTAATGAAACTCAGGGACAATGGTATTATCGCCAAGTTTTAGGCTCTTCTAATTTAGAAGGTAATACATGGTTTCATATATTAACTGGACATTTAAGCTGTCAGGTAGAACATCATTTATTCCCAGATGTTCCGTCTCAGCATTATCCTGCCATGGCTAAAGAAGTGGAAAAAATATGCGCCCAGTATCATATACCTTATAACACTGGTCCGTTTGCTAAACAGTTATTTACTGTATGGCAGCGTATTTTTAAATACAGCTTTCCAACGGCTAAACAGCAAACGGCTGTTTCAAGTTAAAATTGATTATTAACATACCATCATAGAAAATATAAAAAGGTCCCTCGTAATGAAGGGGCCTTTTTTATTTATAAGCCCCAAAAAAAAAGGGGCTATTTATAGGTAATAAAGAATTTACAAAAGGTGTTTGAAACCTTTAAGCTGGTATGTAGATTTATTAAAAATTGGTGCTTACCTTGCTTTACCTTTTAAAACCCATTATTGGGGCCACCTGCGCTCTATTAATTTCTGTTAACTGTTTTGCTGAAACCAATACAGAGAATGCTCTAGATACTGTACTTGTAAGCGCCGACCGTGAAAATACTCAGCTACGTGATATTGCTGCCAGCATTAGCGCTGTAAATAATGAAGACCTAAACACCATTCAGCATGTTCATATAAATGAGGCCTTAGCCAGAGTTCCCGGAACCTGGATTAGTCGTGGAAATGGTCAAGAAAACCTAACCGCCATTCGCTCCCCTGTTTTAACTGGCGCAGGCAGTTGTGGCGCATTCCAGTTTTCGTTAGATGGTATTCCATTACGAGCGGCCGGGTTGTGTAATGTTAATCAGTTGTTCGAGGCCAATTCAGAGCAAGCCCAGAGTATTGAAGTGATCCGTGGTCCAAGTAGTGTTTTATATGGCGCCAATGCTATTCATGGCTCTATTAATGTAATCAGCGGTAACAACTTACCTAGTCTGTTTAATGCTAAAGCCCTCAATAACAATGACAAACTTAATAGTCTAAAGTCTATTTCATTAGATGCCGGCCCCCATGGCTATGGCCGACTAAAAACCTCTGTGGCTCAAGTATCAGACCAACACGGTGTGCAAGTAAATGCCAACGCTACTCGCGATAATGGCTATAAAGATGACTCCGGATTTGATCAACAAAAGGTCGATGTCATTCATCAATATAAAGCTAAAAAAGTTAATGTGACCAGCATGCTAAATATCAGTAATTTAAATCAACAAACGGCCGGATACATTCAAGGGCCAGATGCCTACAAAGATTCATCTTTGAAAAAGACAAATGACAACCCAGAAGCCTTTCGTGATGCCAGCAGCTTACGCTTGCACAGCCGAATTGAATGGCAGAAAAATAACAGCAACTGGTCACTAACCCCCTATTTTAGACGCACAGAAATGGAGTTTTTGATGCACTTTTTACCTGGCCAGCCATTAGAAGAAAATGGTCAGCAATCTTTGGGTTTACAAACTAGTCATCATTATTATGCCGCTAAAAATATTGAAATATTAAGTGGTATCGATTTAGAAGTTAGCGAAGGTTATTTAAAACAAACTCAAGCCAGTGCTGCCAGCCCAATCTTTCCTGTTGGTAAACAGTATGACTTTGACGTAGATGTGACTCTAATTTCGCCGTTTACTCAGCTTAAATATTTTATAAATAACAGCAACCTTGTATCGTTTGGAATTCGCCTCGAACGCCTTGATTACGAATATGTAAATAACATGCTATCTGGTAATACCACAGAAGACGGAACGGCATGTAGCTCTAGTAACGGCTGTCGCTATAGCCGTCCTGACGATCGTTCTGACTCATTTGAAAACATATCTTCAACCGTTGGCTGGATTCATAACCTTAATGAGAATAGCCAAAGCTTTATGAATATTTCTCATGGGTTTCGCGCACCACAGGCTACCGAATTATATCGTTTACAAAACGATCAAGTGGTAGCCGATTTAAAATCTGAAAAAGTGAACAGCATTGAACTGGGGTATCGTGCTAGTTATACCCATATAGATTACACGCTAGCCGCTTATTATATGGAAAAAGAAAATGTAATTTTTCAAAATAGCGACCGAGAGAATATTAGTGACGGCCAAACAAGTCATACTGGGTTGGAATTATCGACTCAAATGCAATTATCCCAAGCAATTAACTTTAATTTATCGGCCAGTTATGGCGACCATCGTTATACAAAAAATGTTGCACCACGGGGTGTAAGTGAAGTGATAGACGGTAATCAAATTGATACATCGCCAAAACTAATGAGTAGCGCGCAATTGGGCTGGACCATTAGTCCCCAACATTACTTAGAGCTAGAATGGATACACATTGGTAAATACTACACAGACGAAGCTAATCAGAACGAATACCCAGGTCATGATTTAGCCAACCTAAGATACAATTTAAATATCAATGCTAACTGGCATGCCTCGGCTAGAGTGACTAATTTACTTGATGTGGATTATGCCGAACGGGCCGATTTTGGCTTCGGTAACGAGCGCTATTTTGTTGGCGAACCCGTTAGTCTTTATGTGTCTTTAGGTGCGCGGTTTTAACTTACCAAGCTAAGCAGCCTTAATTTCAACCGCACAAGGACTAAACCTTTTCGCTTCATTTAAAGTACAATGCCTTAATGAATTATTTATGATGTGTGTTTATGAGTTTTGTAGAGCATTTAGTTATTGGTGGTGGTATTAGCGGCTGTGTTATGGCCCGTCATTTAAATAAACAAAAGTTAAATTTTAAATTAATTGAAGCCGCAGACCGCTTAGGTGGACGCATTCAAACTACCGATCAGGGTTTAGATTTAGGTCCTACTTGGTTTTGGCCTGAGCAACATAGCGTTAAAGCCCTGTTAGCTGAATTAAATATTGATAGTTTTGAGCAATATACTCAAGGCGACTATGTATACCAAGCGGGACCCAACAGCCCGGTTAAACGCGAGCCTAGTCAACAAGGTATGGTGTCCAACCGGGTAACTGGTGGCATGGGTGCGGTGATTGATGCATTAGAAAGCTCTATTCCGCCAGAATACATTTCACTAAACTCCTGTGTTAGTAAAATTACCAAACTAAATACTATTTGGCAGGTGAAACTTAAAAATGGCGATCAATTAACTTGCAATCATTTATGGCTAGCTATGCCGCCACGCAAGGTAGCCCCGTTATTTTTAGCCGCCGATAATTGTGTATTAAGCGACTCGTTAGTATCGCACTTACAAGCTCAGCAAACCTGGATGTCGGCACAAGCTAAATTTGTCGCGGTTTATGACAACGCGTTTTGGCGAGATGAAGGTTTGTCGGGCCAAGGTTTTAGTCGGGTTGGCCCCATGGTAGAAATTAATGATGCCAGTGGTGCCAATAAAAGTCCTGCTGCGCTATTTGGTTTTATTGGTGTAGCTGCCATAAGCAGACAAACTATAGACAAACAGACAATGATTGGTGCCTGTGTAACGCAATTAGGAAAATTATTTGGTCCTGCTGCACTTTCGCCTATCAGCACCCATTACGTAGATTGG
Organism: Bermanella sp.; assembly: GCA_034112325.1. GTDB lineage: Bacteria > Pseudomonadota > Gammaproteobacteria > Pseudomonadales > Oceanobacteraceae > Bermanella. Next base: position 14,656 of record JAWUVO010000021.1, on the reverse strand, counting down.
GCAGACAATGCATTAATAAGCAGCACAGCTGATGTATCTGAACCTTCGCAGCATGCGCATTTTAATCAAGATGTTTTTGCAGCCGAGTTAAAAGATTTAAACTTAGGTTTAATTGGATCAGAGTTTTCACAAACCGAGCCTGGCTATATTGCTGGCGCTATTGATCATGTGAATAATCACTTTCGCGAGCTTGAGCTTTAACTGCCAGTCATAGCTTCTACAGAAGATTCATTGTCGCCCTACTGTATACAAGCTACCATAACCAGCCGTCTTTTATTAAAATAGTCTATTCTTCAAATTCTAATCTAAGGTTTCCTTTGGTGCTAATTGCCCGCTCGCTTGTGGCAAGATCGATAACGATAATCGCGTCAAAAATACGATCATCAACAAATATACGATTATTTCGGCTGTCAAGTATGATGTTCCGCGAAGGGTCAAAATCGACACCGCTACCTGTATTTGAATCAGCAATTATAGTTCGGTCGCCATTGCTTAAGTCTATAGCGAGAACAGCCCTTAGCATTGTATCAACAAGTAATAGCCGGTTATTAGCACTGTCCAATGTCAACCCTCGTGGGACTTTTAAATTTGGGCCAAGGCCTATATTGGTATTAGAAATAATGGATCGGTCTCCATTCGTTAAGTTAATGGCTACCACGGCACGCAATGTATTGTCAGTTACTAATACTCGATTATTTACAAAATCAAACGCCATTCCTAGCGGGCTTTCCAACTTAGGGCCATTACCATTTTTGTCGTCCGACACAATAGTGCGCTCGCCGCTGTTTAGGTTAATTGCCAGCACGGCATCCAGTCTTCTGTCCAATAACAATACTCGATTGTTAGCACTATCCAAAACCAGACCCTGAGGTTCCTTAAACACAGGGCCGTTATGTGTATTAGCCTCAGAGATAATAGTTCGATGACCGCTATTTACATCTATGGCGAAAAGCGCTTCGGCCATAAAGGTAATATCAGCAACCAGTAAACGGTTATTACTCTTGTCAAAAACCATATTTTGCGGCCCGGTAGAATCTGGACCACTACCGGTATTTTTATCTGAAATAATGGTTCGATCACCACTTGCAAGATCGACTGTAGCAATAGCGCTTAAATCGACATCAATGACAAATGCTTGATTATTAGTTTTATTAAAGGCTATATCACGAATCACGTCCAAGTTGGGACCAGAGCCGCTATCGGCATTTGAAATAATCGCGCGGTCACCACTGGCCAGGTCAACTGCGACAATTGAACCATTGACAACCAAAACCCGGTTATTGATACCGTCGAACGCTAAACCCTGTGCCAAACCAAAGTCGCGACCTTCACCGTTGTTAGTATTTGAAAGAATGGTTCGATCACCGCTATTCAAATCGATAGCAATAAGGGAAGCTGATTCAGTGTCAAACACCAAAGCCCGGTTACTGGCGATGTCTAGCGCAATGTTTTTTGACAAACTTAAGCTAGGACCGCTACCCGTAGTGTTATTAGAAATAATAGTACGGTCACTATTACTTAAGTTTATGGCAATAAGGGCGCCTAAATTAGAGTCCAAGACCAAGGCGCGGTTATTGACGCTGTCTAGTACAAGACCTGTGGGTCTAGACAATTCAACTCCCGTCTCGGCATCGTCTTCAGCAATAATGGTTCGGTTACCGTTAGTCAAGTCGATAGCAATAAGGGCATCTAAACCACTTTTAGTCACTAATACACGGTTATTGGTAGTGTCTAGGGTAATAGCCTCTGCGATATCTAGGTTAGTATCTGTGAGGATATTATCATCGGAGACAATGGTGCGGTCGCCGGTAGTTAAGTCAATGGCCACCAGCGCATCTAAGCCAGCGTCCACCACCAAGGCGTGGTTATTGGCACTGTCTAGCGCAATACCCACAGGGAAGACTAAGTTATCGCCGCTGCCGGTCTCATTATCCGAAAGAATAACGCGGTCGCCTGTGCCTAAGTCAATGGCCACCAGTGCATCTAAGCCTTCATCCACGACCAAGGCGCGGTTATTGGCACTGTCTATAAGAATGTCGGTAGGATAAACAAACAGTACTGTATTCTGTAACAATTGGCTCACTTGCTGAATATTGTTTGAACTGTCGACTAGCTCAATGCTCAGGGTGTTTTTATTGGGTGTGGTTGTTAATGGAACTTGTGTACGCCAGAGCACTGTTCCATCTTGCGCTAAGTTTTGGTTGGTGGGCAGTTCAATATCGGCCCCTTGGCCATTAACACTGACAGAATCAATGTCGCTTTCAAGCACTTCGCCATCTTCTAAATCTTCAACAAACCCCGTAACCGAGGTGAATTCTGCGCCCCCCCCTAAATTAGCATTAGCCGTTGGATATGAAACCTGTAAGGCCAGTTGAGTGACATCTTCAATGGTAAGGTTTAAGGCTAGCTGGTCGCTGACTCCACTGCTGTCAGTCACTTCAAGGCTCACCTCAAATACGCCATCGGTATTTGCATCGCTGGGGGTTTCAAAGTCAGCGGCGCTTATAAAGCTTAATTCGCCACTGGCGCTGTTAATACTAAAAGCCGCTTGGTCGGCACCACCACTTATAGAAAAGATGAGCACATTGTTATTCGCATCAGTGGCTGTAGCGATATACACCCTGTCGGTTTGGTTTTCTGGCACGGTGGCGCTGACGGCTGAAGTGAATGCAGTTGCGGTGTTTTCTTTACCCCCTCCTCCGCAGGCCACAAGTGATGTAATAATTAGGGCTAAGGTCGTTAATTTTAGGGCTGCGTTGAGCATAAATATTTCCACACATGTCGTTATTGCTAAGTCGTTAATACCATTACGGTACTAGTAGCAAGAAAGTTGCAATGATTGAGAATAAACAAGACAAACTCGCAGCTGCGCAGTAAAACTTAAACCCTACGCGCTAATAGTACTAAAGATAAGACTTAATCATCAAATAATCCGTCAACACCTTTTCTGATCTGCTTATTCTTGATCAATATAAAAAGCTGTTACTTAAAATCCTCTCGGGACTGTTAACAACGAGGCTTTTCTTGCAGCAAGTTGTTCTGTTCTTTGCTTAGGGCTGAAGTAAGGTTCATTCACAAGAAGCCCACGGAGGTCCTTTATTTTCACCATTTTAGCGGTAGGTACCTCGGTAAATTCATAGCATTTAGGAAGCCCTTGCCAGCGCATAAAGACAAACACGTTTTGTGTACCCGATGGATCTAGCCAATTCGGAACACCAGGGTCTTGGGCACTAATCACTAATCGGTATTTACCGTCCTGACTCTTATAGGCTTGCGCCGCCGTTAAACTAGTTTGGCGGTGACAAAAATCAAGCGCATTAAACCAAAGATCACCAATTTGAATGGATTGATATCGCGCTCGCGATTCTGGCACGGTAATAATGAGTGCATCGTCAGACTCCATTGGAAATAAACCGGCGGCATTCCACTGGCCTGGCAAACCACTGCCGTCTTGTGTGGCTCGAGGGGGACTGAGTCTCCCACTCGCTAAATTTGCCCTAAGACGATCGACAAATTTTACCCACCCTTTTGTGGAATTAATTAAATACTCAGACGCCCGTGCGTATTGATCGTTAACCACGGTAAGGCTTGGATTTGGATTCGGGTGGCCCCTCAAGTCAGTGCGCTCGATATACCAAGTACCACCTGTTTCTTTTTCCCAATCCATAAAGCTTTCTCGAATCAGCACGCTGTTTGCTAGGCCATCACCGCTACTATTGCAGAGCCAATTACGACAATCATCTGGCTCGGTGTCGCTAATGATAATTTCAAAGCGACCGTCTTTATCCACAGCCAAACATTTTTCCGATAATTGACTGATTGTGATTGGGCTAGTTAAGTTTTCATCATAACCTGGGCTACCCGTACCGACTTGTATTTCAAGGGATGCGCTTGACCCTCGCTTGCCACGAATTACATAATCGCCTTCGGTTGAAATTGTGGCAATAAAGTATCGATTATCGGGATTACATAAGCCATATTGGTTATGTTGCGTCATAGATCGAAATTCTGGATGGTCAGGGTTTGCACAATAAACCCTTCATCCAACGCCGCTGAAATTTGATGCTTAAGATGACGCTCCGCCGCGGCTTGCTCTTGTAACGGCGAATCACTAAATACATACCAAGGTGCGCTTAGCATGATTTTTCGTGCTTGCTCGATGGCGTGGGAAAACTCAAGTGCGCCCTGTAATGGTGGTTGTAAGTTAGTCATGTACTACCGTCTCCTAAATTTTTTTTATAGTGTTAAGAATGAATATTTCCACACAATGTTGTTATTGCTCAGCCGTTAATACTGTTAGTTAGCATTACGGCACTAGCAGCAAAAAAGTTGCAGTAGCTGGAAATAATATGCTGGCTTTTTACTTTAAGGCCTTAGTTAGCGACACCCGTTAAGGGAGAAAAAGTGGATTGCGTACTTACCTGTATATCAATGCCACTTGTATCGCTATCCACATTGATAGGTGAGATACGGCTGGTGATTGGGAAGCCGCCACAGACTTCTCCGGTTTGACAAAGCTTGCCATCGTTGTCTATGTCGCTGCCGGCATAAACTAAGTAATCACCTTGTGTAATGTCAGTAAAACGATAGTCAAAGGTATTGTTTGAGCCTTGAGTTGCTAATATTCGTGCGACTTGAATATTTGAGTCAGCGTCTACAAGCGATACAAATAACTGCGAGGTTTTTCCGTTTTCTGTAATGTTGCCCACATCGGTAGAGACATTTACCTGTAATTCGTTTGCATCATCAAATACAAAACGCAATGTCACTAAATAGGTACCAGAAATAAGTGAGCTACGATCAATTGTTAAGCGGTAGCTGCCAAACCCTTTTGCATCAACGGACTCTTCACTCACCAGTAACCACGGCTCAGCGGGATTAATAATTTCGATTAAGGTCGGCGTCCCTCCACCCACATTATTAATATTGAGTAACGCGGTATTATTGCTGGCAATTTTTATTTGGCTAGGAGTAGCTAAAATAGACGGGGGTAATTCTAGAGGGTCAGCACTATTTGCCAGTTGCTCTGCGACCTGAACGGCGAGGAAGGCATCGGCAATGCCATGACCAAATATGTCATCTCGGCCAGCATCTCCGGCTTCGCGGGTAAGGCTTCCTGCTTTCAAAAGTGTATCGGCCTGTTGCGCTGTTAGCTCAGGATGAACGGCTTTCATTAATGCGAACATGCCAGCAATGTGGGGTGATGCCATAGACGTGCCTTGCAGAAAATTTATGGTGGCTTGGCGTTCGCCAGTATCATCATTGGCGTTGTCGTTTATAAACGTGCTAAGTATGCCATCGCCAAAGCCGTCTCCTGTTAGGTCGGCTGCTTGATTGCCGCCAGGAGCAGCGATGTCGACTTGTGTGCCAAAGTTTGAGTAAGGGGCGCGCTGATTAGCGGCGTCTAGGGCGGCTACTGAGATAACACCGGGGTACGACGCTGGGAATGACAAAGCACTTGTATTTTCATTACCCGCCGCAGCGACGACAATAATGCCTAGATCAAATAAGTCTTGATACATCACCGCTTCAAATTGACTAGAGCCAGGTCCGCCAAGGCTTAGGTTAATAATGTCGGCTGGCTGTTCTGGTACGGTGTCACTGTCATTGCTTAAACCGGCAGCAAAACGAAGGGCTTGTACTATGTCGAAGCTACTACCACCTCGGGCACCCAGTACACGCAAAGGCATAATTTTTGCGCCAAAAGAGACGCCCGCGACACCAATATTATTATCCGATTCGGCGGCAATGGTTCCAGAAACATGAGTGCCGTGCCAAGAGCTTTGGCCAAGAATAGTAGAGTCACCTGGGTCGTCGGGGTTGCTATCTATTCCATCGCCGTCAAGGGCGTTGCTTATATCAGAAATAAAATCAAAACCGGGCACCAGTTGCTCGTCTAGTTCTGGGTGGTTTAATACAACCCCTGTGTCAATGACAGCCACAATGACATTACCAGATGCAGGTGTACCCGTAGTAATGTCCCACGCTTGAGGAAGATTCATGGCAGGATAATGCCATTGCAAATTAAAAAATTCGTCGTTGGGTATAAGCATAGCTTTGCGAATAAAGTTTGGGGATGCGTATTCTACGCTGTCGTCGCGCTGCAGTTTTTTGATTTCTTGTAAGGTTTTATAAATTTTGTACGATTCGGGATTAAGGCGGCGCAGCTCTTCAAGTGAAGGCGATAAGCTGCGTGCTGCTTTTTGAATTACATTGTCAAAATCAAATTTAACTAAATTTGCTTGATTTGATTTAGTTTGCACTGTTGTAGACTGCTTTGCCGATAAAATATTTTGCGCTTTTTGTTTTACGATGGCTTGATTCGGCAATACCCAATTGGCGGGCATGTTGTGCATAGAGTTTCCAGCGACTGAAAAATTACTGGAAAATTCTAAAATATATTTTGATGTACCACTGGCGCTGAGTGCCTTTACCAAATATTCACCGTCTGCGGGAACGGTGATGGCTTCAAATTCGGTATCAGACATGGACATGGCAATGAGATTAAGGTCTAGGTCAAACAACGCTAGGTCTAAATCGATGCTCGACTGGCCATCGTCAACAAAGTCGGCAATTCTCATACGAATATTTTGGTTTTCTTGTAGCGACACTCGAAAAGTATCGGCTCTGTCTTGTGCAAACCTGAACGCATCCCCTTCTTTATTGGTGGGTTCATGGGTTAAAAAGCCATTAACCGCAGTTAAATTGTCGACTAGCTGTGCGGTTTCACGGGTATTGTTGCTAATTAATAGGCTACTTGGGTCATTAACATCGCTGTCATTAATTATGTTGGCGGCCACCGTGATACGGCCACTTATTATGAAACGCTTAGGCTCTGTTAGTGGGTTAAGAGTATTATTACCACCAGAACCACCACCGCATGCGGTTAAGCTAAATAAGCTAACTGCGATAACTGTTTTTATCAGGGCGTGAGTGTGCTCCATGAATGCTGCCTTTTATGGATGTGATGTGACGCTATGCTGATTTATAGAGCATATGAATTAAATAAGAAGTTTTAAGCGAGACCATACCGCAAGTGATACTTGCGGTATGGAAATCTAGAATAAATTATTCAGTGGACTAACTTCACTCCAAGATGTTAGTACCCTATCGCCAGTCAACAAGTCGACAGTGAAAACTGCACGAAAAGCCGAATCTAGCACAAATGCATGATGATGATTGCGCTCATCAACAATCAAGGCTATGGGCTCCTGTAAAAATGGCCCTGCACTCAGACCATCGGTTAATTCTGTTGCTATGCCTGTGGACAAATCCACCAAAAATATACTGCTGTCGTCTAAATTTGAAATCAGAGCGCGATTATTGTCCTCGTCTAACACAATTGCATGGCTATCAATCAATGCAAATCCGGGACCGATAATCTCACCTGTATCTGGGTTTTCGCCAGATATCACACTACGTGCTCCGGTTTGTAAATTAATACTGAATAATATTCCGTCAAATGCATCAATCACTAATGCGGTATTGCCATCGCTTTTTAAGGCAAGCCCTAATGGAGTGTCAAAAGCAGGCCCAGGACTGCCTTGATCTGATATGACAGAGCGCTCGCCCGTTGCTAGGTTAATTGAAAACAATGCGACTTTATCAATATCTATGACCAGCAAACGATTATTAACACTGTCTAGGGCAATATGCTCAGGTTTCGTCATGCCAGGTCCAGAGCCAGTGCCGTCACCACTAATAATACTTAACGTTTTAGACGCTAAGTCTAGTGATAATAAGCGCGGGTTTAATTCGTCATCGTCTCTGTTATCAATATTGTCGACGTTATCAACAATCAATACTCGATTATTGGCTTTATCTAAAGCAATGGCTCTTGGACTGTTCAGTATTGTTTCATTGCCATTAACGAATATTGACCGATTACCATTGCTTACATCCACATGAAATACGTGGCTTGCCTCGGAGTCTGCGATTAACAACCCTGAATCTATTTGCACAAAAGAGCGTGGTGTCTGTAAACGCGGACCTTCGCCAATACCGTTAGCGGGTAACAGCGTTCGGTCTCCTGTATTACGGTCAACTATTATCACTGTTTCGAGACCATCATCCACAGCGACAATTTGATTCTCGTCGAAAAAATCCGCCGCCCTTAAACTTATAAAATCAGACCCGAGCCCTTCTAATAAGGTGCGGTTCCCAGTGGCTAAATCTACAATAAAAAGCGCATCAAGCCCTGCATCGGACACTAACGCTTGATTACGGCTAGTATCAATATCAACATCAACTGGAGTTTTGAAATTTGGCCCGCCACCCACAATGCTACTGTCAGTGCTATTTAAGCCAGATAAAACCGTTTGTTCGCCATTACTAAGATTAATGGCGACGATTCTGCCCGCTGGCTCAGACAAAATTACTCGATTATTAGCTGAGTCCAGTGACATTGAGTCTGGATTATTTATTACCAGACCACTGTTTGCATTACTGGAAATAAGTGTGCGAGTTTCGTCAGCGAGGTCTATGGCGAATAATCGTAAATCACGATTAATGCCATCTAAAAGCAGTAGGCGATTATTGGCTAGATCAAACAGAGTGATTCTAATAAGGCGTAATGCAGGGCCATTGCCGATGGTATTATTCATATCAAAAAAAACGCTGCGCTCACCCGTGTTTATGTCTACGGTATACACTTGACGTTCCAATAGCTCAGTAAGCAATACTCGGTGATTAGCCACATCAAATTTCAGGTTGTTTGGATTAACAAAACCAGGGCCTGAACCCACGCCCTGTTGATTGTCAAAGGCATCAATACCACGGTTACTGGAGATAACAGTGCGCTGGCCGGTAGACAGGTCAAAGGCAAGCAGCGCTCTCTGTGCGCTATCAATCACTAGCACGCGATTATTTGCCTGATCAACCTCAACACCACTATTCGCAGTGCTGCTGCTGAGAAATGGTAAGGCGCGAGCTTGAACAACGGTAGCGGCCGCTGCGTTATTTGAGGTTTGTTTGTCGTCTGTTGTTGAGACTATTAGGGTGTTTTCGCCTAAGTCTAAAGGCACGCTGGCCTGCCAGGTGGCAAAGCCATCGTCGCTTTCTGCAATAACGCCATTAACACTGACGCGGGTAATGGTGTCACCTTGTGCATCGCTGGCCGTTCCACGAATTTTTATAAAGTTAGAATCAACTAAGGCGCTTTCGGGTGGAAATATAATGCTTGCCGTGGGTGCCTCTATTGACGGCTCTTCAGCTGGCACGTCCCTTAGGTCGCTGCTATTGCTTCCACTTCCACCGCAGGCTGCTAAGAGACTGAGCAATAACACATATATCGAGTTTTTTGTTAGTGTATTTATCATCGTATTTATCATCCACGTAAACGTTTTTTAAATGCATAAATAACGATACGCAGCGCGTTGATAAAAAGTTGCAGTTAATAATTATTAACTTCTAATTTTTAATAAGTACACGAATATTTTAGTGTGATAATCAACTAGCTTTGAATTTAATGGCGTTCTTAAGCCTCCTACAAATTATAGGTATACATAAAAAATACCCGCTGTTCATCTGGGGAGCTATTGTCGCTGGAGAAAAAATCGGCATAGCGAAGTAAAATTGTACCTTGACGACTTAGTTTTAATACAAAATCTACATCAAGCTCTTCCCCCAATTTTGAGTGGTTATCGTCGGTATGAAAAGCATGATAACGGGCATCTATTTTTATTGGACTTTGTCGCCAAATGTATTGTAGTGAGTAGTCACGCAAACCAGATTGTGGCGTTTTTAAAAATTTATCGACCCAGCCATTTTGCTCGTGCAATGATGCCAAAGGAGTAACAAAGCTTGTGCCATTATGCTCTCCAAGCTGCTGATAGTTGATTGATAGTTGGTTTACACCATAGCCAATACCCATGCCTAAATCGTAAAATTGAAGGGTTGCATCATTGTTAATTTCTGTACGCTGTTGCAGTGCAAGTTCACCATGAGCGAGTGTCCGCAGCTTGTTCCAGCGCCCTTCATATTCGTAGCGTGAGCCTAGCGTTTTATTTGACAGTGCTGTGGCATCTTTAATATTCATATCAAAGTAATAGACTTGTATTTTTGAGTAATCCCATTCTTTAAATTCTGCAAATAATAGATGGGTATCATGGTCATGGTCGCCTAAAAAATTGGCAGGACGCTGACCATTGTTAGCAGCAAAGTTCGAGTCAGACGAACTCAGTTTTTTACCCGCGTTACGTCCTGTAATCCTATTTGCGTTGTCTATATAACGATATAAGAACTTAGACGCAGAGCCAAATTCGTAATTAAAACCAACAGTGTCGAGTGTTTGTTCGTTTTGCCAAAAACTGTTCGTACCTATGAAGCGTTCGTTACCTAGGTTGATGGCTTCGCGACCTAAGGTAAACTGCAACGTATTGGTGGGTGAATAACGCAATAATACTTGATTAAAATCGATCCCCGCTGCATCGGGAATTACCGGTGTGTTATTAAAGAATTCGCCATTGCTGAATTCGTCTTGCCATGCCAATTCAACATGGTCTAGTTCAACCAGTGTAAAAAGCTGGGGTGTCCACTGGCTGTTAACACGAAAGCGTAATAATAAAGACATATCGCGAGCAGTGTTACTTAAATTATTAGCCTTATTGTCCGCATTAACATAAGCAATACGGGCACGGGTACCTAGGTCGAATGTATGATTATTTAACTCATATTCAAGCGCTATAGTAGGCTTTATTATGAATAAATTAATGAACAACCCACAAATTATTAATCGCTTACCAGTCTTCGGCATTACCATCGTGAAGGAAGGTGGTATCATTTTTTTTGTCCATTTCATCGTAAAGTGAGTCTGGCATTGGGTTTTGGCGGCAGTCCATATATTGCAGGTTGGGTAAGTCATGGATATTAACCGTTTCTAGCTGATTATTAAAAATATATATTTTTTCAAGTTTGGGAGTATTTTCATAGTTGAAAACTTCAATTTTATTATTGTTGGCTTTGAGTACCTTAAGACTGGTTAGGTTAGTTAATGTTAATGTTTCCATTCCATTGTCGAATAAATAAATTTTACTGAGTTTTGATAAGTCGGTAATTATTAATTGGGACAAATTATTACGAGATAAATTTAAGGTTATGAGATGCTTGAAAGATGTTAAGTTAATATCAATTTTTTCTAAATTATTATTGTACAGTGACAACGACTCTAGCTTGGTAAACTTTTCTAACCCTTTCAATGAACGAATATTGTTACTATGACATTTTATTTCTGTTACGTTTTGAGGCTTTTTCCACTGATTAATAACAGCGAGTTTCTGCAAGCACGCTTGCAGTCCTATGTCTTGCACATTAAATTCAACCGCATAAATTTTGCTTACCATAGAAAGTGCTAATAATGGAATAATAGTTAGCCAACCGCTGCGATTGATTTTCATTATGCGCTGCCTTTCGTGTCTGCAAGGCGAATACAAACCCCTTTCGCAATGATTATGTCACTTGGTTCATCAAGAGCTGACCCACCTATTTCTTCTCGGGTGATAATTAGATGGGATGAATCTTTTATTAAGCGCAAAGTAGCTTCATCTAATGCAACTTGTTTTAATTCGTTGTCGCCAAATACTAATAGCGGACGAATTTGTCCATCTCGACGGGACTTGGCCCAAAGCTGCAAGCTATGATCTTTGGGTGTTTTCCAATCCTCCCACTTTAACCAAAGAGTATTGCCATCGCTGGCGGTAAGTGCGGTTAGTATAGGCGCATCGGCTTCACCAACAAGAACTGCCACATAATCTGTGTTGAGGTTTGCCCCTTGGTTGTTTTGCTGAAAGTTGCTTGAAAGCAATAAGCCGCTAACAACGAGTAACATGGCAAAGGCCGCGCTGCTGATAATTTTCCAAGGTAATATCTTATCCCACCAGCTTATTGATGTTTCTTTAGCCGAAGAATGGCTCTGCTGATAAATAGCTTTTTGTATATTTTTAAACGTACTGGGTTTAGGTATTAAGGGCGCCACAGAGCTTGGGGTCGGCATTAAGGTTTCTTCCCAATAGCGAACCGCTTGCATTAGGCTGTCATCCGAACGTAATTGTATTGCAAAGGCTTCGCGCTCTTCACCTCTTAGTGTGCCAAGCACATACTCAAGGGCTAGGGTATTTTGATCATTTGAATTAATCATTATTTGAATCCCCGTTTTTACCTTCCATACAAATTTTTAGTTGAGCGCTACCACGTTTCAACCATGATTTTACTGTATTAATATTTGAGCCTAACGTTTCAGCCAATTCTTCACGTGAATAACCGTATAAATAGGCAAGCTCGATACTTTGTTTGAATTTATCATTCATGGCACTTAAGCATTCTTTAAGCTGTTCGTTTAATCTATAACGACTATAGACGTCTTCTTGGGTATCGTCGTTAGCGGTACTTAATAAAATTTGAGCTTCCTCTTCATGATGAGGGCGGTTTTGATGACGGCCCTCATGCCTTAATTTGTCAATTGCGCGATATCTTACAATGCTTGTCATCCAGGTTGTTGGGGTGCCTTGAGCAGGTGTATAGCTTTTAGCATTGTTCCAAATTTGAATGAAAGATTCTTGTAATACATCGTTGCTGCTGTCGGCTGAGCCTACAATTCGGAAGGCCACTGCGTTAAGGTAGGCGGCTGTTTTTTGGTACAGAGCCTCCAGTGCTTTTTGATCCCGAAGTGCACAACGGGCCAATAAACTCATTAATTCTTCGTTATCCAAGAAAATATCCTTATTTACTTATACGTGCCGCGATGACATATAGTTGCAGTGACAAATTATTAATCATTCTACAAGTGTGCGCAGCAAAGAAAAAGGGCATAGTTCTTAGATTAAGATAATAAATTTATTAATACTCATTATGGCAGTATGCCTCTTCCTCTTACGCGGTTTTTTTTAGAGTAATGATGCATTAATGCGGCTGCGATATGAATGCCCGAAAATAAATATAAAGCGTATGAAAACCACGTGTGCATGCCACCAAAAATATCGTGAAGTTGTTCTTTGAGTACTGGCTCAAGCTCCATTATTGGTGCAATGCGTGGCCATTCAAACAAGCCAAACCAATACATACTAATTTCTGATGCTGATTTCCAAGCAGAATCATGCATCCAACCTGATATTGGAATCATCAACATCAAGGCGTAAAGCAGCAAGTGCGTTCCATGAGCGGCAAGGCGCTCTAACTTCGGTTGTATATAAGAATATTCCGGCGGTTGATGAGTGAATCGCCAGACCACTCTTAGTAAAGCAAACCCCAGCAAGGTAATACCAATAGACTTATGACTATCAATAACGAAGCGTATGTTTCCGTCACCGACGTAAGGAATTAATAAGGCTAATACAATATTTGTAATTAAGCCTAATGCGACTATCCAGTGCAAAATTATTGCTATTTTAGTATAACTTTTTGGATTATTTACCATGATAAAACTCCTGTTCAGTTGGCTTAGAAATAAACACTAACGCCTGCGCCTAAAGTATTATGAATATAGGTATCTTTACGATCCTCACGACTTACATCAATACGGAAGCCCATGCTGTCGCTTAGCTTAAATACTGCCCCTAGACCAAGTACTGATATTTCTGCCGTGTCTAATGGGGGAATGCCTTCTTCTCCTTGGGTATAGACAATGTAAGGGGAGACATTTTTGTAGTTGAGGTTTATTTTGAAGGTATTGGTTGAGGTTATTGTATCGTCGGCGTTGTTTGATCTTGCATGACGATATTCTATCGAAGCATTGTTGTAGTTGAAGCGTAATCCTGGAGTGATTGTACTTGATGTACCTTCGCCGCCCTCCTCAACATTATAGATTGCTGTTCGAAAACTTAGTAAGGGCTGCCATACTGGACTAAGGACAAAGTCAGCGTTAATAGAAATTTGTTCGTTAGGACGGAAATTGGCCTCATTATGATTACGATAATATTCAGTATTTAATAAAAGTATTTTGTGGGGAAAAAAATAAGCGCCCACAACGATACCTGTATCGGTTGTATCAAAACTAAAATATTTTTCACCACGGGCGTACAGTGTTGCTGCATTATCAAGAGTATAAGCTAGTTGCAAATAAGAGCTATGGCCATCAACGCGCTCTTGGGTAAAACTATCGGAGATATAACCGGTATCTAAGCGCCATTTTTTAGGCGACTTGGCATTATTAATTTTTTTCGATAAATTATAATCTTTTTTTGTACCTAATAATATTTGGGCTTGAAGATAAGCTTCGCGAGCTTGGATCGGTTTAGCATCAGCCATTAATATATCGCCTTTAAGAATCCAGTTGCTCGTAATCTTTGGCTGCTCGTGTATCACCTGATTAATTTCTGTTAGCGCAATATTTCGCTCACCTTGCCAATAAGATACTCGAGCCAGTCCAATTCGAGCTGGCGTGTAATCTTTATCTATTATTAAAGATTTTTTAAAATTACCAATCGCTAAATCAAATTCATTTTTCCAGCTTTGTATAATGGCCAGTTGTTCAAATGCGGCAGCGTTATCAGGTTGTTGTTGGGTAATACTAATAAAAGCCTGAATAGCTTCATTATTTTTACCATTTCTTTTAAGTTGCAGTGCTCTTTTAAATGAGGATTGATTCTGTGAATTATGTATTGCTTTGTTTTCTTCTAAAAGAGTATGAGTCTCTGCAAAAGAAAATACACTCTTAGAGCATATT
>JAWUVO010000020.1:0-30158 GCA_034112325.1 Bermanella sp. | reverse complement strand
CTTGAGTTTGAGTTATTTTCTCCCATTTGCTTCGTGGGCTCTCACCGTAGTTAGGAAAAAGTGGAATAGGTTTATTATTATACTCGTCTACCCAGGCCTTTACTTCTTTTTGAATGTCACCAATGTTCATATTTTTAACATCACAAGAAGGCAGGAACTCATTTTTAATTTCAATGAAGAATTGGGTTATGCTCGCAGCCGAGCGCTTTGAAAGCGCATGGTGATCTATTCCAGAGTGCTTAATAAAATTATTATAAGGTAAATTATGGTCAGTAAATACTCGGCTATTTTTGGTAAATATAGTCCCTATTTCATGCCCAGCATCACTAATAAATGGCAATGCAATATTTCTTAGAATAAACAATGTATCAAAAGTACTATCTCCTTTATACACATGACAAAAAGCAAGTTGCGTATTTAAGTTGATAATTGTTTGTAGGCCAATTTCCTTGCCATTTATTGTTTTTCCAATTTTCTTTCCGCCTTGAGCAAAGCATAGATTATTATTACTAATAAGATCTTTATCTTTATAGCGTTTATCATACGACTCTAAAAAACTAATTATTTTTAATTGATCTTCATTTTTATCAGGCTGTGGATTAAAAATAAATTCACTGGCTTTGTTTTCTAAGTATTTAACTCTATCTCTTATTGTTCCTAGACTATTTTTATTTAATATTTTTTGAATACTTGACGGGCTAATCAACATTCCATTTTCAGAGCATTGAACCGATATTTTAGATGGTCCATGGCTTGGAGACTCGAGTGATAGATTAAGTACGTTATTTTCTTCTTTCTCAAAAGTACTTCTTCTGTTTTTAAGTGAATGTCTACTGATTAATCCATTAAGTCCATTTTCAATATATCGATTTTGCCATTTGTAAAAACTTTTTCGACTTAAACCATACTCTCTGCAAGTCTCTGCTATATTACCAGACTCTTTTGCATGCATTAAAATTTTATAACGAGATAATACCTCTTCGGTTGGTCTCTTTGTTTCATCTTCCATGTCCAAAACTCCTATTTAAACTAGTTAAAGAGCTAACTAAAGTGCTAGTTCTTTAATGATTTTTATCATAAATTAGGTTTAATATGATTTTTTTACTTGTTTGGAACTTTTAAAATTCAGGTGAATTTTACTATTTTATTATTTTTATTATAAATTTTATTTATCTAATTTAGATTTTTTAGTATAGGTTAACTAAAAATTAATTACCGATAGAATTCTGTGATTTATCTAATTAGTAATAATTGATTTGTAAGGGTGACATGAAACTATTAATATAGTTATTTAAAGTATATTTAATTGTTATAATATAATTTAAAATTTAATAAAAAGTTATTTTTATCTGTACCGATCACTATATGGTTTAGTTTTTATTTTATAATCTAGTTCTAATTATTATTAAATAATATATTAGTTGTCATTGAGCTAAGCAGATCATTCCTTACAACTTATCAAACTTTAAAATAGTAATTAGAATCTTAGAATTACGGGTTAACTTGACAGTTTTTTGACGATATTTAACGATAGTGTCCAATAATGTTCCCGTACCAAGTTTTTAGGAATTTTAATATTAACCGAGAATAATTCTTTTTATACTATTTTTCTGCCAACTATATCCGTATTAGAGAAATCCTTGCTGTGTTTGTTAACTTGGTCTCATATCCTTGCAATGTTACCGCTGTATTTAGGTAGATGAAATTTTTACTATTATTTTAATCCAGTATCTACGAAATGAACGTATACATATGAATTGCACCTATGGAGGTAAAATTGATGAAACCGACAATTTTTTACGATGGAAGTTGTGGCTTGTGTAAGCGAGAAATTGCACATTATCAAAAGCTAGATAAAGGTAATGACATAGAGTGGGTCAACATTATAAGTGCTGACCTTGAGCTGAAAAAGATGGGAATCCGGTTTGTAGACGCTATGGAAGTTCTTCATGGTGTTAATAAAAAAGGAGAAGTCATTAAGGGTGTTGAAAACTTTTTGATGATTTGGGAGCAACTGCCTCAATATAGGTGGTTAGCATTCATTGTTAGGGCCCTACGCCTTAAAACTATAATGCAGTGGTGTTATCTTCATTTTGCAAAGTGGCGTTTTAAACGTCGAATTGCTGAAGGCTGTGACATTCCCGAGAAATGACTTTGTGATAACCCATAGGCAGCAAACGGTGACCTTGAAAAGGGCTATTTCCAGCCCTGAAGCCACTTATCGGCTTGTTTCAATTCCTGCCAGTCTATTTCAATTATTCGCTTTGATAAAACAGCTTCGATAGAGCAAAATTCAACTTGGCCCTCTTCATCAAATTTAACGTCATTAATTAAGAAGTGCTTTTCCTTATTAATGGGGGTTACTGCGGTCCACTTGCTCAAGGCAAGCTTTTTAGGGCTTATTTTATTCATCCTTTTAATACGTTCATCTTTCACTATTAGATTACCAAAGCATGCAATGTTCTATTTAGAGAGATTTATACCCTTACTCCCCTTTAATATCTCATGGTTATAGTTAAAAGCTATTAATGCTATAGCTACGATTCATTTAACATATCGTGATATTTGCTTCACAATCCATCCATGGATTCGGACTACGGATTCAATTGATAAACAAACAACCCAACAAATAGGATTTACCAGATGATCAATACTGAAATCAAACCATTTAACGCTACAGCTTTTAAGCAGGGCGAATTTGTAGATGTATCTGAAAAAGATGTAAAAGGTAAGTGGGCTGTATTTTTCTTCTACCCGGCTGATTTTACATTCGTATGCCCAACAGAGCTAGGTGATGTGGCTGATAATTACGCTGAACTACAAGATCTTGGCGTAGAAGTTTTCTCAGTATCAACTGATACACACTTCACTCACAAAGCTTGGCACGATAGCTCTGAAACAATCGGTAAAATTAACTACTTCATGGTTGGTGACCAAACTGGTCAAATTACCAACAACTTTGGTGTGATGCGTGAAGGCCAAGGACTTGCAGACCGTGCAACATTTCTTGTAGATCCAGAAGGTATCATTCAAGCAATGGAAATTACGGCTGAAGGTATTGGTCGTGATGCAGACGATCTAATGCGTAAAGTGAAGGCAGCTCAATATGTTGCTTCTCACCCAGGTGAAGTTTGCCCAGCTAAATGGAAAGAAGGTGAAGCAACTCTAGCCCCTTCTCTTGACCTTGTTGGTAAAATCTAGAGCTGTCTAGCTAATTAGTAAAAAAGGCGCTTTAAGTTATTAAATTAGCTTAAAGCGTTCTAATAAATATAAGTTAATCATTTTAAAAATTTTGACTATTAATATTTGGCCTCCTTTAAGGGAGAGAAAGCTAACTTACAATTTAAAGAATTATTTAAGAATTTATAGAAGGTATCAGCATGTTAGATCAAACAATGAAAACTCAATTGAAAGCTTACTTAGAAAACCTTAAAACAGATGTTCATTTGGTACTAAGTTTGGATGACAGTGATACTGGTAAAAAACTTTTAGATTTAGCTAATGATATAGCTTCGCTAAACGATAAAGTTAAAATATTTCAAGATCAATCTGCAAGCCAACGTAAACCAATTATGCAGGTGGTTAACCCTGTTAAACAGACTTCAATTGGTTTTGCTGGTTTACCAATGGGCCACGAGTTTACATCTCTAGTTCTAGCATTGTTGCATAGTGGTGGTCACCCTATGAAGATTGATCAAGATACAATTGAACAAATTGCTAATCTTGATTCTGATATGAACGTCGAAATATTTATTTCATTAAGCTGTCAAAATTGTCCCGATGTAGTTCAGGCCTTTAATATGATGTCGGCAATTAACCCTAATATCAAAACTACTATGATTGATGGTGCAGCTTTTCAACAAGAAGTAGCTGATAGAAATATAATGGCAGTGCCTAGCGTTTATGTTAACGGTGAAGTATTTGCTCAAGGTCGTATTTCGCTTGCAGAGATTTTAAAGAAGCTAGACACCGGGTCAGTCAAAAAAGAAGCACAAAAGATATCAGCTAAAGCAGTATTTGATGTTCTAGTTGTAGGTGGTGGTCCAGCAGGGGCGTCAGCGGCTATATACGCAGCTCGTAAAGGCATTCGAACGGGTATTGTGGCAGATCGTTTTGGCGGTCAAGTAATGGACACTATGGGCATCGAAAACTTTATATCGGTTAAAGCAACACAAGGTCCAAAGCTGTCAGCAAGCTTAGAAGAGCATGTAAAAGAATATAACGTGGACATAATGTCGGAACAAAAGGCCAATAAAATTATTGGAGCCGAAGAAACAGATGACGGTCTAGTGCATATTATCTTAGAAAGCGGCGCTATGTTAAAAAGTCGCAGTGTCATTGTATCTACAGGAGCACGCTGGAGAGAGATGAATGTACCAGGAGAAGACCAATACCGTAACAAGGGTGTTGCATACTGCCCACACTGTGACGGACCTTTATTTAAAGGTAAGCGTACAGCAGTAATAGGCGGTGGTAACTCTGGTATTGAGGCGGCGATTGATTTAGCGGGTATTGTAGAGCACGTAACTGTTGTAGAATTTTCTGATGTTTTGCGTGCCGATCAAGTGTTGATCGATAAAGCTAATAGCTTGCCTAACGTGAATATTATTAAAATGGCTGAAACTACAGAGGTCATTGGTGATGGAACTCGTGTAACTGGATTTAAATATAAAGATCGTACCAGCGGCGAGATTAAAGAATTGAATGTGGCTGGAATATTTGTTCAGATTGGATTGGTACCCAACACCGAATGGTTGAAAGAATCTAAAGTAAATTTAAGCCCTAGAGGAGAAATTGAAATAGGTGCGCATGGTAATACAAGTATGTCGGGAGTTTTTGCTGCAGGTGATGTTACCACAGTGCCTTTTAAGCAAATTATTATTGCCATGGGAGAGGGCGCCAAAGCAAGTTTAGGCGCGTTTGACTATTTAATTCGTACTCCGGTTGTTGATTCGGTTGATGAGTCAGAGTCTGAAGCCGCGTAATGGCCTAGCCCAGCAAAAAAAACCACTAATAACGTAAGTTAGAAGTGGTTTTTTTTGTACTAAATAAACTTATAATAGGAAAATCACATCTTTCCTAATTCTAGGTTATTTTGAAGTAATCATTTGTTGCCATTGCTCTATAGCTGAATCGGCTGTTTTTTTGCCTAGCTCATAGCCTTTAAATAGACGTTCTTTACTCACGTCTAAGCGACTAGTTTTAAAACTATCGGGTGGGCATACCTCTAAAATTTTAACTCCGCTTGGAGGGTTACGAATTAACTCAATTGTTTGGTTATAACGTTCTGACCTTTGTTTAAGAATCTTTGCCAGTTCTGGTTTGTGGCGAAACAGAAACGAAAGAAATCGATCAGCCATTTTAGTATTCTGACGGTAATCCTTTAGTCGCGAACGAACCACCATAATATTTTTAGCACCTTGTTCTATGGCATATTTAACCGGAATAGCATCAACCATACCTCCGTCTGTCATAGGTATGTTGCCTAAGCGATGAAAGCCACGATAAAAGAACGGCAGCGAACTAGAAATTTTTAAAATATTTTCAATGGTGTCTGCTTTAGCTTCCATGAATAGGGTTTTACCTGCATTAATATCAGTAATACCCACATGAAAATTATGTTTAGCAATTTTTTCATGATCGAGTTTTACGTGGAGGTCCATCATTTCCCACATCCAATCCATATCCAGTAAATGGCCGCCTTTTAAGAATCTAGACATGCTCATAAACTCTGGGCGCGTAGCAAATTCTGTATAGAGTCTTAAGTTTCGCCCTTTTACTCCAGAGATGTAGGCTGATAAGTTAAGAGCACCAGCGCTTACGCCACAATAAAAGTTAAATGGATTAAAGTTTTTCTCTAAAAATTCATCAAGCAGTCCTGTGGTATAGATTCCACGCATGGCGCCGCCTTCGACGATTAATGCTTCTGATGTCCTTGCTTTCATATTTACAATTTGACTAATAAAATAAAGTATAAAGGATATGCTTTTCACCTTATAAGTAAAGTGTTTTCAAGCAGTTAGAGGTTATATTCAGAGCAAAAAAAAAAGCCACTTATCATTGAAAAGTGACTTTTAAAGCTTTTGTAACTGCGGAGTTGTTACTTATAATATAGCTGCTTATATTTAATCGCGTAATTCACGGCGTAAAATTTTACCAACTGTTGATTTTGGTAACTCGTCTAACACCACTATTTTTTTAGGGACTTTGTAGGGCGTAAGTTCTTTTTTACAGTGAGCAATAATATCGGCTTCATCTACGGGGCTAGTAACTACAATATAGGCGCATACTCTCTCGCCCGTTTTGTCGTCAGGTTCACCAACAACGGCTGCTTCAATGATACTTGGGTGACCTGTTAGTATTTCCTCAATCTCATTGGGGTAGACATTAAAACCAGAAACAATGACCATGTCTTTAAGGCGATCGACAATTTTAATATTACCATTTGGTAAAATAACACCTACATCCCCAGTTCTAAAAAAGCCATCAGAATACATAACTTTTGCCGTTTCTTCAGGACGTTTCCAATATCCTGTCATTATTTGTGGGCCTTTAGCACATAGTTCACCTTCTTCACCTATAGTAAGAGTTTTGCCATTCTCATCACGCATTTCAATTTCAGTGCCAGCCAATGGTTGTCCTACAGAACCTAACATTTCGGCTCCAGGTTTATTAAATGCCAATACAGGAGCTGTTTCTGAAAGACCGTAACCCTCTGTAATATTGCAGCCAGTAACTGACTTCCAAGTATTTGCAGCAGCATGGGTCAAAGCTGTGCCACCCGATAAAGTAAGGTGGAATTTTGAAAAGTCTAAATGTTTAAACTCCGGATGCTGGCATAAGCCAACAAATAAGGTGTTTAGCCCTGCAAAGCCAGTAAACTGGAATGGCTTAATGGCATTCACAAATGCATCCATATCTCTTGGGTTTGGAATTAAAACGTTTAAGTTTCCTTTGCTAAAGAAAATGAGCATATTCACGCTGAATGCGTAAATATGATAAAGCGGAAGAGGGCTAATAAACGTTTCGCTGCCGTCGCCACAATGTTCACCAAGCAGCTGTAGAGTTTGAGTTGCATTACTTAAAACATTGCTGTGGCTTAATGCTGCGCCTTTAGAAACTCCTGTTGTACCACCTGTGTATTGAAGTACAGAAATATCATCTAGCTGCTGTGTGCGTGGCGTTAGTGTTTTACCAGTACCCAGTTTAATAGCTTGGCTAAAACCAGTACAACCTTTTACTGCTTCAGTTTTACCTGTTAATAGGTCAGTGGCTCCAGTAACAATAACGGTTTCAATTTGAGTATTGTGTTTAATCGCATCAAGCTTAGGCAAAAGATCAGCTAAAATCACAATAGCTTTTGCACCAGAGTCGGTAAATTGGTGTGACATTTCCCGTTCGGTATAAAGTGGATTAGTGTTGACTATGGTTAAACCTGCACGAGCAGCAGCATAGGCTGCAATAGGATATTGAATTAGATTAGGTAGTTGTATAACAATACGATCGCCACTTTTTAATCCCGCTTCGTTTTGAAACCAACATGCCAGTGCATTAGATTTTTGATCTAACTCAGTAAAAGAAAGTGTTTGCCCTAAACAACTGAAAGCAGGCTGGCTATTATACTTATTGAAAACGTTATCAATAAAGTCACCAAGGTTATTAATTCCTTTCTCTATAAATTTCATATAGACCTCTTATTATTATTAGATTTTTTAGCGTTTTAACGAATGAAAAGTTTAAAAACTAATTTATGTATTGCGGTTCCAAAAGGCGGGAATAGTAAATGAGAAAAACTAATTCGTCCTCTTGAGAACACCGCTTTAGGGTGGCTAAAAGTCGTAAAACCTTCTTCGCCATGATAATTTCCCATGCCAGAAGCTCCCACACCACCAAACGGTAGGTCGTCAATTACAACATGAAAGGTTGCGTCGTTTATGCAGGCCCCGCCAGAATGTGTGTGCTTAAGAATATTCTGTTGGAATTTTTTATCATAGCTATTAATGTACAAAGCAAGCGGACGTTCATTTGCATTAATATAATTAATAACTTCATCAATTGAATCGTAAGGAAGAATAGGCAGTACTGGCCCAAATATCTCTTCTTGCATTACTTTCATATCGTCAGTGGTATTAAGTACTACGGTTAAAGGTAATTTACGTTGTGAATTCTTTTCAATAGTTTCATTTAATGGGATTATTTTTGCACCTTTACCCTCTGCATCTTCTAATAAACCATGTAGACGATTGTACTGGCCTTGGTTAACAACACTAGTTGCGTCGGCGTTATCTCTCACAGTAGGGAACATTTTTTGATAAACGTTTCGTAGTGATTCTGTCAACTCGTCTACGCGATCCCGTGGACAAAAAATATAATCAGGCGCCACACATGTTTGACCCGCATTTAATGTTTTACCTAAAATCATACGCGCTACAGCGGTGTCTATATTAATATCTTTATCGATAATAGTGGGGGACTTTCCACCCAGTTCTAATGTGACGGGTATTAGATTTTCAGCGGCCGACTTCATTACTATTTTACCTACAGGGGTCGATCCAGTAAAAAAGATATGGTCAAATTTTAAAGAAGTAAATGCGGAGGCTACTTTAATATCTCCACCAACAATAGCGACTTTATCTTGTGGGAAAATAGTAGCCATTAACTCAGCTAAAAGCTTACCAGTAGCCGGTGTATATTCAGACATTTTAATCATGGCACGATTACCCGCAGCAAGTGCAGCAGTTAACGGGCCTAACGATAAGAATAATGGGTAGTTCCAAGGAGTGACAATACCTATGACGCCTTTTGGCTGCATCATAACGTGTGCTTTTGCAGGTTGAAATAAAATACCCACATGACGAGACTTGGGTTTCATCCATTTTTTTAACTTTGAAATACTGTAATTAATCCCCATTACTGTCGTCATTATATCGCCAATACGGCTGTCATCGACACTTCTATGACCAAAGTCGTTTCCCATAGCCGTTGCAAATGCATCTTGGTTATCGACAACCATTTTTTTAAGTTTTTTAAGGTCAGCAATACGTGTTTCATAATCGGCATATGGGTTTTTATTAAACTGTACCCGTTGGCTGTTCAGGGTAAGTTGTAATTGCGAGATATCGGTAATTTCTACGTGACTGTCTTGAATACTATTAACCATTGGATTCTCTTTATTATTATTTATCACTATTTCATTCTATGTATTTTGCACAAAATGACAATAGGCTGTCGACAGATACACATATACTTATTTTTAAGCCCTTAATTTATGCGGCAGAGGTAGCCAAAAAGCGACTGCTATTAACGTTTCTTAAATCACATTGCTGTTACATTTATGCAGAGAAGTAGCTAATAAAGCGGATTAGTAAACTATTTATAGGTGATGGTGTAAGTATGCATTGAGAACATTAAAAGGAGGGGGGAGGTTACTGGGAGGCAACTCGCTGGAGTATGTACCCCAATGTATCTAGTAAAAAATACATTGAGGATTTTGGAATTTAGTAATGTTACCTTTCGGTAATGCCTTGATTGTTATTTAATAGCGTTTTTTAAGAGTAGAGCCACGGGCATCTAGCCCCGCTAAAATAGCCTTCATCTCGTCGGCTTGCTCCATTACTTGTTTGCTTTTTAAGGATTCACGCATGGCTTTTTCTTCAGCTAGCTTTTCTTTGATTTGACGTTCTTTTATCGCGCTTCCGGTGCGACCTGAAGCTAATTTCTCTTTAACTGGCTTAGCGGTTGCACGTGGCGCTATAGCTTTGCTACTAAATGCTGAGGTAGGACGTGCCTTGGCAATAGTCGATTTTAATGGCGCTGATTTGGCAATACTGGTCTTACCAAGTCCAGTTTTAACACCTACTAAGCTCTTACCATCGTATGTTTCTATGGCTTCATCAAATAAGTCTTTAAGTTCTTCACGGTCAGTGGCGACAGCAAAATCTTCCACGGTAAAGTTTTGAGGTGAAAAATCACTTAAATCCTTATAAAAACGGTGCTTTACTCCCAGTGCCATAGCTTCTTGGTATTGCTGAAAGCGCTCATCACTGCTGTCTTTGCAAGTGCCAACCCATACATCATCGGTGGTGTTATTGGTAATAGTAAATACGATCATAATATGGCCTTTGTACAACAATCTGACGGGTATAACTTTGCCAGATATCAAAACGGTCGAGCATTGTAATGGGGAAAAATAAAAAAGGTAGGCTTGATTTTTAACTTTTTTTTAGCGTCCTACGATATTGTCCAAATGAATTGCAATAGAGTCACTTTTAACGATATTTCAAGTATATTTTCATTTATTAGGGTTAGCTAATTTAGTGTTTCTAAACAACTTATATTTTCTTGTTTACAATTGTTTAATAAAGCTGTTTTTAGCCATTTTTGGGCTAGAGTTAAAGAATATGCAAATATATTCAGTAATTTAAGGCGGCTATTCACTGGTGCTAAAAAAAATACCCCGATTTGGGTCCTTAGCAGTCAAGATTCCACTATTATTTGTCACCATGCTGCTGGTCATGTTGGGTGTGTTTTTATTAGTAATGGAGCAATACGGCAATCGAGTATTACTTGACGTGGCCAAGCAACAGGTTCGCCAGAACGGCGAATCTATGGTTTCAGTGCTGGGTATGCGGCTCAGTATTGCTGAATCTACTGTTAATGCCATGGCTAGCGCAGCAGAATCATTACCGCCAATTGACAAGCTCTGTCACCAAGTTATAAAGCCCATAATTGATTACGATGACTCAGGTTATTTTATCGCTGGTGGTGGCATATGGCCTGAGCCCTTTCTTTATCTTTCTGATAAGGCCCAATACAGTTTTTTCTGGGGTCGCAATCAGCAAGGAAAATTAGAATTTTTTGACGATTACAACGACCCATCTGGCGATGGCTATCACTTTGAAGAGTGGTACTCCCCTAGTAATTTATTAAAGCCTGGCCAAATTTATTGGTCCCGTTCTTACATGGACCCTTATTCACTTGAATCTATGGTAACGGTTACCGCTCCCATGTTTAAAAACGGTGAGTTTTATGGCGCTGCTACATTAGATTTAACCCTTGATGGAATGGATAAATTATTAGCTGAAGAATCAGCTAAGTTTGGTGGGTATGCATATGTAGTAGATCGTAATGGTACATTTATTTCTTACCCAGACGAATCGATCAGTAAAAAACACTCTCAGACAGACGATGGAAAAACTGAAGTACAGTTTACTAATATTTCTGATGTAGCAATGGTAAATAGCGGAATACACGATGTAACCGCGGCACTGCTAAAAGCTGAAAATATATCTCATTTAGACCAAAAACTGAGTTCTAAAGCACTTGCGCTTGCCAATTATAGTAAGAATATTCAAACCTACGAAGCCCACCGTATAATCAGTACAATTGAAGATCCCTTAAAATTAAAAAGCTACGGACAAACCTTCTTAAAAGAGTTTTTTACAGATTTTGATTCGATTTTCCAAAAACCTGTTCTTATTAATGTATTTCATGTTCCAAATGCATATTGGAAAGTGATTACCGTTACCCCCATGGACCGAGTGAATCAAACCAGTGACAGAATAACCAAAGCAGTCGTTACAGGCTTTATTTTAGTTATTGTACTCGGGTTACTGATTGGTCTATTTACAATTCAAATTATATTAATCAACCCGATAAAAAAAATGCAATATCAAATATCTGAAAAAGGCGAAGGAATTATTACAGATATTGACTCTAGTGAGCTCGGCGATCTGGCAGTTAGATTTAATACCAATAGTTCTGAGCTAATATCTGCAAATTCAGAATTAGAGAGGTCTGTTGTTAAAGCAGAGCAAGCTACTACAGCAAAGGCTCAATTTTTGGCAAATATGAGTCATGAAATTAGAACACCTATGAATGGTGTTACTGGTATGTTGAATCTATTGCAAGATAGTCAGTTAACGGAGCAGCAAAATCACTATACAAATGTTGCCATAACTAGTGTTAATAGTTTACTAGTTTTAATAAACGATATTTTAGATTTTTCTAAAATTGAATCTGGAAAAATGGACATAGAATCTATCGACTTTAATATCCGAGATGCTTTAAGTGACTTTTTCCCTAGCATGCATCACTTAGCAGATATAAAAGGTTTAGATCTTATTTTAGACCTTGGTGGATTAGAGGTCGATTGGATTAAAAGTGATCTAGGTAGAATTAGGCAAATACTCACCAACCTTATATCAAATGCTGTTAAGTTTACGGAAGATGGACATGTTCTAGTAAAAATATCAATTAAAGACGCTAATGAAATGGGTCTTATTTTATTCGCATCAGTAACAGATACAGGCATCGGGATTCCTGAAGATAAAATTACAGGTTTATTTGAATCTTTCTCTCAGATAGATGAATCAACCACACGAAAATATGGTGGTACTGGTTTGGGCTTATCGATTAGCAAACAGTTATGCGAATTAATGGATGGTTCTATTAGTGCTGTAAGTAAAGTAGGTGAGGGAAGTCAATTTAATTTTACCTTAAAGTTAAATAGGGGCGAAAGTAAATACAGTAGAAGTATTGGAAGCCTTCTTAAAGGTCAAAAAGTTATTATTTACGATAACGGTAAAATAAAAGATATAAAGTATCATGATGTTATTAAGGCAAGTGGTGCATATGTGGTTTCTAAAAATTTAGAGGCCGATATCTTGTTGGAACTTAATCCCTCATTTGATTTTTTATTAGTTGATATAAGTAAAATTAATAAAAATTATCAAACTAGAGAAGGGTTTAAAAATATAAAAACTCTTTGTGAAAAATATGAGATAAAAGTTATTGGTTTAACATCAGTCATTAGCCAAACTTATTCTGAATATTATTTAGATCTGGGTTGCGATAAGGTGTTATTAAAACCTATTACTGAACATGCATTGTTGTCTATGATACAACAGAAAACAGAACGGAGAAAAATACTAAAAGTAATCAATAGCGAAGTGGGTGCCGCTGAAGTAGTTGCTAGTAATAATTTTTTAGCTGATGCAAAAGTATTATTGGTCGAAGATAATATGATTAATCAAGAAGTCGCTTTAGGGTTGTTACGTGAAATGTCTGTGATTCCCGATATATGTAATAATGGACTAGAGGCTGTGAATACTGTTGTAAACAATGTTAATGGCATTCAATACGATATTATATTAATGGATTGTCAGATGCCTGTTATGGATGGCTATGAAGCTACGCGTAAGATACGTTTATATGAGCAGAAGAATAATAAAAAGGTAATACCTATAATCGCATTGACAGCCAATGCAATGAAAGGAGATCGAGAATTATGTATTGATGCAGGTATGAGCGATTATATACCTAAGCCTATTGATGTGCCTTTACTAAAAGAAAAGCTGATTGAATGGTTTGAAAAATCAAAGCTTGATTCAGTTTAAAGGTAAATGTATGAAGTTATTATCAGTAGTATGCTTATATCTAATATTATTTGGTTGCTCAACTTTACCTAAGCCTGAATACAATCAAGTCTTTTATAACTATAAAGTTAAACCTTCTTATGAAATGGACACCTCTTATAAATACTTAAATGTAAGCTTAGATGCTAGAGATGTTAGTCTTCCAGAAAAAACATTTAAAGATGAGAGTATTAAATTTACATGGTCAGGTTCAGATAAACGATCGCAGTTAGCTGTTTATATTAATCTTTCTAATTCATATTTAATAGATCGTAAAAATACCAGTAAAATCGACAGGGTATTTGATAAAAGGGGAGGTGTAGAGCTTATTCGAACACCGATTCAAAGAGGCTTTATTCGTACTCGCTATACTATAGAAGTGGTTGATCGAATAAGAGATACATTGATCAATAGCGTTAACCTTGCTGGTAATTTTCCAATTGAGGCTGAGTTAACCAATTCAGCAAGTAGCAATAGAGATATATTAAAGGCCGCTTATTATAAAAATTTAAAGCAGGCTAGAGAAACGTTAGTCGCCAAAATTTGGGATGACTTAAAAAAATATCATCTATCAGACATTCAAACCACCTTTGGGCAATTAGATTATCGGGTGGTAAGTAAATTGTCTACAGAGCCAGAATTTGAAAAGGCTTATTTACTGCTTAAAAGTAATCGTAAGCGTAATGCCATTAAAGCTCTTACTATTTATAACAAAGCCGTTGCTAGGTATAAAGGCAAAGAAGATGATTTAAGTAAGATGATTTTAAAACATCTTGATCATGGTATTACAGTCAGCACATCTATTGCCAATAATGAATATACAGATCGTTATTAATATAAACTAGACAGCTAATTCTGGGATATTTTTATACAAATTTAAAGCTTCTGGATTTAATAACGCACTCGTATTTTTCACCTGTTTGTTATTAATGACGTCTCTAACAGCCACCTCGACTATTTTTCCCGATAATGTTTTTGGTATATCGGTTACTTGAATTATTACACTAGGTACATGGCGTGGTGTTGTGTTTTCACGAATAGTCGTTTTAATCTCTTGAATCAAATCATCAGTTAATACTAGTCCTGGTCTTAATACAACACATAGCACTACCCGTACATCGATACTGCCTAAGGGCCATTGCTGACCTACCGCAATACTCTCTAGTACAGTTTCTACCTTATCTACTTGGCGATAAATTTCTGCGGTTCCAATACGTACTCCACCAGGGTTTAATACTGCATCGCTACGACCATGAATAATTAAACTTGTATAAGACTGGTTATTAAATGTATGTGGAATTTTTTCAACAATATCTCCGTGGGCCCAGGTATTAACATATTTTTTAAAATAGCTTGCCAGATATTTTTCATCGTTTAAATCGTTATAAAAACCAATAGGCATGGCGGGGAAGGGTTTTTCACAAACTAGCTCTCCCTGCTGATTAAATCCTAAAGGTTCACCATTTTCATTGTATGCATTAACCGCCATACCTAAGCCTAGGCATTGTATCTCACCTTGATAGACTGGTAGTGTTGGATTACCTAAAACAAAACAAGAAACAATATCAGTACCACCAGCAATACTACTCAAGCACATATTTTGTTTAATACTGCTATAAGCAAAGTCGTAGCTCTCAGCACTCAGGGGAGAGCCTGTCGATAAAAGAATTCTAATGTTACTTAAGTTATGATATTTATTAGGGTGATAATCGAATTTTTCTAACGTGCTAATGTATTTTGCACTGGTACCAAATATGCTGATGTTTTGTTCTTCAATCATATCCCAAAGTGTATTTGTATTAGGATAAAAAGGGGAGCCGTCAAAAATTACTAATGATGCCCCAGTCATTAATGTTGACGCCATCCAATTCCACATCATCCATCCGCAAGTGGTGTAATAAAACACAGAGTCATCAGATTTTACGTCTGTGTGCAATACAAGTTCTTTGAAATGCTGAATAAGAGTGCCGCCAGCGCTATGGATGATGCACTTGGGTACACCAGTAGTACCTGAACTATATAAAATGTATAGCGGATGATTAAACGGTAATGACTTAAATTCAATTTCACATGCGTGTTGAGAAAATTCTATGGGTTTGTTTTTGGCTAAAATATTCTCTCCTTCAATTAGTAGCTTATCCCAAATCGAAACAGAGTTGTGAATGTTTGTATTGAGTGTTTTTTGCTCGGGATCAATATAGGGCACAACAATTACTTGTTCAATACTGCTAATATCACGCAGAATAATATTCAGCTTTTCTAAGCTGTTGAGTGTTTTTCCAGCATAAAAATAACCATCAGTAGTAATTATGACTTTGGGTTCAATTTGCCCAAAGCGATCAACCACACCTTGCATGCCAAAGTCTGGCGAGCAGCTTGACCAAACAGCTCCAAGGCTGGTAGTTGCCAACATTGCAATAATGGCTTCAGGTACATTAGGCATAAATGCAGCGACTCTATCACCTGGTTTTACCCCTTTGTGTATTAACCAAGTACTTAGCAGCAAAACTTTCTGATAAAGCTGTGCATAGCTAATAACTTGCTGCTTTCCATACTCGTTGTATGAGGTAATTGCAGGTCTGTCATCTCGGTATTTAAGTAGATTTTGGGCAAAGTTAAATTTTGCATCGCTAAACCATTGAGCGTTGAGCATACTATCGTTATTTGTTAAAACCGATGTGTAGTCTTGCTGTTGAATAAACGATCCAAAGTCCCATAAATACTTCCAAAATAATTGAGGAAGGCGTACAGAAAATTCATATAAGTCTTCGTAGTTGTTAATTTTATGCCCATCTTTAGCCACAAATTCAATGAATCTATGCATGTTGCTGTTACTAATTTGCTCTACTGTTGGTGCCCACAATTGCCTGTTCATAATTACTCGATACTGAAAATGTTAAGCAGTTAGAAAAATGAAGTATTGATACTTATTTATAAATTTTAACATAGCAGTAACCCTTTGGGGATATATACTAAATACATGCTCCCACTACAAATATAATAGGTCTATTTATTAATAGCTTTTACTATTATTAGGTAATTAATTCACATTGAAATTTATAGTCAGCAGTGATTAAATCTTCATACAAAATAATAATACAGCCCTTAGACAGTCGCCCTTATAACGTGTCTGGGCCTACCGAGATGTTAAATGTCTATATTATCTAAATCACTTAAATATGGTTTCACTGGACTGGCAATTATTGGTGTTACTGCATCTATGTGGGTGTGGCATAAACTGCCTGTACGCAGTGGTGAATTAACACTGAATAATTTGTCTGCCAATGCAGATATACTTTTTGATGAGTGGGGGATTCCTCATATTTATGCCGATCAAGACCTTGACGGATTTAGAGCACTAGGTTTTGTTCATGGTCAAGACCGTTTATTGCAAATGGATCTATTAAGACGGGTGGGTAATGGCAATTTATCTGAGTTAATTGGTGAAAAAGCTATAAAAGTAGATAAGACGTTTCGTACCTTTGGTACTCATCTTATTGCTGAAAAGCGTTCTAAGATTTTAAGACAAACCCAACCGTTAGTGGCAGCTAAAGTTGATGCTTATTACGACGGTGTTAACCAAGCTATAGACCAGTTGCCTGCACCAATAGAGTACTCTTTGCTAGGAGCTAAACCACAGCATTTTAAATTAGAAGATGCTTATGGTATTGCCGCATATATGGCTCATAGTTTTTTAACAAGTATTAAAACAGACCCACTATTGACTGCGATTCAACAAACAGTGTCGGCTGAACATTTCTCTGACATTGTAATTGGCTGGCCTGTATCAGTCACCACAACACCTAATACAGGTGCTTCACAAGTATCTCCTGTTTCAGACACTTCTCAAACAAGCTCTAAAAATATCTATAACAATAAAAATATGCGTGTATCTCAAGAGTCATTATTAGCGCTTACAGATGCGGGTCAGGCAATTGCTAAAGCACTTCCGTTTGGTGTAGTCCATGGCAGCAATGGTTGGGTTATATCTGCCGATAAATCTAAAGGTGACTTTCCTATTTTTGCCAACGACCCACACATGCAGTTTTCTACCCCAGCTATTTGGTATGAGGCACAGTTAAAGACAAACAAGCGCAATATCTATGGGCACTTTGCTGCAGGAGTTCCTTTTCCATTGTTAATGCGTAGCAAGCAGCGTATTCACGGTTTAACCATGTTGCAAAGTGACGATGCCGACCTGTTGTCTTTAACCTCTCGACGATTACCTGCTAAAGATACGCAGGAAGCGGTTGACCAAGTGATGATTGAAGGTAACTGGGAGAGCGTAGTTTCTAGAAATGAAATTATTAAAGTGAAAGGGCAAAGCCCTGTTGAATTTAAAGTACGTACAACATCGTTAGGCCCGATTATTAATGACTTGTTAAAACAAGACTCTGAATCTGAAAATCAAGATGTCAGCGACGAGCCAACTGATGCATCGCAAGAGAATGCAGAGCAAATAGTATTTTATTGGGTATTCACCGATCCAAAAAACGATGTTGTATTAATGATGCATAACGTTATGGAAGCTAACGACTTGCAAGCAATGGAGAGCGCAGTGGCGCCTCATATGTCACCAGGATTAAATATACTATACGCCGACCGTGATAATAATATGGCTATGTGGGCTGCTGGACGATTTATTAAACGCCATCCTGGTCAAACAGGTAAGACCATTGTTAATGGTAGCCAAGCTAATAGTATTCCAATGGGGGTTTACCCATTTAGTGAGAATCCTAAAATTATCAACCCTGAAAGTGGTTATATTTTCTCAACTAATAACCCGTATCCAAACAGTCAGCCAGATTTTAAACACGCGGGTTATTATGCGCCAATTTATCGTGCAATAGTGGCTGACAACGCGCTACTTAATCATAATGAGTGGACTGTTGAAAAAAGCCAGGCTTTACAAACCTCAACTCATAATACTCGCTGGACTCATGTAAAGCCTGCTTTAATGTCAGTTTTGAATATGGGTGATTGGAATGATTTAGAAACTCAAGCTATTGCGCGGTTGTCGGCTTGGAATGGAGAATATAAAGGCAGTGCCATTGCTGCCAGTATATTCGAACGGTTTTACTTTAACTTGATGTCTGAAATTTATTTAGATGAAATAGGAGAAAAATTATTTGATAAGTTTGTAACCATTGGCATTGCAGACAACACTCTTTATCAACTGATTAACCAACCTGATTCTATTTGGTGGGATAATATTCAAACAAATAGAAAAGAAAGCCAAGCCGACATTTTCTCACAAGCATTTGTGGCCGCAATAGTGTCGTTAGAAGCAGAATTTGGGGGCAATAGCCGAAACTGGACATGGCAAGTGGCAGCAGAATTAACTCACCCACATCCTTTAGGAAAAGTTTGGCCGTTGAATCACATGTTTAACGTAGGTGAATTTGTAGTAAACGGTAGTAAACGTGCATTAAACAATATGATTCATACATTTACAGATGAAAAAATTCACATTACTAATGGACCTTCTACTAGGCGAGTGGTTGATTTAGAGGATATGGCAAACGGTTGGAATATTAACCCCGTTGGACAGTCTGGGCGCTGGTTAGATAAACATTATGCAAGTCAGAGTGAGCTATATCATAACAATCAATACCGTCGTTCAATTATGCTTAATGCCGACGACAGCCGTGCGCAAAACATGGAGCACCTAGTATTACGCCCTAAGCATTAGCATATAAATGTAGACGCTTCATAGGCCTGAATAGTGATTAGTAATAGCGGATGATACAAAGCACTTAGCAGATTTGTTAAGTGCTTTTTTTATAATATTGATGAACTAAATATATTTATACCGTTATCTATAAGTGCCTGCTGATTTCCTGCTTGGACTTCATTTATATGAACCAAGCGCTTGCTTGGTTTTGTTTGATAGGGTAAAGTTTATTCAACAATTGGGCGAGCTTAATAAAAATTACAAAGGGGGAATACTCACCATGAGCGAAAAAGTCGTAATTACCTGTGCATTAACGGGTGTATTAACAAATCCAGATCAACATCCAGTGCCAGTAACCGCTAAACAAATGGCTGCCTCGGCAAAAGAAGCCTACGATGCAGGCGCCAGTTGCATGCACATCCATTTTCGTCAGC
This sequence comes from Bermanella sp., assembly GCA_034112325.1. Classification (GTDB taxonomy): domain Bacteria; phylum Pseudomonadota; class Gammaproteobacteria; order Pseudomonadales; family Oceanobacteraceae; genus Bermanella. The sequence goes on along the minus strand of JAWUVO010000020.1, from coordinate 10,635 downwards.
AAGAGAAAGGGATGGGTCACTTACCTAGTTGGGATGCCGACGTGGCGCTAGAAATGAGCGATGCCATTCGTGACGCTTGCCCAGGTGTTATTATTAACTATACAACAGGCACCATTGGACGCGATCAAAGCGGTCCTATTGCCTGTATTCGAAAAGGTAAGCCAGAAATTGCAGCTTGTAATGCGGGTTCTCTAAATTACCTAAAAACTCGTTCTAATGGAACTTGGGCTTGGCCGCCAATGTTATTTCAAAATACAGTAGATAAAATTCAAGAGTTATTAGAGGTTTGTAAAGAAGAGAATTGTCGCCCAGAGTTTGAATGTTTTGACCTAGGTATCGTGCGTTCTGTAGGCATGTTTCAAGATGTAGGTATGTGGGACAAGCTAGACTACAACCTGGTAATGGGAGTTAACTCAGGGATGCCAGCTGATCCAGACTTACTACCAATTATTCTAAAGTATCTTAAGCCCGGTAGCCATTGGCAAGCCACAGTAATTGGCCGTGAAGATGTGTGGGCTGTGCACAAGCGCGTAGCTGAACTAGGCGGAAACTTACGTACCGGCTTAGAAGATACTTTCTATCTTCCAAATGGTGATAAAGCTACAAGCAATGGACAGTTGATTGAAGCGATGGCAAAAGTAGCACGTGATGCGGGTCGTGTAGTTGCAACTCCTGAAGAAGCAAGAGCGTTATTTCTATAAGTAGTTTTAAAAAGACTTAAATAATGTTTTAAAATGAGCCAGCTATTTGCTGGCTTTTTTTGGTTACTGAAAATAGCAGGTGCTATTTTATAAACTGGAATAGGGCTTGCTGCGATTAAGTTATAGATTATAAAATAACTAGGCTAACTAGTTAATTATAAAGTTAACTTGAATTATTTATCTTTAAAATAGTAATCATCTAAGTTAGGCAAGTCATGACTAATACCTATAAACACAAAAATGGTCCATAATATATTTCTGGAAATTAAATATTATCTCTATACGGGGTTAATATATTTAAATTATAGGTGTCAAACTATGAAATCACTGATTAGTATTTTAATCATGTTGCTCGCTTCCTCTGTAATGGCGCAGAGTCCTAATTACTTAGGCTACACCTTTAAAAACCTGACGTTTTTTGATCAAGGGGAGGATTCGTCTGCAATTGTATATGAAGATTCAGCATTTCAGATAGTGGATTTTACGCTTGGTTTAGGCGATGACTGGATTTTTGGAGCTGTCTTGGATCTTAATCAAGATCAGGAGCGTAGTCGTAATATTATGGTGCAATTGGGCTATGGCGACTGGGGTGCGAGTATTGAAACAGGTAAGATTAGTGGCCGCTTTGCCACCGACTCTGATTTGTATTATCAACCTACACAAGGAGGTTTTGAATACGATTACGAAGGCTATAAAATATTTAGTTATGATAGTTGGAATTCAAAGTCAGGGTTTTCTTATTCAAAATGGACGCAACCGTCGGTCGTCGTGGTAAGTTTAGACTGGAATGACAGCGCATGTGCTACACGAGTCTGTGAACTAAGTTGGGTAGACCCTGAAGTTGAATACACTTTATATGGTTGGTACATGACTAACTTATTAATGGAAAGACTTACTGAGGGTTCTAAGTATATTAACGGCATTAACTTCGAGGCCATATCCGAACTAGGTTTTATGACCATTGAATCATCAGGGGCTAATATTTCTCGTGCTAGTAATGTGACTGATCAGCCTGTTAAAAATGAATCTACCTCAGGCTTTGCTGCGCGCTCGACTTTTCAGGTTGGTTATTATGGTGGTGAAAAAATTAATGACACCACTGGTTTTTCTTGGGGAGTAGGTTACGAATTAAATTTTACGGGGATGATTTTAGGTGGTCGCTCTACGGTAGACGATGATTATGTGACCACTCCGTCACAATACATTATTGGACATGGACCTTACGTAAAAATAATGGTTCGAATGTAACTAACTTACCTAAATATAAAAGTTGGTTTCTAAATGGTGATAAAGCTACAAGCAATGGACAGTTGATTGAAGCGATGGCAAAAGTAGCACGTGATGCGGGTCGTGTAGTTGCAACCCCTGAAGAAGCGCGTGAATTGTTCTTATAATTAGAATTATTTACACCATTTAAAAAGCCAGCAATTTGCTGGCTTTTTTGCTTTGTTAAAGCACAAATTTTTAAAGTAGTATGCATTATCGAGCTGATTTTTTAGCCACACTAAAAATAGCTTTGCTATGAAATAAACTAGTAAGAGCGCTAATGGCTGACGTATTCGATTTTTTATACGCCTTAATAGCTTTGTTAATTGCAGGTACTAAAAAGCGTTCGGCTGCCTCTGGAATCACATCAAAGGTATTCTGTCTTTGCTCGTTTTCTTTGGCGTAATCAATTCCTTTGCTAATTAAAAACAATACTTCTGCTTTAAGCGCCTGCATATTTGCAAGGTGGAGCGCATTATTGCCATTTTTGTCTACGGCGTTAATTGCCAATCCGTTATCAAACAAAACTTTGAGTACGTCTAATACCAATGGGTCTTCGCTAGTAATAACGGATAGTGATGGTGCAATTCCAGAATAAGCTTCAGTGGCATTGAATTGATAATTGGTTGCGGCTAACGCTTTTAGTCCGCTTACTGAAAATTGTGTGCACAAATATTCCAGCGCAGTTTGCCCGTCTTGATTGGTTGAATATAAGCGAGCAGGGGAGACACCCCAGCGATCAAATCCAGCTTGTTTTAAATAGGAGTGGAGTTCAAATAAGGTCATAACAACTTCCCTGTTGCTGTAGGTATTGTGATGCAATTGATTAGGTCGTTAAATCCTTGTGACCTCAAAAACAACCAATAATAAAATAGAGTTGTATATAGATATACAACTTAATCGCATGTTTTGCAATACATACGATAGTATCCGATTAAAAAATTCCAAATATTAAAAATAATAACATTAAGTTTATCTAGAAGGCCTATTAGGAATAATAAGTGACAAAAATACAGTTTAGAAACGGGTTCTTGTTTATTAAAAACTGCGTATAACTAGTCAGCCGACTGTTTTTAACACTTTGACTATATGAAAGTGATGCTCGATAACTTTAAATATAATTGATCTACAAATGGGCTTGATACAAACCTTCGGTGTCAGTATTGAGCATCCATTAGCCGATGTAGTGGTTCGTGGTTGGGGATTTTTAATCGCAATGGTAGGTGGGTTATTAATATACGGGGCTTACCAACCACAAAGCCGTAATCTAATACTGGTAATTGCAATAATAAGAAAGTTAGCATTTATCTTTCTGAATTTAATTGATGGTCAGGCGTATATCGACAAATCAATCGTGGCTATCATTTTTTATGATGTACTGATTACCTTGAATTCAACTTTTGTAATTCAAAGTAAATATTCTCAGGATTAAACTACCTATGGTTAAGTAACTGATTTACTTAGCCAGCCTAGTTTTACTTAGCCAGCGATACTTTACTTTGGTTTTCACGATCTAGTTCAGCGCAAATCCAATCACCAATTTTGATCACTTCATTCAGGTCGACACCTGTTTTAATATTCATACCATTCAGCATATACAATACATCTTCGGTTGCAATATTACCGCTAGCGCCTTTAGCGTAAGGGCAACCACCTAGCCCGGCAACTGCGGCATCAATTTTATTAATACCATATTCTAAACTGGCGTATATATTTACTAATGCCTGACCATAAGTGTTATGGCAGTGAACTGCGAGTTTGTCGATAGGTACTTCTTTCATGACAGCTTCTAGCATTTGTTTGAACTTAATAGGGGTTCCTACACCAATAGTGTCGCCTAATGAAATTTCATAACAACCCATTTCATATAGTTTTTTAGCCACCAATGCGACTTTTTCTGGAGCAATTGCACCTTCGTATGGGCAGCCAATAATAGTTGATACATAACCGCGCACAGGCAGGTTAAGTTGCTGCGCTTGCGCCATAATCTGTTCAAAGCGCTCTAGGCTTTCATCAATAGAACAGTTAATGTTTTTTTGCGTAAAGCTTTCACTGGCCGCACCAAAAATTGCCACTTCGTCTGCACGATGTTGAATCGCGCCTTCTAAGCCTTTCAGGTTTGGTGTTAATACCGCGTACTTAGCACCAGTTAATTTTTTTATAGGACTTTTATTAAGTTTGTCTAATACTTTATCTGTGTCGGCCATTTGTGGTACCCACTTGGGGGACACAAAGCTGCCTGCTTCAATTTTTTTAAGGCCTGCTTTTGCTAGACGCTCAATTAATTCAACGCGTAAATCGGCCGATAAAGTATTTTTTTCATTTTGTAAGCCGTCACGTGGACCTACTTCAATGATTTGTACTTTTGAAGGTAATGTCATTTTTATAATCCAATAGTAGTTAAGCTTCTTGCATTTCAATTAGCATTGCGCCTTCAGCTACTAAGTCGCCCACTTGAAAGCTTATTTCTTTTACGGCACCATCTTCAGGGGCTTTAATAGTATGTTCCATTTTCATAGCTTCCATTATCATTAGTACATCGCCTGCTTTAACAGTTTGGCCAACGCAAGTATTTACTTGAATAATGGTGCCGTTCATAGGGGCTTTTAAACTACCTTGCTGTTCGTCTTGTTGGTTATAATCGCTAATCTTAAATTGCAATTGGCTTTCGCCATCAGTGTCGTAAACCCACAGACGATTATTATGCTGAATAATTCGAGCTGAATGCCACTGTCCATTCACCTCGTATTGCAATTGATCTTTTTCTAAGCGTGCAAATACCTGCTGGGTATTGTCGTTAATAGTAATATTCCAACTATGGGCTGTTAACGTATCTACAGTAACAGTAACATCTTGGCCATTGTTTAAGCTAAAGTTTAGCGTCTCACGAGCGTTTTGATTTAAGCGGAATGAGCTCATGGTATGCCAAGGGCTAGTTCCAATTTCAGCCGTTTGTTGAGTATCTTTACCAATACTTTTTCTAGACAGCATATGGTTACAAACAGCGGCTAATAAATGATGCTGTATAATATCCTTGTCAGTGACAAGTTGGTTGCTAAACTCTTCAATAAATTGGGTAGTTACTTGGCCTTGCTTAAACGCTTCTACATTTACTATTCGGCGTAAAAAAGAAAGGTTGGTGGTCACGCCTGCTATTTGATATTCCTGCAGTGCTTGTTTGAGTGTACTTAAGCACTGCTGACGATCTTCTCCCCATACAATTAATTTACTGATCATAGGGTCATAATACGGGCTAACTTCATCACCTTGTTTAACACCAGTATCTAATCGAACTTTGCCTTCAATTAACGTTGGCAGCTGAACAAAATCTAAGGTTCCGGTTGTAGGTAAAAATTCATTGTCAGGATCTTCGGCGTAAATACGTACTTCCATGCTATGGCCGTTAATAAAAAGCTGATCTTGCGTTACAGGCAGATTCTCCCCTTGAGCAACTTTTAATTGCCAAATAACTAAGTCTTGGCCGGTGATCATTTCGGTTACTGGATGCTCTACCTGTAAGCGAGTGTTCATTTCCATGAAGTAAAAAGTGCCAGGACCGCTTACCTTTTGTTCGTATAAAAACTCAACGGTGCCAGCACCTTCATAATTAATAGCTTTAGCCGCTTGAAGTGCAGTTTCGCCCATCGCCTTACGATCGGATTGGCTAAAGATGGGAGCAGGGGCTTCTTCAACTACCTTTTGATGGCGACGTTGAATTGAACAATCACGCTCAAATAAATACACACCATTGCCTTGCTGATCCATAAATATTTGGATTTCAACATGCCTAGGGCGAGTAATATATTTTTCGGCTAGTAATCGATCGTCACCAAAGCTATTCAAACCTTCGCGTTTACTCGCGGTAATACCTGCAGCGATTTCAGATTCATTATTTACAACGCGCATGCCTTTACCACCGCCACCTGCACTGGCTTTTATTAATACAGGAAAGCCAATTTTTGCTATTTCTTTTGCTAGAAACGCTTCATCTTGATTGTCGCCATGGTAGCCAGGTACCAAGGGTACGTTAGCTTTTTCCATTAAGTTTTTAGATTCACTTTTAGAACCCATGGCCTCAATAGCGGAAACTGGTGGTCCAACCCAAATTAGACCTGCATCTTGAATAGATTTTGCAAAGCCTGCGTTTTCAGATAAAAAACCATAGCCCGGGTGAATAGCATCGGCGCGGGCATCTTTAGCAACCTGTAAAACTTTTTCAACCGCTAAATAGCTTTCTTTGGCTGGACTTGGGCCAATGTACCAAGCTTCGTTAGCTTGTTTAACGTGCATTGCATTCTTATCTGCATCGCTATAAAGAGCTATGCAGTAGATACCAATTTTTTGCGCGCTTTGCATAATACGAACAGCAATTTCGCCACGGTTTGCAATTAATAGACGAGTAATTTTATTATTATTCATTTTTTTCTCCGTAGGAGGGGTGACCCCACCCCGATTTATGTTTGTTCGGGGTGGGTCACCCCTCCTACTTTTTTATCCAATTAGGTTTTCTTTTATCTAAAAAAGAATTTAAGCCTTCTTGACCTTCATCGCTTACACGAATAGAAGCAATTAAGTTAACTGTATAGTCACGCATAGATTGATTGATCTCGCCGCGGCTCACTTGTTTGATTAACTCTTTGGTTTGCCCCATAGCTCGGGGACTATTTTGTAATAGGGCAGCGATCAGTGTTTGGCCTTGAGTATTAAGATCTGCTTGATCTTGTGCAACTGCGTGCAGTAAACCCAGTTGATTAGCTTGCTGAGCATCGAAGGTTTCAGCGGTTAAAAAGAAGCGTCTTGAGGCGCGTTCACCTATGGCAGCCACAACAAACGGGCTGATTACAGCAGGACTTAAACCAATTTTTACTTCGCTTAAACAAAAACGGCTTCGTGCTGTAGCAATAGCCATGTCGCAGCAAGCCACTAAACCAACAGCACCACCGTATGCAGCGCCATTAACAAGTGCAATGGTAGGCTTGTTTAAATTGTTCAGCCTATGCATTAATTCTGCAAGTTGCTGTGCGTCGTCACGATTTTGTTGCTCGGATAAGACCGCCATACGCTTCATCCAGTTTAAATCGGCACCAGCGCTAAAATGTTTGCCAGTACTGGTTAATACCACCACTCGAACCGAATTGTCAGCTTCAATATTATTTAAAGCTGTAATGATTTTAGCAATCAATACATCGTCAAAAGCATTGTGTACTTCAGGGCGATTTAAACTAAGGGTGGCAACCCCATTATTAATCTCTACTAGTAAGTTTTGATCTGTCATAGTGCTCCCCATTACATTCTAAAGATGCCAAATTTAGTTTCTTCAATTGGCGCATTTAAAGACGCGCTGATTGCAAGAGCCAATACTTCGCGGCTTTGTGCTGGATCAATTACACCGTCATCCCATAAACGGGCAGAGGCGTAATACGGGTGACCTTCTTTTTCATATTTTTCTAATAACGGAGCTTTAAACTTTTGTTGATCTTCATCAGTAAAAGTTTCACCGCGTTTTTCTTTTGCACCTTTAGTTATTAATGACATAACACCGGCGGCTTGTTCGCCACCCATTACACTGATACGTGCGTTTGGCCACATCCACATAAAGTTTGGGTCGTATGCTCGCCCACACATTCCGTAGTTGCCCGCGCCAAAACTACCACCAAATACCATAGTAAATTTTGGAACTTTGGCACAGGCCACCGCGTTTACCATTTTAGCACCATGCTTCGCAATACCTTCTTGCTCGTATTTAGAGCCCACCATAAAGCCAGTAATATTTTGTAAAAAGATAAGCGGGATTTTACGCTGGCAACAAAGTTCAATAAAGTTAGCGCCTTTTTGTGCACTTTCTGAAAACAAAATACCATTGTTGGCAACAATACCCACTGGATAGCCATATATACGAGCAAAGCCACAAACTAGTGTGGTACCAAAGCGAGCTTTGTATTCATCAAAGTCACTACCGTCTACAATGCGCGCGATAATTTCACGTGCATCCATTGGCTTTTTAAGTTGTTGAGGAATAATGCCGTAAAGTTCAGCTGGATCATAAAATGGCGCAATGACTTCTCGTATGTCTAACTGTGATTCTTTTTTCCAATTTAAACGGTCTATACATTGTCGCGCTAACTGCAATGCATGCTCGTCGTTTTCTGCAAGATGATCAACCACACCACTAGTAGAAGTGTGCATGTCACCACCGCCTAATGTTTGTGCGTCAACAATTTCACCAGTTGCCATTTGAACCAAAGGTGGGCCGGCTAAAAAAATAGTACCTTGCTCTTTAACTATAATAGATTCATCGGCCATTGCAGGAACGTAAGCGCCACCAGCAGTACAACTGCCCATTACTACTGCAATTTGTGGAATGCCCATAGCTGACATATTGGCCTGATTAAAGAAGATCCGACCAAAGTGTTCTTTGTCAGGGAATACTTCGTCTTGGCGTGGTAAATTAGCACCACCGCTGTCAACTAAGTAGATACAAGGTAGATGATTTTTTTGTGCAATTTCTTGTGCACGTAAATGCTTTTTAACTGTAAGAGGGTAGTAAGATCCGCCTTTAACAGTCGCATCATTTACTACGATCATGCACTCAACTCCTGAGACTTTTCCAATTCCTGCTACTACACCTGCACAAGGCACCACGTCGTCATATACTTCATAAGCAGCAAGTTGAGCTATTTCTAAGAAAGGTGATCCAGCATCGAGCAATAATGCAATACGTTCGCGCGCTAATAATTTTCCACGACTTTTATGTCGGGCTTGCGATGCTTCGCCACCACCCAAGGTGATTTTCTGTATTAGGTTTTTAAGGTCGGCCACAATATTTAAATTAAAGGCTTGGTTTTGTTTAAACTCGGCCGAATTGGTGTTTATGTCGGAATGTATTATTGGCATTTATATTTCCATTGTAGGAGGGCGCTGATTATGTGTTATTTAGACTCATTAAATATTTCGCGGCCTATCAACATTCTACGAACTTCTGATGTTCCTGCACCAATTTCGTAAAGTTTTGCATCGCGTAATAAACGGCCTGTTGCATAGTCATTTATATAGCCATTGCCACCTAATAGCTGGATAGCATCTAGTGCCATTTGTGTGGCTTTTTCTGCGCAGTAAAGAATTACACCAGCGGCATCTTTGCGTGTTGTCTCACCTCGATCACAGGCAGAAGCTACTGCATATAAGTAAGATTTACATGCGTTCATGGTTGAATACATATCGGCTACTTTACCTTGTACTAATTGAAATTCGCCAATGCTTTTACCAAACTGTTCTCGATCGTGTATATAAGGAATTACAATATCCATGCACGCTTGCATAATACCGGTAGGGCCGCCAGATAAAACTACACGTTCGTAGTCCAGGCCACTCATTAATACTTTAACCCCTTGGTTTAGGCCACCAAGAATATTTTCTTCAGGTACTTCGCAATCTTCAAAAATTAATTCACAAGTATTGGATCCGCGCATACCAAGTTTATCTAACTTTAAACCGCGGCTAAACCCTGGGTTATCGCGTTCAACAATAAAGGCTGTCATGCCGTGAGCACCTTTGGCAAAATCGGTTTTAGCATAAACAATATAGACATCGGCATCGGGACCATTAGTGATCCACATTTTCCCACCGTTTAATACGTAGTTATTACCTTTTTTGTCTGCACGAAGTTTCATACTTACCACGTCGGAACCTGCATTTGGTTCGCTCATGGCTAAAGCACCAATATGTTCACCTGATAATAATTTAGGTAGGTATTTTGTTTTTTGTTCAACTGAAGCATTTTTGGTAAGTTGGTTCACACAAAGATTAGAAAAAGCACCATAGCTTAAACCGATTGAGGCAGATGCGCGGCTGATTTCTTCCATAGCAATAACATGAGCTAAATAGCCCATATTTGTACCGCCATATTTTTCTTCTGCGGTGACTCCCAATAAGCCCATATCTCCAAATTTTTTCCAAAGATCATTGGGGAAGGCATTGTCTTTATCGGTGGCCTCAGCTAACGGGGCAATTTCGCGAGTTGCAAATTCGTTCACTTGAGCACGCATCATGTCGATGGTTTCGCCGTGACCGAAGTTAAATTCTTTATAAATTGATTTCATAGGTATTATCCTTTTATCACCACAACAAAGGCCATTAGCAGCATAGCAGCTGGCGCATTCATTCTTTATATAGGTCGATTAATGACACTGATTATTATTTTTATTATTTTTCGATTAAGGCTACTTGCGTTATTAATTAGCTTGCAGCTAATACCTGCTTAACGCGGTCTTCGTGCTCTTCTAGTTCTACCAGCATAATTTCAATATCGTTTAATTGTTGTTGTAGCCGCTCTCGGCTTTCTTGAACCTTTTCTAGAACTTTTTGATATTGCTGTTGGTTGTTCTTTCCTGAGTCGTACATTTGAATCAGCTCTCGACTCTCGGCCAGTGACCAACCTAGACGCTTACCTCTTAATATTAACTTTAAGGTAATAAAGTCCTTATGGTGATATAGACGCTTTTGTCCCTCACGTTCAGGACTTAGCAGGCCTTCGCTTTCGTAAAAGCGGATGGCTCTAGTAGTAATATCAAAGCGTTGCGCCAAATCACTAATGGTGTATATGTTATTTTTTTCATTGTTCATAATAACAGTCTAATCCTTGCCTTACGTTAACGTCAACGTAATCTTT
>JAWUVO010000019.1:0-35551 GCA_034112325.1 Bermanella sp. | reverse complement strand
GTCCAAATTGCGAACAATAGCAATTACTCAGCTTTCGGGGTGATATAGTTAGTTAGATGCAAATGGAAAGTATTCCTAGAAATACTAAGCTAGTCGAACAGAATGGATGTAGCAATCGATGGACGTTAACAATCAAGTTGTCATAAAGGTATTTGAAGGAGCAGATCTTAGTTATTTTGATTTAGCCCAGTCACTGTCTTGTATTGAAATGACCTCAACGCCTTTATTTGGCGATGCTTTGATTGAATTAGATGTGGTGGATTTTGGCCCATTAATGATTGCTAAGCGCATCAATAGCTGCCCAAGTATCGAAGAGCTTAAATTTGGTAGTTCTACACTGGCTTTTCAGCTGCCAATAGCTGATGAAGCGGCCGTTAAGCAATATTTAAACCTTCCTGGTGGCGAACGCTACAGTCCATTTCTGCCCTGTGGAGCTAAGTCCCAGTGGCTGATTCCAGCAAATACTAGTATGTATCAAGTTCAGGTAGATGCCAGATGGTTAAAACATGTTCTGGGCGATCAAGCACTAAAAGATTATACCGAGCTATACAAGACCGCATCTCGAAAAGCATACGATCCAGCTGTTATACTTGCTGCCGCTACCGCCACTGAACATGCGTTAAATGTCGCTAAAAAAAGTGAGGCGTCAGCGCTTCACATTAGTAACTCTTATTTAGAGGGCTTGGTAACCGATATATTGTTGCCTTGTATCATGTCAGATTTAGAAGATGTTAAAGCCAGTACTCGACAAAAAATATTAAGTAAGGCGTTAGGTTATATAAATACGCACCATGTAAAACCTATTCGTTTAAGTGAACTTGCCGACTTTGTCTCTACATCGGTTCGAAATTTACAAATGGTATTTAAACAAGAGTTAGGTATTAGCCCAAGTAAATATATACATCAATTCAGGTTACATAGATTTCGCCTTAATTTAGTTAATTCAAGTAGTGTCACCGAAGCGGCATATATGAGCGGTTTTAAGCATCTTGGGCGATTAACAGAGCAATATGCAAAAGTGTTTTCGACCTACCCCTCGGATGATCTTTTAGTGCAAAGTGAACTTAAACTAGACCTTAGGACAAGTTTTACTCTTGATTGTTAAATGTATTTAAAATAAAAAAGCCCAGAGAAAGAAATTTCACTGGGCTTTTTTATGGACTTTTTTTATGCGATTTTAGTTTGTCAGGGCGTGTTTAGTTTAACGCTTGTTTAATCACTATAGATTGAATGCCCATGTCGGCTAATTGGTCTTGTGCTTTATTCATTTGTGAACGGTTAATAAATGGTCCAGTAAATACTCTATACCAGGTGTCACCATTTACATTAGCACTTTCAATTTGTGGCGAAAGACCATTAATAATTAGCTGAGCTTTTTGGCGGTCTGCGCCTTCTAAGTTTTTAAATGACCCTGTTCTCAAGCGATATTGAATTTTATTACCGTCTTTGTCAGTGCCTTTCGGTGTAGATTTATATTCTACAACTTCTTCAACAGATACTTCTTTATTTTCTAAGATTTCAAAAAACTCGAAATTATTAACGCTTTTAGTTATCGTTTTGACAGGGTCAGGTAGACCAGCATTAATAGCTTGCTGCGCGGCGGTATTTGCCGCACTTTTAGCTTTGTTGGTAAGCGCCTGTTTGGCTTGCTGAGCCTGCTCAGTAAGCGACTCGGTAATTTTGTCTATGTCGTCGCCAGCAGGGACTGTCGTTAAGTAGAACAAAAAAATTGCAAAGCTAAGCGCAACTAAAGGGGTGAATATCCATACCCAACGTGGTGCGTTAGACGCCATTACATTTCCTCTGGGGCGCTAATGCCCAATAAATCTAAGCCGTTAGCAATAACTTGGCGGGTAGCCTGAGTTAATGTTATGCGGGCATCACGTAAATCTATATCGTCTACAATTGTCTTGTGTGCATTATAGTAACCGTGAAATTCACTGGCCAGTTCATGCAAGTAGTTAGCGATTGTATAAGGGGCATTTGCTGTTCCAGCCGTTTTAACCATTTCTGGGAATACAGCCAGTTTGTTAGCCAGTAGTTTTTCATGGTCCTCAGTTAAGCGATCAAGTTTGGCTAAACCGTTGGCTTGATCCCAGCTTAAATCTTGTGAAGCCAGTTTACGTAATATGCTGCAAATACGCGCGTGAGCATACTGAATGTAATAAACAGGGTTATCATTTGATTGGCTTAAGGCTAAATCAATATCAAATGTTAACTGCGAGCTAGGTGCTCTAGCCGCTAAAAAATAGCGAGTGGCATCAAGGCCCACTTGGTCAATCAAATCTCTTAATGTCACATAGCTGCCTGCGCGTTTAGAAATTTTAACTTCTTCGCCGCCTTTCATTACGGTGACCATTTGGTGCAACACGTAGTCAGGCCAGCCTTCAGGAATATCCATTTTTAACGCTTGTAAACCAGCTCGCACACGAGTGATGGTTGAATGGTGGTCGGCACCTTGTTCGTTGATAACTCGCGAGAAGCCACGCTGCCATTTTTCTAAGTGATATGCCACGTCTGGGACAAAGTAAGTGTAGCCACCATCTTTTTTGCGCATCACACGATCTTTGTCATCACCAAAGTCGGTGGTCTTTAACCAAAGAGCGCCACCTTCTTCATAAGTAAAACCGTTTTTAATTAACGCTTGAACCGCTTCTTCAACTTTACCTTCTGAGTAAAGTGAGCTTTCTAAAAAGTACACATCAAAATCTACTTCAAATGCTTTTAAATCTAAATCTTGTTCGCGGCGTAAATATGCAACTGCAAAGTGACGTATTCCATCTAGGTCATTGGCGTCTTTAGTACCTGTATATTTTTTGTCGGCCGACTCAATACTTTCGCCTTTCATAAAGCTTTCAGCAAGCTCTACTATATAGTGACCTTGGTAGCCGTTCTCAGGCCAGCTGGCATCGTCAGGTCCTAGGCCATTGCAGCGGGCTTGAACCGATAATGCCAAATTATCAATTTGCGCACCGGCATCGTTGTAATAAAATTCGCGTGTAGTGTCCCAGCCATTAGCTTGCAATAATCGGCTAATGCAATCTCCCACAGCTGCCCCGCGACCATGGCCCACATGTAACGGACCAGTTGGGTTAGCCGATACAAATTCTACTTGTACCTTTTGGCCTTTACCTGAATCGTTGTGACCATATTTAGCACCAGCTTTAAGAATGGTGTCGACCACCGACAAACTTGCCGCTTCGGTAACAAAAAAGTTTATGAAACCAGGGCCAGCTATTTCAGCTTTTTTAAGGATAGGGCTATCAGGCAATGCAGCAATGATTACTTCAGCCCAGTCACGTGGTTTCATGCCTGATAATTTAGAACTTACCATGGCAATATTAGACGCATAATCACCGTGTGCCTTGTCTTTGGTGTTATCAATCATCACTTTTGGAGCCGCATCGGCTGGCAACTTCCCATCGGCTTTAAGAGCAGAAAGTGTATCTTCGATAAGACTGATTAACTGTTGTTTCATAGGGACCTTGAATTCTTAGCGGGGCAAATAGCTGGCCCCATATACTTGTGCGTATAAATTTCGCGCATTATCCCAGTTTAGAGGGATTTTTTCTACAGTCAGGTTGATGAATACTTGTATATACGGGATTCCATATATATGATTATCCGTATATATTGTTTGAATTGAAAAATCCCATGAAGATTGACTCATTACAGCTATTTAAATGCTTAAGCGACGACACTCGTCTACAGATTATTCTGCTGATTCAAAGCCAAGGTGAGCTAAACGTTGGTGAGCTGGTAGAGGCCATGGGCAGCAGCCAGCCAAAGATCAGCCGTCATCTGGCCAGTTTGCGTGAATGCCAGTTACTGCAGGTTCGTAAGTCAGGCCAGTGGGTGTTTTATCGCATTCATGATGAACTGCCTAACTGGGCCAATGAAATCATCTGTCAGGCTGTATTAGCAGGGGAAGAAACACTGAAGCAACTGACTGTAAAATTAAATCTAGTGAGCGAGATTCACAGAAAACCAGCTTGCTGTTAACTGAGCCCAGTCGAACCCGGTTGGAGCCTGCTCGCAGGCGAACAAAGCAAACAAAGAGAATAAATCTATGAAAATACTATTCATCTGCACCCACAACCGCTGTCGATCTATTTTATCGGAAGCCATTGCCAATCATCAAAACGATTCCCGCCTGCAAGCTGCCAGTGCCGGCAGTCAGCCAGTAGGAGAGGTTCATCCGTTATCGCTTAAATACTTGGCTGAAGCGGGTATCTCAACCCAAGGTTTAATCAGTCAAAGCTGGGACGAATTAGAAACGTTTAATGCAGATGTGGTTGTGACTGTGTGCGATAGCGCAGCAGCAGAAGCTTGCCCAGTATGGTTTGGTAAAGCCATTAAGTTACACTGGGGATTAAAAGATCCCTCAAAAGTAGAAGGGGATGAAGCTGCTGTAAAAGCTGAATTCTTAACATGCATGGCCGAGATCGAAGCCCGCATGAAAGCCATAACAAGTTTAGATCTAGATAATCTAAAAGGCGATGCCCTAAAAGCAGAGCTATTAAAATTAGGCGCGCAAGGCTAGCGCACTCCTAGGTAGGAGCTCACTCCGTGAGCGAAACTCTTAGGTAGGAGCTCACCCCGTGAGCGAAACAAACCACAAAAATATAGAGAAGTGAAGTATGGGCATTTTTGAACGTTATTTAACAGTATGGGTTGGCCTTGGAATTTTGGCTGGCGTGGTCTTAGGCAGCATCATGCCCGGCGTATTTGAAGTCATTGCGTCGTGGGAATATGCGCACGTTAATATTTTAATTGCAGTTCTGATTTGGTTAATGGTTTACCCGATGATGGTGCAAGTGGATTTTAGCTCGATTAAAGATGTGGGTAAAAAACCTAAAGGCTTATTTCTAACATTATTAATTAACTGGTTAATAAAACCATTTACTATGGCCGCTTTAGGTTGGTTATTCTTTAAAGTATTTTTTGCAGATATGGTAGACGCTGAAACCGCTAATGAATACATCGCTGGTATGATCTTATTGGGTGTGGCGCCGTGTACTGCAATGGTATTTGTTTGGTCACAATTAACTAAGGGCGATGCCAATTATACCTTGGTTCAAGTAAGTGTTAATGATGTGATTATGATATTTGCATTTGCTCCACTTACTGCATTTTTATTAGGCATGACCGATATAATTGTGCCATGGGAAACTTTGATTTTATCAGTTGTATTATATGTGTTTTTACCGCTGCTGGCGGGTGTGCTGACGCGTAAAAAACTAGATAATGCTGGCGACCATTCAAAGCTAAATACGTTTCTAGCAACGGTAAAGCCTTGGTCAATTGTTGGCTTGATCTCAACGGTGGTATTGCTATTTGGTTTTCAGGCGCAAACTATTTTAGATAAGCCTGAAGCCATTGTGATGATCGCGATTCCATTAATTATTCAAACCTATGGAATATTTTTTATTGCCTATGGGTTAGCTAAATACTTAAAGCTATCACATAACATAGCCGCCCCAGCGAGCTTGATAGGTACCAGTAACTTCTTTGAGCTTGCGGTGGCGGTGGCCATAAGTTTATTTGGACTGCATTCAGGCGCGGCATTAGCCACAGTGGTTGGCGTGTTGGTAGAGGTACCTGTGATGTTGAGTCTTGTTTGGTTTGCTAATCGAACTCGGCACTGGTTTTAAAATCGTCCACGGGTTTTAAATCGCTCAGGGGTTTTAAATCGTCTACTGGTTTCAAATCGTCCACTGGTTTTAAATCGTCCACGGGTTTTAAATCGCCCACTGGTTTTAAATCGCCCACGGGGTGGGCTCCTACAGGGTGCCGTCGATCAGTTTAGGGTTGGCGTTCCATTGCTTTAGCCATTGTGGAAATTTACTGGCAGGCATGGGTTTCGCTATGCCGTAGCCCTGAGCTAAAAAGCACCCCATGGTAAGTAGTTTTACGCCGTGGGCAGGTGTTTCAACTCCTTCCGAAATAACCTTCAGATCAAATGCTTTTGCTAGTTCAATGATGCCTTGTATTATGGTCAAGTCATCAGCATCTATCAGCATATCTCTGATAAATGACTGATCGATTTTTAAGTATTCAGTGGGCAGTCGTTTTAAATAGGTTAGGGAAGAGTAGCCTGTACCAAAATCATCTATTGAGAACGTTACGCCTAAGCGATTACACGCTTTAATGACCCCTGATAC
Source organism: Bermanella sp. (assembly GCA_034112325.1). Classification (GTDB taxonomy): domain Bacteria; phylum Pseudomonadota; class Gammaproteobacteria; order Pseudomonadales; family Oceanobacteraceae; genus Bermanella. The sequence goes on along the minus strand of JAWUVO010000019.1, from coordinate 29,387 downwards.
TCTATCAATATCTTTAAGCGCACTGCTCTCTAATATTTCAAATTCAAGACTGTTTGGAATGAATAATGGAAACTCTTTTAACATCTGTTCTAGTCGGGATACAAAATCGGGATGCTGTAATTGCAGGGGACTAATGTTGACACTGATGGGCATTTCCATCTGTGAAGAGTGCCAGCTATGTAACTGTTTAAGGGCTGCCTTGATTACCCATTCTCCAAGTTCAATACCTAAAATATCCTGATCTAATACTGGCAGAAAAGCCCCAGGAGGAAGAGTGCCTTGCTCTGGGTGATGCCAGCGAATAAGTGCTTCTAATGCGATCACTTTATTGTTGCGTAAATCAACTTTTGGTTGGTAGAAGAGCGTGAACTCTTCACTGTGCAGTGCAAGTCGAAGCCTCTCAAGCTCTTCGTGTTTGTGCTTAACGGCTACATCTCTTTCAACATCAAAGATATGCCAGCAACCTTTGCCCAGTTGCTTAGCTTTATACATGGCGTGGTCGGCATGTCTCAAAAGCTGATCTGGGCTACTATTATTTTGCGGGTAAAATGTGACGCCAATACTTGCAGAAACTTTAAGGAGCTTACCATCAATAATGAGTTCTGTGGCGGCCGCCTCAAGCATACGATTTAATATAATGTGGCTGTCATTGTCCTCATTTAGCTCACCCAATACCGCAACAAATTCATCGCCGCCAATACGAGCTAGAGTGTCTCCTTCTCTGAGTGAACGCTCAAGATGGTTGGCAATTTGACGTAAGAATTTATCGCCTATACTGTGGTCAAAGTTATCATTAATGGTTTTAAAGCCATCTAAATCAATAAAGGCAATGGCCACGGATTGATTACTTCGCAGGCTTCTATTCATGGCTTGCTGCATACGATCGGATAGTAAAATACGGTTGGGCAGTTCAGTTAGAGCATCATAATGTGCTGATAACTGCAGTGCTGTATTGGCTTTTTCAAGGCTGTGATTACTTAATTCGAGTTTGCGTTGTACGGCTTTTTGATCCGTTATATCTTGAAATATACCGGTTAGACGCACTGTAGCCCCATTTTTTTGGGTCACATTGCAGGTGGTGCGCACATCAATCTTGCGTCCTTTGGTGGTAAGGGTTTCAAGCTCTAGGTCGTAGCCAATTCCATTATTAATGGCCTGTTCTAAGGCCTTAGAGATTTTGTCGCGAGAGTCAGGTAAAAAGTAGTCAACGCCGGCATCCACAGAGGGATCAAATTCCTCTGGATTAGCTTCGTGGATGCGATAGGTTTCAGCGGTCCAATGCAATAGACCTGTTACTAGATTAAGTTCCCAGCCGCCCACTTTTGCTACTTTTTGGGACTCATTTAACAACTGGCTGGCAATAATACGTTCACTTTCTTGTTCTTTTCGGTCAGTTATATCTAGGTGGGTACCAATCATGCGTTTTGGTTGACCATTCTCTTGCCATTCGACCACCTTACCTGATGCCAAAACCCAGACATAATGCCCTCTTTTATGTCGCATTCGGGCTTCAATTTCATATAGGTCAATCTCACCACGCCAGTGTAGCTCAAGTTGCTTGTTGGCTTTTATCAAGTCATCGGGGTGAAGATTATCAGACCAGGTATCAAACTGAATAGGCGTAAGCTCGGCAACTGTATAGCCAATAATTTCAGCCCAGCGCTGATTAAACCTCAGGTCACCGGTCTGAACTTGCCAATCCCAAATACCTACATTGGCAGCTTTCATGACAAGCTCTAAGCGTTCTTCATTGTCGCTCTTCATTATCACTCTTTAAATGATCTATAGGGTGTGTAGGTTTATCTACTATTATTCCAAGGCATTAAAATCTGTCTTAATTAACGAGTATGGCTGAGGATCGCAGATTCTGCAAAACTCAGGTTAGTTGCGCCCATGGTGTGGGACTCCTACATATTATCTGTGGGATCTATGTCTAGGCTCCAGCGGACTTTATGAAACCCCTTTATGTCATAAATTCCATTCAAAATATGATCGATAAAATGATGTAGCATTTTTCTGTTTACGCAGCTTATCCAAAGTTGACTTCTGAAGCGCCCCGCTCTTAATTCCATGGGTGAAGGTAGTGGGCCTAGGGGTTTTATGTGGGGAAGGTTTAAATTTTCCTTCTGCCAATTTAATAACTCCCGTACCCGATGTAAAAACTGTTCAGCTTCTCGCGGCTGATGACTGTCGGCCCTAATGAGTGCTTGAAAGCCATAGGGCGGTAAATCTTGTGATTGGCGCTCTTGTAACAGAGCAAGACCTAATGAGTGGTAATTTTCTTCACTTAATAAATGCAATAAAGGATGGTCGGCAAACTCTGTCTGTATAACGGCTTTACCTTTTATACTCTCACGCCCAGCACGTCCTGCTACTTGCAATATAAGTTGGGCTGTTTTTTCCATAGCGCGAAAATCGGCACTAAAAAAACCACTGTCTACATTTACCATTATTACTAATGCGACTTTTGGGAAATGATGTCCCTTGGCTAACATTTGGGTGCCCACTAAAATGCAAGGTTCACCTGCATGAACTGGCTTTAAAAGTTCTTGCATAGAGTTTTTGTTTTGCGTGCTGTCACGGTCAATACGAATCACTGCAGTGCTTTGAAATTCCCCCTTATTAAATTGATATTGTAAATGGCTTTCTAAGCGTTCGGTGCCAGCTCCCATGGCTTGTATCTGATTACTTAAACAAGTGGGGCAGCTTTTTGGAAGCGATTGTTTGTTGTCGCAATGATGGCAATGCAAGTGTGAAGGTTTTTGGTGTAGCGTCATTTTTGCATCGCAGCGTTTGCATTCGCTAATCCAGCCGCAGTCGGGACAATAAAGAGTGGGTGCAAATCCGCGACGGTTTACAAACACTAAAACCTGATGACCGTTGTCAATAGTGGTTTTTATTTGCGGTAATAGCTCGTCTGCTAAGCCATGATGTACGGGCTGTTTATTGATATTTAATATTTGAAGTTTTGGTGGTTTAGCCTCGCCTGCACGTTCAGTTAAGTGCAAATGGGCGTATTTTTGTGTTAGTGCATTATGCAGCGTGTCTAGACTGGGAGTGGCACTGCCTAATATTATTGGTAAGCCTAATGCGCTGGCTCGCATTACCGCTACGTCACGTCCATGATAACGAATGCCATCTTGTTGTTTGAAACTTTGGTCGTGCTCTTCATCAATAATAATAGCCGCTAGATTTGGCGCTGGAGTAAAAATAGCGCTGCGTGTACCAATGATTATTTGTGCACGACTATTAGTTTGATGATTTGATGCAAGTAGCCAAGCATCTAAACGTTCGCGGTCGTTTAATTGGCTATGGAGCAATAAAATATCAGCGTCAAAGCGCTTGGCAAATCGTTGAACCGTTTGTGGGGTCAAGCCAATTTCTGGGACGAGAATAATAACCTGTTTGTGTTTTTCAATAAAAGGCGCAATGGCTTGCAGATAGACTTCTGTTTTCCCCGACCCTGTCACACCCTCTAATAAAAATGGGGCAAATCCTTGGCTATTATTAATGGCACTAACGGCTTCGGCTTGTTCTTCGTTGAGCTGCAGCGGGTCTTGCTCAGCGGTGCCGTTTAATGGCTGAAAGCTGGCTTTGTCTTGATGCTGAATAAACCCTTTTTCGGCTAGGCCTTTAATAACAGCAGGAGTGTATCCTGCTTCGACCAAATCTTTTTGCCATAACCCCCACTCATTTTGTTCGGCGCTGCAATGGTTTCCCTGTATATATTCAAGCAAGGATACCTGCCTTGGGGCGCGTTTGATGGTGCTGATTTCAGGTAGTGGTTTATTAAGGCTGTAAAAAGATTGTGTTGTGCTGCTGGCTTCGCCGCCTTTTCTGAGCAGTACAGGCCACAGTAGCTGCATGCATTCGCCCAAAGGCTGGTGATAATATTTATGTAGCCAATGCCCAATTTTATTTAACTCGCTAGAAATCAATGGTTTGCTGTCTAGTAGTTTACTAATGGGTTTGAGTTTAGCGGGGTCGTAGCTAGGTGTTTGGTGAATATCGACAATCACTCCAGTTAATACTCGGTTCGCAAACGACACGCTAACCCTTAAGCCAGACTGATAACGACTCATGTCTTGCCCAGCTTCAGGTAAGTAGTCGAATGTCTTATTCAGCGGCACGGGTAACGCAATGTTTAAATAAAAGGGTGCCGAGGTCATAAAGTTGCGATCATTAAATTACCGTGTTTCGGAGGTTGTGTGTTTTTCACACGTTCATAGTGGTTAACAGTTGATATAGTGCACTAATCTGATATTATGCGCGACCCTTGGGTATGTGTACATATCCATTCCAGCGGTGCTTATGAGGCTCACTTGGGTTTACTGGACGATTTCTAATTATGTTAGTTGTCTACCGGCAAGGTCAAAAGAGAATAAGTGGCGGCAATTTTGGAAAGTGAGAATTATTATGCAAGCAGAAATTCATCCTACATACGACGTACTAACAGCAACTTGTTCTTGTGGTAACGTTATAAATACTAAGTCTACTAAGACTGGTACAATGCACTTAGACGTATGTTCTCAGTGTCACCCGTTCTATACTGGTAAGCAGAAAACTGCTGATACCGGTGGTCGTATCGATCGCTTCAAGAAGCGTTTCGGCGGTCGTACTAAGTAATTATTACTTAGCACAGCTAGAACGAGAAGCTTTGGCTTCACAAAAAAAGGCGCTCATTGAGCGCCTTTTTTGTGCCTGCAACTATGAGTAATATCAATGAGTGTCATTTGAGTGACATTAGTTAATACGCTGCAATCTTTTTTTTGCACCGACATGGTGCTTTGTTGCTCATTTTTTGTCATAAAAAGGCGAATTTGTCACTATACGGGGTATGATGGCCTTTACTTTTAATAGATAATACGCGGCCATTGCCCGTCGCGACTCAGCCTAGCTGACCCGAGGCTGAAATTACTAATATTATGGAATTGTCAGAATGTCAGATTTCAAACAAGAAGCACTAGATTATCATCAGTTTCCTAAGCCAGGGAAAATAAGCATAGAGCTTTCTACGCCTGCTGATTCTGCTCACGACCTTGCTTTAGCTTATAGCCCTGGTGTTGCTGAGCCGGTAAAAGCTATTGCAGCTGATCCAGAGAACGCTTACAAGTATACAGCTAAGGGTAACCTTGTAGCTGTTATTACTGATGGTACCGCTATTTTAGGTCTAGGTAATCTTGGTCCTTTAGCATCTAAGCCTGTAATGGAAGGTAAATCTCTTCTTTTTAAACGCTTTGCAGGTATTGACTCAATTGATATAGAAGTAGAGTCAGAAAGCCCTCAAGCATTCATCGACACAGTACGTCGCATCGCGATTACTTTTGGTGGCATCAATTTAGAAGATATTAAAGCACCTGAATGTTTTGAAATTGAACGTACTCTTATAGAACAGTGTGACATTCCAGTATTTCACGATGACCAACATGGCACAGCCATAGTAACGGTTGCTGGTGCATTGAATGCATTAGAAATTCAAGGCAAGAAAATCGAAGACGTTAAAATGGCTGTTCTAGGTGCCGGTGCTGCTGCGATTTCTTGTTCTAAGCTGCTTATTCTTGCGGGCATGAAGCCAGAAAATATCTTCATGTGCGACCGTAAAGGCGTAATCCATTCTGGCCGTACAGACCTAAATCAATACAAGGCTATGTTTGCAATTGATACCGACAAGCGCACTTTTGATGATGCGATAAACGGCGCAGATATATTCTTAGGTCTATCAGGTCCTGATATGGTGACTGGCGAGCAGATTAAAACTATGGCCGCTAACCCAATTATATTTGCCTGTGCTAACCCTGTTCCAGAAATTATGCCTGATATTGTTGCATCGGTTCGTGATGATGCAATTATGGCAACAGGTCGCTCTGACTTTCCTAACCAAGTAAACAACGTGCTTGGCTTCCCATTCATTTTCCGTGGTGCTTTAGACGTACGTGCTAAGCGCATTAACGAAGAAATGAAACTGGCTGCTGCTAAAGCTCTTGCTGGTTTAGCCAAAGAGCCTGTAACTCAGGAAGTTTTAGACGCATATGGTCTTGATAGCTTAGAGTTTGGTAAAGATTACATTATTCCTAAAGCAACGGACTCACGTCTTTTAGGTATCGTTTCAACAGCTGTAGCTCAAACAGCTATTGATACAGGTGTAGCAACTTTGCCACTACCTGCTAACTACCCGCTTAAGTCTATCTCAGACATCTAAAGCGTTAGTTAACTCACCACTCATGCATATTGCATTTGTGGTAATAAAAAAGGCTCACCTAGGTGGGCCTTTTTTAGTTGCATAGCATACCTTTTATATCTGAAATGATTGGTGCGTCTACCGGAACGTCTCTAGCTTCGTGTCCAAGGTAAACATTAAAAACGGGTGAGGAAGAGGTACCACTTACGGCACTACCAAAATCATTCCCAATTCTAAAGTTTCTCATGCCTTGAGAAACGCTATATTTGAATGAAATTGTTAAAGCGGGTGATGGAAGAGTGTATTCTTCATTATTTGAGTCGTATGTGATGGTTTTATTATTAAAGATACCGTTAATACCAGAGGCCGACGTAACTTTTGAATAACAGTTCAATCCGTTATCAACCGAATCACCTTCATAATTATAGCTTGTAACTTTTGCATTGTTGCTTATGTAGAGGTAATGCAAGTCGCCAAATTTATTTGTTTTATAAACCCCCTCAATAAGCGCTAGTTCGCTACTAGATGACGACCTTTTTGGGTCTATGCTAGTAATCTCGTCACCTGGACCGCAAGCGCAAAGTATAATGGCTACTAGTATTGTTAATAAATTTTTTAAATACATAAATTAGCTCTTTTTGTTTCGGGGTTATTTCAACTTAGGTAATAAAATACAAGAGTAATAGTTAATAAAAGTTAAAATAAAGTGTCATGGTTTAATTTGATACTTTCTTACTGCTTAATAATGGTAGATGAGTATTTTTAGAGAAATTGACCTCTTATCTAAATATCGGTATAAAGAGCCGACGTTTTTATGTGCGCTGCTTTATATAGCCGTGCTTAAAAGGGAATTTGGTTAAAGTCCAAAACTGTACCCGCAACTGTAAGTGCTTTTTAGCATAAGTCAGATACCTGCATGCAAAACGCTATATTCAACCAGGCGGGACTACCTGATGAATCGATTTAGTACGCTATACCTATGTATTAATCGATCGCTGTGTTCCTCCGGTTTACTGCAAGTACGTTATTGCTAACGGCTTAATTCTAGGAGTACAGATGAACAATATTCTCGACGTTCATAACCTGCATTGGTCTGCGGGCGACATTCCTATTTTATCCGACATCAGTTTTAATATTCCTAAAGGTGCTTTTGTGGGCTTAATTGGCCCTAATGGTGCGGGGAAGTCTTCTTTGATGCGCTGTCTTTATGGTGTTAATAAACCTCAAGTGGGTGAGATCTTTTTACACAATAAAAATTTATTAGATATGCCCGCTCGCGATCAAGCTAAACAGGTCGCTGTTATTCTGCAAGAGCATACTACTCATATGGGGCTTAATGTTTGGGACGTAGTGGCGCAGGGTTTAACCCCTCATAAGGGTTTATTTGAATGGACTAATAAGCAAGATTTAAAAAATATAGAGCTCGCCATTGAAAAAATGGATCTACAGAGTTTAAAGAATCAGCCATTTGAACAGTTGTCTGGTGGTGAAAAGCAAAGGGTAATGCTGGCTCGTGCCCAAGTACAAAATCCACAGCTATTGATAATGGACGAGCCTACTAATCATTTAGATGTACATTACCAAATTGAAGTATTAAACACCGTTAAAAAAATGGACATTAGTGTACTGGCTTCAATTCATGATTTAAATTTAGCGGCGGCCTTTTGTGATTATTTATTGGTCATAGATAAAGGTAAAATTGTTGATCAGGGTTTACCAAAAGATGTGTTGACAGAAAACATGATCAGCAAGGTATTTAAAACCTGCGTCAGCGTCGATAAACATCCATTAAGTAGTTCTGATCAAGTTCGTATTACTTATTCTTATTCTGACCTAGACGCGCTTATTGCAAAAAATCATAACGACAATGAAAAAGGAGATAGCAATGCGTAATTGGCCATTAGCATTACTCATTGCACTGGCTGTTATTAGCCCTTTATTGGCATTGGTTGTGGGTGTGGCAAATATCTCTTTCTCGGACGTAGCACAAATTATTTGTGGCCAGTTTAGCGATAGCTGTGAGGCAAACGCATTAAAACAAAGAATATTATTTGAGCTGCGCTTGCCCAGAGTTATCTTGGCATTTTTAACCGGAGCAGGTTTAGCATTAGCAGGCAGTGTATTACAAACAGTAACCCGTAATCCATTAGCAGACCCTTATTTATTTGGCATTAGTTCAGGCGCTACTTTTGGTGCGGTACTGGTTATAGCTGTCAGTGGATTTGGGATGGGAGCGTCTCAAGGTTTATTTTCTGGTTGGTCACAGCTTGGCATTACTGGCGGCGCATTTATTGGCAGTGCAGTTTCGGTATTGCTGGTAATTAGTATGGCGGGTAGAAGTGTACAAATAGAGCGCATGGTACTAGCCGGTGTTGCCACATCGTTTATGTTCAGTGCGGCGACTAGCTTAGTTTTATATGCATCAGATCCACAAGCGGCATCGTCGCTATTATTTTGGAGTTTGGGGAGCTTTACCCGTGCTGGGTGGGAGAACTTGTCACTGCCATTTTTAGTTTTAATAATCTGCTTTATTCTATTCTCAGGGTTTTCTAGGCAATTAACCGCGCTGTTATCAGGTGATGAAAATGCCAGATCTTTAGGTGTCGAAGTTCAAAAGATTCGTATAAGTATGTTGTTACTAACGTCACTATTAACCGCTATTTTAGTCGCCAACACGGGTGGCATTGGATTTGTAGGGCTTATGATTCCACATATTGTTCGTCGCCTGTTTGAACACAGTGGGCAGCACATGATGTGGATAACCATTTTATTCGGCGGTGTATTTATGGTGTGGGTCGATGTGGTTTCTCGCACAATATTACCTGGTCATGAATTACCCATTGGGGTAATTACAGCCGCCATAGGCAGTGTATTCTTTTTATTGGTTATGCGACGCAAGAGTTGGTCTTAAAATTATCTTAATTATGAATATAGATATCTATATAAATCGTCTTACATGCGAACGCGGGTATCCATTATTCAGTGTGTAATAGTAAAAGTACTAATTGAAAATTGCTTCACTATAGAACTACTAACGTAGAATATTTGTTAATTTGGAATGTTTAATGTTTAAAATTTTTGTAAGTATTTTTGTTTTTTTATGCTCATTAACTAGCTACTCGTTCGAAATACCAAACGTAAAAAACGCTCAACGCATTGTGGCATTAAGCCCTCATAGTGTTGAGCTATTATATGCGCTAGGAATTGGCGATCGTATTTTAGCCACCACCGATTATGCTGACTATCCCGAAGCGGCTAAACAAATAGAACGTGTTGGAGGTTATCACGGCGTACTGGCTGAGCGTATTTTAGAACTTAATCCCGATTTAATCGTAGCATGGGAGGGCGGTAATAAATCTGGCGATCTAGATAAGTTAGAATCTTTAGGTTTACCGGTATATAGAACAGAAACTAAAAAGCTTAGAGATATCGCTATCGAAATTACAATGTTAGGGGCGCTCACTGGAACACAAAAAAAAGCTAAGTTGTTAGTAGATAAATTTCATCAAGATTTAGACTCATTAACTAAAGAAAATAAAAATAAAACTAAAGTCAGTTTCTTTTACCAGCTATGGTCATCCCCAATTAGAACAATATCGGTTGGTAGCTGGATCAACGAAATGCTAACTATTTGTGGCGGTAGTAACATCGTAACCAGCCCTGATGTAGATTATCCTCAAATAAGTTTGGAAACTGTATTACTTAATAAACCACAAGCCATCATTATTCCAAGTGCACACGGTCATGACAACGGAGAGCTTTCAGGTTTGAAGTGGACAGATTGGCCAGAGATTCCCGCCGTTAAAAACCAACATATCTATCGTATTAATGGTGATATTTTACATCGCTTTTCTTTGCGCGTAGTGGAAGCCATAGAAACAATATGCAGTACCTTCGATCGGGTACGTGAGCAAAAATGATCTCGATTATCATCGCATTATCATTATGTCTAGATGAGCTATTAGGTGAAGCCAAAAGATTTCATCCTTTAGTTATATTTGCACGTTATGCGAACTGGATTGAAAGACTAACTTATAAGAATAAATTTAATCAGGGTGTTATCGCTTGGTGTTTGAGTATTATTCCTGTAGTTATATTTTTCATTGTCATTGAATATTTACTGTTTGTGTATTGTAATTTTTATTATAAAAGCGTGTTTGAAATAATCATTCTATATTTTACCATCGGACAAAAAAGTTTAAAGCAGCATGCAAAAGCTGTTTTTACTCCACTAATCAATGCGGATATTCCACAGGCTAGAATAGCGGTATCTATGATTGTATCTAGAGATACCAAAACATTAAATCAGCAACAGCTGGCTACCGCTACAATAGAAACGGTAACAGAAAATACCCATGATGCGGTAATTGGTCCATTAGTATTTTTTGTTATGTTTGGTATCCCGGGTGCTGTTTTATTTAGATTGACCAACACACTTGATGCTATGTGGGGTTATAGATCAGAAAAATATGAAAAATTTGGAAAATTTTCTGCCAGAGCTGATGATGTGTTAGGTTTTATACCTGCAAGGGTCACTGTTTTTTTCATGCTGTTATCTAGGCCGCAGAACTTAACACAAACAATTAGCAGTGTTTGGAATACGGGTCGTCGTTGGTATAGCCCTAATGCCGGTATTGTAATGGCCGCCGGTGCTGGAGCATTAAATGTAAGGCTGGGAGGTGACGCGGTATATCATGGCGAAAATAAAACTCGCTTAGACCTAGGGTTTGGAAATTTACCTAATGTTAAAGATATAAATAAAAGTATTCGATTAATGTATTCATGTAGCTGTTTATTTGTTATCTCGATCGGGTTCGTCGAGTGGTTAATATGAGTAATATTGACAGCTTACCTGACAAACCTGAATTTAATCATGGCGGTAAATTAGAGCAAATTAAACATGCTTACCCAAGACAAAAACTAGATTGGATAGACTTATCAACGGGTATTAGTCCATTCTCATACCCCATAGCTGATGAGATTATTGATTTAAAAGTATTGCCACAACATCAAGAGTTATTAACACAAGCCGCTTGTCGGTATTATAAAACCCAGCATTTGACTGTTATTCCAGGTTCTATGTGGGCAATACAAATGCTGCCAATATTAAGGAAATTATCAGGCATTGATGTTCGGCCTATACTTTTACCCAAACAAGGTTTTAACGAACACCAAAAATCTTGGCGGGCACAAGGATATAATATTGAAGTGTATGACGACGTGCCAACAGACCAGCAATTAAACCATGCGCAGGCTTGTGTTGTTATTAACCCTAATAACCCCACGGGCAGGTTAACCAAAGCAACAGTGCTTAAAGATATGTTAAAGATATTAACTTCCAACGGAGCTTGGCTAATTGTTGATGAAGCTTTTATTGACCCTTATCAAATTTCAAATTTAGATAAATACAGTATGTCTAATCGAGTAGCAGATGAAAACTTAATTGTACTGCGTTCATTTGGTAAATTTTTTGGATTAGCAGGTCTAAGACTGGGAGTAATACTGGCAAATAAAGTTATTCAAAATAATATTTCATCGTTGTTGAATAACTGGAGTATCAATAATACGGCGCAAGCTATTGGAATTAAAGCATGGCTTGATAATAGCTGGCAGTCACAAACAAATAAAAAATTAGTATTGGCAGGCGAAAGATTAAGGCTGTTATTTATTACACTAAACTATACAACGGTTGGCACTGTATTTTTTCAGACACTATATATAAAAAATGCCAATCAATTATATGAATTACTATTAACTAAAGGTATTTATACCAGATTATTAGACAATGAAAATGGCATCAGATTCGGTTTGCCTAGTACAGAATTACACTGGCAAAGATTAGAGCAAGTTTTAACTACCCTACATTCAGATAAATTAATTCAATCAACGTGAGAGATTCCTATGACTGAAGAAAATAAAGATTCTTTAGATGCTAAAAACGAAAAGCATAAAAAGGCTATGGAAAAGCAAAAAGAAAAAGTAGATGCTAATATCAAGGCCGCTGACGAAGAGCGCGGAGTGATGATTGTATTAACTGGTAATGGCAAAGGTAAGAGCAGTTCTGCATTTGGTATGGTGCTACGTGCACTAGGATATAATCATAAGGTAGGCGTTGTTCAGTTTATAAAAGGCGTACAGCTTTCTGGCGAAGAGATATTTTTAAAAGAAAAAGCCAGCTTACTGCCTTCCTTTGAAGACGAAGACTTTTATCAAATGGGCACAGGCTTCACTTGGAATACTCAAGACCGTACTGGAGATATAGAAGCGGCTGAGCGCACATGGGCAGTGGCTGAACGAATGTTAAAAGATGATCGCTATAATTTAGTTTTATTAGACGAGCTAACCTACATGATAGGCTACAAATATCTAGACGAAGAGCGCATTATTAATGCACTTAAAAATCGTCCAAGGGAAATGAGTGTAGTAGTAACAGGGCGTGGAGGCGGTTCGGCATTACAAGAGATTGCAGATACGGTTTCTGAAATCAAAGACGTTAAGCACGCCTACAAGTCAGGAATCAAAGCCCGTATAGGCGTTGATTTCTGAGTAAACTAAAAATCCTTATTTTAATCGCGCAACGTCTACCGATACTTCTAAAATAGGGTTTTTTCCTCCTCCAAATATAACGCCTTTTAACGGCGTTACATCATAATAATCACGGCCTTCAGCTGTCACAATATGCTGTATACCGGCCTGTTTATTATTTGTAGGGTCAAACTCTATCCAACCGTGATTAGGTGAGAAATAAGAAATCCATGCGTGTGTGGCATCCGCTCCCACTAATTTCTCTTGTCCCAGTGGAGGCAGTGTTTCCATGTAGCCAGAAACATATTTTGATGGAATGCCCATAGCGCGCAAACAGCCAACTTGTAAGTGTGCAAAGTCTTGGCATACACCTTTTTTATGTTCCAGTACTTCGGATAAAGGTGTGGCTATAGTGGTGAATCCTGGCGTATATTTAAAATCGTTAAAGATACGAGTAGTGAGTTCTGCCACACATTCATATAAAGGGCGTGAATCTGAAAACGATGGTTGGGCGTATTCTGCTAAGGCATCGCTAATTCTTATCATAGGAGAATCTAGACAGAACTCTTTGGCCTCGATGGCTTCAAATGATGGTGTACCACCCATATAATCTAAAACCTCACGGTAGGTCATACCTGGGTCGGTTTTAAAATCGAAGCCTGCTTCATTTATCTCGATTTCACTTTCTGCGGTAATCGATAACGTGCTATGGGGCGCTTGAATTTCAAAGTGATAACTTTCATTACCAAAATAATCAGTTCTAGTATTTGAATGAATCGCTTTTGGTGAAACGCTAATTCGGCTTTTAATACACGTTTGACGACTAGTATTTCTTGGCGTTAAGTTGGCCAAATTATAGCAATGAGACACGCGGTCTGCGTACTTGTATTCTGTAGTATGTATAACTCTATAACGCATTCAGGGCCTCCATTTTATTTGATGTGTAACTGTACTAAGTGTCAATCTAGTCATCTAAATAAGTATTTACTAACTGTTGAACATCAACTTTATGTTCAAAATATTTATCGGTAACAATATTATTAAACTCTGCCAGTAACTTATTAACACGCATTAACAGTTCTATAAGTTCTGCTCTGTAGCCATCACTGTTTTCAGCTAACTGAGAAATACGAGAAAGTTTAAGGCTAGTGACCGCTTCTAATAACACACGATCTTCTTCTTCTAGCTGAGTTGATTTTACATCGTTGTTACTTATATTTTCAAAATGATGTTGCAGTTGTTCAAACTGAAACATTAGCGACCTTGGGTTGGTACCGTCAAGCATAACCAACTCAAGTCCAAGTTCCACGCCAGCTCTGGTACGGCCTTGCCGGCGATAGGCAATGCTCACTTCCATCGAAGTCAGCATCGCTTTTAATAGCGTTTTACTGTCAGATCGGCTAACCACAGGTGTTATCAATGTGGTAACTGTTTTTATAATTTGAGCAGCACGTTCAACGCGTCGGCCTAAATTCATAAAATGCCAGCCAACACCGCGCACCATACTTTCTTGTATCAATCCAGAAAGGGCTATTAGTGGAGTAACCAAGGGATCCAGAGCTTCTTCAGGAGCAGATGACAAGCCATTGGCAAATGAAGGTTCTAAGTTGTCTACCGCATCGCGAAGGTCGTTTATTACACGAATTGTATCTGAAGACAGCAGTTCCTTAGACTCGTCAGCGCAATAAAATAGCGAGTTTAGCGTAGACTTGATGCTGCCCATGCGGTTGCCATCTTTAATAATAAGTAGTAATTCTGTTTCTGGATTTTTAAGCTGTTCTTCACTAGCTTCTAAAAAGCCCGGTTGAGTGCCGGTTATTTCTGTAATAGATCTTAATAAAATTCGTTTAGATTCCTCACTGATCGCTTGCTCTTCACTAATCAGCATAAACACCGTTCTAAGAATTCGTAACGATGCTTCGGCGCGTTCTGCATAACGCCCCATCCAAAATAAGTTCTCAACAACACGGCTTGGTAAGCTAACCAGTATGGCTTCAAGTTTGGCTTGAGCGCCATCGCCAGCATTGTCATCGTCTACTCTTTCAGGTTCGGTGGCTGTTACCCATGTATCTTTACTTGGGCAGCCAGATTGCATGCTTATGCGTGGCGAATCTTGTTCTAATCCAACTCGGGTTAGGCCACCGGGCATAACAATGTAGGTACTATCAGCCGCCACTGCAAACGTTCGTAAAATAGAAGGTCTAGGTTCTAATTTTCCATTAGCCAGTGTCGGAATATGTGACTTATCTACGCGCTCTTGAGCAACAAATTGCTGCGGACGGTGTTTAATTTTAGCCAGCAGTTCAGTTATTTCTGAACTACTCAGGTCACCGCCCCATACACTGCTTAAGCTTGAGCCACGGTATATTGGTTTGATAATTAAATTTTTAATATTAGCGGTTACATAATTTAAATCGCCAGCGTCGCCACACCAGTAAGTTTTAACCGATGCAAGTCTTGGCTCTCGTCCTAATAGTGCTTTACTTATAGCAGGTAAGTACTTTAATAAAATTGGGTTTTCTAATACACCTGACCCCAGCGGGTTAGCCATAACAACACGACCAGATCGAACTACATCTAGCAAACCAGGAACACCTAACTGGTAACGGCTTTGTAGCTCAACAGGATCGCAAGACACATCATCAATGCGGCGTAAAATTACATCTACCCGATCAAGGCCATTCAAAGACTTCATCCAAACAAAGCCATTGCGCACTACTAGGTCACCACCTTGTACCAGTGGAAAACCTAAGTAATTTGAAATATAAGAATGTTCAAAATAGGTTTCATTGTGCGGACCTGAAGTGAGAACCACTACACGGGCTTGGTTTTCAGATGGTGACAACGATATAAGTTTATGGCGTAAGCGCTGAAAAAAACTGGCTAAACGATGAACGTGGCTGTCACGAAATAAACTGGGGAAAACACGTGACATGACGGTTCTATTTTCTAAAACGTAACCAGCACCACTAGGCGCTTGTGTACGGTCAGATAAAACGCACATACTGCCGTCTTTCTGCCGAACCATATCTACTGAGTGCAAAATCAATTCGTGCTCACCAGGAACTTGAATTCCTTGGCAGGCTCTTAAAAACCCACCGTGGCCAAACAGTGCTTCGGCTGGCAAAGCAAGCTGTTTTAATAATGTCCTTGGGCCGTAAAAATCTCTTAACATTAAGTTAAATAATTCGGCGCGCTCTAATAAGCCTGCTTCAATGCCTGCCCAGTCTTCGCTGCCAATAATAGAAGGCACCAAGTCCAATTCCCATTGGCTGCTTTCAGTATTGCCCTTGTTATAAATATTATAGGTGGCACCGTCATCGCGTAAAATTCGACGAGCTTTGTCATTACGATCATCTAAAGTATTAATACCAAGATCATTGAAGCTATTTAACAGGTAGCTCCACTCAGGCTTTACGTTGCCTTCAGGGGTGTAAACATGGTCAGTAATAGATGCAGGAGGTTGTGGGTAAAATAAACCTTGGGTGTCTGCTGCCTGTCCCTGAGACTGCTGTCCCTGAGATTGTCCTTGGGCTTTTGCCTGTGTTCTAAATTGCGGCTGCGGTAACGGCTGGTTTTGGGGATAAATGGGCTGGGACACAATGTTACCTAATAACGACAAGGATGGTGTAAATAGCACGCTGAAAAATCGATGAAAGCGTTTTGTTATTATATACCGATTTTAGTTTTTAGCGTTAAATTTCTGTATTTTTCGTCGCTGATAATCACAATTTAATCGCTGTGATTATCACCGTCGAATTTGCCATCCTTGGCAATTGAACAATCCTTAAAAGGCCGTTTTTATTAGCATCCTCTAGGTCGGCGTAAATCCAATGTATATGGATATTCGTTATTTGGCTCTTCTGGTGGCACATCCATAGGACGAGGCGGCTCTTGATTAGTAAAAAACTGTCTCAAAGGCTCCACTTCTGGTCTTGTTGGAACTTGGCCTTGGGTATGGCTAGTATCTTCAAAGCGGTTAATCCGACGAGATTCAGCTTCGAAAGAATTCACTGGGAAAGTATCGTAAGTACGCCCACCTGGGTGAGATACATGATAACTACAGCCACCAATTGAACGACCATTCCAAGTATCAATAATATCAAATACTAATGGCACGTTAGGAGCAATTAACGGGTGCAGTGCCGAAGGCGGCTGCCAAGCACGGTAACGTACAGCGCCTACATATTCACCATGTCGTTCGGTATTGCGCATAGGCACACGTCGCCCATTACAGGCTAATACATAGCGACCATCTGTTAAGCCTGTAGCTTTAATTTGCAGGCGTTCTACAGACGAATCAACATATCGCGCAGTACCAAAGCTACTGCTTTCTTCCCCTAGCACATGCCAAGGTTCAATTGCCCAGCGCAGTTCAAGCTCAATATCGTCAAGCTTAACGCGACCGTAATGCGGAAAACGGAATTCTTCAAACGGCGCCAACCAATCCAGTTCAAACGGATAGCCATGTTCTTGCAAGTCTGTGACAACATCTTTCATATCTTGCCAAATATGATGCGGCATCATAAAGCGATCATGCAGCTGAGTGCCCCACCTTACTAATGGCTTTTTATAAGGGTCTTTCCAGAACCTAGCCAATAATGAGCGAACCAACAAAGCTTGAACCAACGCCATGCGGCTGTGTGGCGGCATTTCAAAACCACGAAATTCTAAAATCCCTAAACGACCACTGGCACTGCCCGGCGAGTAGAGTTTATCGATACAAAACTCTGACCTGTGAGTATTACCGGTTATGTCGATTAATAGGTTTCTTAACAACCTATCGACCAACCAGGGTTGCGGAACTTCACTCTCAGACATTTGTGAAAATGCAATTTCTAATTCGTACAGCATTTCATCACGGCCTTCGTCTACTCTTGGAGCCTGACTGGTTGGCCCTAAGAACATGCCTGAGAACAGGTAAGACAAACTTGGGTGATGCTGCCAATAAGTAATAAAGCTGCGCAGTAAATCTGGACGTCTTAGCAGAGGGCTGTCTTCAGGAGAAGAACCACCCAAGGTAATATGATTACCACCGCCGGTGCCAGTATGGCGACCATCTAGCATAAACTTCTCAGTTGATAATCGAGACAGCCTAGCTTCTTCATAAAGCTTAGTGGTGGTATTAACCAATTCTTTCCAGTTACTTGATGGATGAACGTTTACTTCTATTACACCAGGGTCAGGCGTCACTAATAATTTTAGTAAACGTGGATCTCTTGGTGGCTCATAACCTTCAATAATAACCGGAAGCTGTAATTTAGTAGCGGCTTCTTCAATAGCCGCGACTAAAATTACGTAATCTTCCAAATACTCTAACGGAGGCATAAAGATATGAATGCGTCCTTCTCGTTCCTCAATACACATGGCGGTACGAACCACCTCTGTCCATTTAGGATCTGCTTTTGACTGCTCATCAATCGCTTTATTTTTCAGTAAAATCTCTTCTGCTTCCGTTAACTCTTTATGGGAAGGCACCGGTTCTGCAAAAGTAATGTCGGTACGTTTAACCAGCGGATCACGCGGCGCAAACGGATCTCGTTCGATAGGCAGTTCTTGATCTTCTTTAGCCAGCGATGGCAAATCATTTAACGGCAAGCGTAAACCCACTGGCGAGTCACCAGGAATTAATACAATGCGTTCACGTTTCATTGGCCAAACACTGCTTTTCCATTGTTTGTCGCCTTCGCCGCGACCAATTGGAATAACCAAGCCGCTAGGAACGTCCATGCCACGCTCAATTAAATGAGCAAGTCGACGACGGTCACCATCTGTTTTTACATTTTGTGCCAGTAAGTCGATATTTTTAGGCAGTGACTGCTGCTTCAATAAATAGTGTAAGCCATCTTCAAAAGCGGGCTGACAGTGAGCTTTTGGAATGCCTAATAATATACAAAGTGCATGACTAAAATGGCAAGCGTCTTTAATTGTATGACCATAATTTTTGTCAATACGTGCAAGACTTTCAGGTTTACTCCAAAGCGGTTCGCCATCGGTACGCCAAAAAACACCTAGCGCCCAGCGCGGAACTTCTTCCCCCGGATACCATTTACCTTGGCCGTAATGCAGTAGACCATTAGGTGCAAAGCGATCACGTATTTTTAATAATAATGTTTTTGAAAGAGATAGTTTGTCTGCACCTAAAGCGCCTGTATTCCATTGTTCCGATTCCATATCGTCGATAGATACAAACGTAGGTTCACCGCCCATGGTTAAGCGCACATCGTTTTCAACAAACTCTTTATCAACGGCTTCGCCCAGTGCTTGTATTTGCTGCCACTGTTCTTCGCTGTAAGGTTTGGTAACTCGAGGGTCTTCTAACACTCGAGTTACGGTATTGCTAAAATCAAATTCTACTTCACATTTATCTGTAAAGCCGGCAATCGGTGCAGCCGAAACTGGGTGCGGTGTACATGCCAGTGGAATATGTCCTTCGCTGGCAAAAAGCCCAGAGGTAGGATCCAATCCAACCCAGCCTGCGCCAGGTAAAAATACTTCACACCAAGCGTGAAGGTCAGTAAAGTCTTCTTCTGTTCCAGACGGCCCATCTAAAGATTTCTCATCCGACTTAAGCTGCACCAAATAACCAGATGCAAAGCGCGCCGCTAAGCCACAGTGCCTTAACAGTTGCACTAACAGCCAAGCAGAATCTCGACAGGAGCCTTTGCCTTCTTTTAATGTTTCTTCAGGTGTTTGCACACCGGGCTCAAGCCTAACTAAATAATTAATATCCTGTTGTAAGCGTTGGTTTATATTTACCAAGAAATCATTAATAGCCTGCTTAGAGGTATCAATATTTTTCAAATATTTTTTAAACAGTGGGCCGCAGTGTTTACTTTTTAACGGTTCTTTTTCTAAGTACGGTAGTAACTCTTTTTTCAGTTGCTTGGTGTAATAGAATGGGAAAAAGTCTGCATATTCTTCTACGAAAAAGTCGAAAGGATTAATCGCCACCATATCGGCGATTACTTCTACATCTATTTCAAACTCAGTACATTTTTCTGGGAATACTAGACGCGCTAAATAATTCCCAAAAGCGTCCTGCTGCCAATTAATGAAATGTTCGGCAGGTTTTACTTTTAAGCTATAACTATGAATAGGCGTTCTGCTATGGGGGGCAGGACGCAGTCGAACAGTATGCGGAGACAAAGATACTGGTCGATCAAATTTATAGCTTGTTCGATGATTGATGGCAACACGGATGGTCATCTATTTATAAGCCTTATTAGTTTGTAAACCAATTCTGAGAAATATCCATATGTATAGACGCAATATCTAGCTGCATATCATTTAAAAAATCTTTCATAGGAATGCCAAGATCGTTGTAATCAACCGACTTCATATTAATTCTTTCTTTTTTCTTAATGCTTTCAAGTACGTATTCATTATTAGGCAAGCGCTCTAACGAATCGATCATAGAAGAAAAACAGTACTTAATCGTTCTTGGGAAGGCAGTGTCTTCAACAATATATTCAACTACCTTTTTACTATTAACTGAGGCCCTTACTGAACGGCGATAACTTTGATGCGCATCTAAAGAGCGTAATACGTTACCCCAAACAATTTGCTGACTATTAATAGCATCTTCATCGTCGTTGGTTTCAATTTGAGCTCGAACCCCCGCATCTAGTAATCTAGTGGTCATATCGGCACGTTCGATATTGCGGCCCAGTTTCATAAAATACCAAACTGAGTCTCTTGGCATTGTGCCAACAATTAAACCTTGAATTTGCTGGCAACTTTTAATTATGCCGTCTAAGAAATCAAAACGCTGGCTGCGGTTTATACCCTTTTGCAAATTCTCTGTAACAAAAAGATGCAGCTCATTAATCATTTCCCAGCTTTCAGCGGGTACTACATCTCTACTAGTTCTTAAGTTCTCACGAGCAAACTTTAAACTTGAGGTAACAGAGCAAGAGTTCTTTTCATCTCCCAGCAAAAATTTAATCACGTTACGTTCGTCTTGAACTTTATAGCGTTCGTGAAATGCCTCGTCGGCACTATTAATGGTGATTAAGTTATACCAATCAATGCCTACACTGTTAGGTAGGTCATATATTAGTTTGTCGTATACACCAATTAATCTGGCGGTGTTTTCAATGCGCTCTAAATAACGAGCGGCCCAATAAATTCTTTCTGCAACGCGCGATAACATATTCTATTCCTAATCCACAATCCAAGTATCTTTACTGCCACCACCTTGGGATGAGTTCACCACCAAAGATCCTTTTTTCATGGCTACACGTGTAAGTCCACCCATGGTGACGTACAGACTTTTGCCTTGCAGCACAAAAGGCCTAAGGTCTAGATGTCGTGGTTCTAGTTCATTTTTGCCCACAAAGGTAGGGCAGGTAGATAATGCAAGAGTTGGCTGAGCAACATAGTTGCGTGGGTTTGCTTGTATTAATTTTACAAATTTGTCGCGTTCTTTTTTAGTAGAATGCGGTCCCACTAGCATGCCGTAACCACCTGATTCATTGGCAGGTTTAACCACCAACTTTTCAATGTTGTTTATAACGTATTCTCGTTGTTCGTCGTCATAACATAAATACGTTTTTACATTTTTTAGTAACGGCTCTTCTTTTAAGTAATAGCGAATAATGTCGGGTACAAATGCATAAATAACTTTGTCGTCGGCAACACCCGCCCCCGGAGCGTTGGCTAGGCCAATATTACCAGCTTTCCAAGCGCGCATTAAACCACTCACACCTAATGTTGATTCTTTGTTAAATACCTCAGGGTCAATAAACAAGTCGTCAATACGACGGTAAACAACATCAACACGCTCTAGGCCTGAAATTGTTTTCATATAAACGCAGTCGTCATCTTCAACTACAAGGTCTGCACCTTCTACCAGTTCGCAACCCATTTGCTGAGCAAGAAAAGCATGCTCAAAATAAGCTGAGTTATATATACCAGGAGTCAATACCACGACAACCGGTTTGGCAATTTTGCGCGGCGACAATGCAACTAGTGTTTCAAACAAGTTAGGGCAGTAGTCATCAATGGGTGCGATATTGATTTCTTCGAACAGCTCGGGAAGAATTCGTTTGGTTATTGCCCTGTTTTCTAGCATATAAGAAACACCAGAGGGCACACGAAGGTTATCTTCTAAAACATAGAATTCGCCGTCGCCATCACGCACCAAGTCAGTGCCACATATGTGCGCCCAAACCCCTAAAGGGGGCGTAAAGCCAATGCACTCTTTGCGAAAATTCTCTGACTGTTCAATTACATAAGCAGGGACAACGCCGTCCTTGATAATATTTTGATCGTTGTATAGGTCGTTTATAAACATATTAAGTGCTTTTAAACGCTGCTTAAGACCTTCGGCTGTTTTGTCCCACTGGGTTTTACTAATAGTTCTGGGAACAATATCAAAAGGCCATGCTCGGTCTATATTGCCTTCGTCTGTGTATACAGTGAAGCTGACACCCATTTGTTTAATGGTGGATTCGGCGGCTTGACGATGATATTCAACCGTCTCTTCCGACAGGTCCTTAAAGTAGGACACGAGTTTTGTAGCAGATTTACGAGCATTACCTGGGCTGCTTATCACTTCATCATAGAAATGTTCGCAAGGATAGTTATTCCATATGTTCGTCATTGCTATTCTAAAACCTCTATAAATTAACGGTATGGTGACTAAGTAAACTTTCAATATTTGACTGTAAAACAACATTGGTTACATTGATATGTAAATTATCAATTCGATCATAAGTTTATGGTGTATTGCATGCTTTAAATTGCAGTGCGAATGCAATTTTTTATCTTGTTACTACACGTATAAGCAATAACTAGACCGTAAACGCCTGCTTTTTAAAAGTACGTGACCCATTAGCCCCTATTATTTACTCTAAATATGGTCAAATATAGAGCTATTCAAATAATAAAAATGAATTCTATGAAACATATTTCAATTAAGTGGGCGCTTTTTACTCTAGGTTATCTTATTACTGTTGGGGTGCTGGTTGCGTATTTAACACTGCCTAAAATGCCAAGCGCTCAACTCTTCAAAGATAGGGCTAATCTCTACGACGTAGAAATACTAAGAGACAATCTTGGTATTCCTCATATATATGGGATAAAAGATACAGATACTGCATTTGGTTTAGGTTATGCGCAAAGCGAAGACGATTTTGCTACATTGCAGTCGGTTCTTTTGGCAACTCGAGGAACACTGGCAGCCGAGCTAGGTTATCAAGCCGCAAAAACAGATTTTGTTGTTCAGTTTATGGGGGTATGGGATACCGTAAATACTAATTACGATTCCCAGGTACCTGAAAAAATAAAACTAATAGCCCAAGCCTATGCCGACGGTGTTAATTTATACAGCGCAGAAAACCTTGAGGCGGTGAGTCGTTATTTTTTACCCGTAACGGCTAAAGACATTATCGCAGGCTTTACTTTTAAGACTCCAATGTTTTATGGCTTTGATAAGGTTTTGGGTAATTTAATTGATCCTGATCAGCCCCATGAGCTTGCAGCTTCAGTAAATGACAAAAACGCAAATGCTTTAATTTGGCAGCCAGATCAATCGCTACCCATTGGTAGTCAAGGTATTGCCATTGCTCCTAGCCGTTCAGAGGATGGCCTTACACATTTATTGGTAAACAGTCATCAGCCATTAACGGGTCCGGTTGCTTGGTATGAAGCTAGACTGCACAGTGAGCAGGGCTGGAATATGGTGGGCTCTACTTTTCCTGGGTCACCAGTGATTATTCATGGGCATAATGAGAATCTAGGCTGGGCCAACACAGTAAATAAACCCGATCTAGTGGATATTTATAAAATTACAGTTAATCCAGACAATGAAAATGAATATCGATTAGACGGCGAATGGAAAACGTTTAAAACTAAAGTAGCCAGTATGCAAATTAAAATACTGGGACCAATACGCTGGACCGTTAATAAAGAAATTAAAATTACCGACCACGGCCCAGTAATGGAAACCGACCATGGGTTATATGCAGTTAGGTGGGCAGGTATGAATGAAGTGCGCACACTAGAATTTATGTTCGCCACAAATAAGGCAGGCTCTCAAGCCGAATTTGAAGCAGCTTTAAAGCTAAATGCCATGCCCAGTATTAACTTTGTATACGCCGATAAAGCAGGCAACATAGCGCATTACTATAACGCTAAATTCCCTGATCGAATTGAAGGCTGGCAATGGGATAAAATATTACCAGGCGACCGCTCAGAGTTGATTTGGCAGGGCTATCGTGATTTTTCCATGATGCCTAAGACAGTAAACCCAAAGTCTGGGCTAGTTTATAATGCCAATAATCCACCTTGGATGGCTACCGATGGCGACGATGATGCACAAGCCCGTAACTATCCTACATCTATGGGGATTGAAACTTTTGTCACTAATCGGGCGCTACGAATAGAAGCTATTTTAAAGCAGTATCCCAAAATATCTAAACAACTGCTTAAACAGGTAAAATACGACTTGGCCTACGACCCCAAATCTAATCAAATTAAATATCTTGATGAGTGGCTTAAATCTCAGACTACCAACGATTTTAATGAGCAAGAAAAGCAGGCTTTTTATGCACTGGCCCACTGGAATTTCTCAACCCATAAAACCAACACTCAGGCCGCGCTGGCGGTTTTAACATTAGCGCCTGTGCAAGCAGCACGGGGAGCTAAAGTCGAATTTTCAGAAATGACAACAGCATTTAAAGCCGCCGTGGTGTCTTTGACTGAACACTTTGGCTCGGTAGCGGTACCTTATGGCGAAATCTATCGGTTAATTCGTGGAGATAAAAACTTAGCTATAAGTGGTGGGCCAGATGTATTAAGAGCCGTTTATGGTAAAGAGATGAGTGAGCACGGCGAAATACAAAATATCGCCGGCGATGGTTTCATGATGTTTGTATCTTGGGATAAAGATGGACTAGTCAGTAGTGAAGCCAGTCATCAATATGGCAGTGCCACATTAGATGAAACCTCTCCCCACTATAATGACCAAATGGAAATGTTTGCGGCCGAAAAACAACGCCCGGTTTTATTTAATCGCAGCCAACTAGAAAAACAAGTAGAGCGTCGTTACCGTCCAGGCCACTAAAACATACTTACCGCAAACCAAAAAAAGCCGCGATCATGACTGATAGCGGCTTTTTTATTACCTACAAACTAGCTTGGGTAAGCTAATGGAGTAGGCCATGTAATGATTCTAATTATCAGAATAAAACACGAGCACGTAACGTGCCTTCAACTTCTAGTACTTTTTCAAGGGCTAACTCACCAGCCGATTTTTCTACATCAATTACTACGTAACCAATCTCGGCTGTTGTTTGCAAAAACTGACCAAGGATATTGATGTTGTTCTGAGCAAAAATTGAGTTAAGTGAATTCAGCACACCTGGAACGTTTTTGTGGATGTGCAAAATACGATGGAAGTCGCCGTGCTGTGGCAAAGAAACCTGAGGGAAATTAACTGCTGATAGTGTTGCGCCGGTATCAGAGTAAGTGGCTAGTTTTTCGCCTACTTCTTTACCAATGTTAGCTTGAGCTTCTTGAGTTGAGCCACCAATATGCGGAGTAAGGATAACATTGTCTAAACCCCGAAGCTCAGACATGAACTCGTCGTTGTTGCCCTTTGGCTCAGCTGGGAATACATCAATAGCCGCGCCGCCAATGTGACCAGACTTAATCGCGTCGGCTAATGCAGGAATATCTACAACCGTTCCGCGAGCCGCGTTAATGAATAGACCACCTTTTTTCATTTTGGCAAACTCTTTAGCGCCCATCATATCTTTGGTGTCGGTTGTTTCAGGCACATGCAAAGAAACAATGTCAGACATAGCTAAAAGCTCGTCCATAGTGTCAACTTGAGTTGCGTTACCTAAAGGCAGCTTAGTAATGGTGTCATAAAAATAAACACGCATACCTAGACCTTCGGCTAAAACAGATAGCTGAGAACCAATACTGCCGTAACCAACAATACCTAGGTTTTTACCACGAATTTCGTAACTGCCTTCAGCCGATTTAATCCAGCCACCACGATGACATGCTGCATTTTTTTCAGGAATGCCGCGCAGCATCAAAATTGCTTCGCCTAATACCAGCTCGGCAACCGAGCGGGTGTTTGAATAAGGCGCGTTGAATACTGGAATAGCACGTTTGGCAGCGGCTTGAAGGTCTACTTGGTTTGTCCCAATGCAAAAACAACCCACAGCTATTAATTTGTCGGCAACAGCAAATACATCTTCAGTTAGCTGAGTACGTGAGCGAATACCAACAAAGTGAGCATCTTTGATTCTAGCTTTTAGCTCGTCACCAGTCAGTGCCGTTTTAACGTAATCAATGTTGCTATAACCAGCTGCTTGAAGTGTATCGAGCGCTGTTTGGTGCACGCCTTCTAATAAAAGGATGCGGATTTTGCTTTTATCTAAAGAGATATCAGTCATTTTTTAGCCTTCAAGTGGTACTTTAAATTCGGTTTATAAGGCTTTTACTAAGCGCTTATTTATTTTTATCTGGGCAAAAACCAACGAAATAGCCAGTGATTACAGGGCTTTTTTAGCTTTCTGCTCTACTTATAGGCTGTGTAAATTACAATGCCTAATTCTTAGTCATTAAATTAAGGCGCGTATGGTATCATATTCGCCCATTATTGAAGCCCCCGCGGTATCGAAATGTATGCAACTAAGCATGCAAGCGCCTCATACTCAGTCTAAAAAGGACTAAAAAGGCCCGAAACCGCTGAACGACTAAGGTAGACTCATGAGCCAAGAGCCGATTTTAAGCCGCCTGCAAGCCATTGTAGGTGAAGACAAAGTAAAGACCGACGCCGACAGTTTAGAAACATTTGGTAAAGATTGGACCAAAATCTACACGCCAAAACCTCTTGCAATCGTTTTTCCAAATTCCACGCAAGAAGTCGCAGACATAGTAAAGGCAGCCAACGAATTAGAATTTGCCTTAGTTCCTAGCGGCGGTCGCACAGGCTTAAGCGCTGGAGCAGTGGCGGCCAATGGCGAAGTCGTAGTGGTTATGGATCGTATGAATTCGCTGAGCAACTTCAGCATGACCGACCGCACTGTACGTTGCGGTGCCGGCGTTATTACCGAGCAGCTGCAAAATTACGCAGAGCAACAAGGTTTATACTATCCAGTAGATTTTGCTTCTGCTGGCTCTAGCCAAATTGGTGGCAATATTGGCACCAATGCTGGTGGCATTAAAGTTATTAAATACGGCATGACCCGCGACTGGGTTGCTGGCCTTACTGTAGTGACTGGCAAGGGCGATATTCTAGAGTTGAACAAAGACCTTGTTAAAAATAATACGGGTTATGATTTGCGCCAGCTATTTATAGGCGGCGAAGGCACATTAGGTTTTGTGACTGAAGCAACCATGCGCCTAACTCGTACACCTAAAAACTTAAATGTATTGGTGTTAGGTGTACCTGAGCTAGATGCCATTATGAGTGTGCTTCACGCATATCAAGGCAAAATGGATTTAACTGCGTTTGAGTTCTTCTCACACAAGGCTATGAGTAAAGTAATTGCGCGTGGTGACGTACCAGCTCCGTTTGAAACAGAAGCCGAATATTACGCATTAATTGAATTCGAAGCGCTAAGTGATGGCGACATGGATAACGCCATGGAGTTGTTCGAGCATTGCATGGAACAAGGCTGGGTAGTCGATGGGGTAATTTCACAAAGTGAAACGCAGGCTAAAAACCTATGGCGCTTACGAGAAGATATTTCAGAAACGATTGCTGAGTGGACGCCTTATAAGAACGATATTTCGGTAGTGGTTTCTAAGGTGCCGCCGTTCTTAAGAGAAATAGAGCAAATAGTGACTAAAGAGTATCCTGACTTTGAGATTATTTGGTTTGGGCATATCGGCGACGGTAACTTGCACCTAAACATACTCAAGCCTGACGATTTAGCAAAAGAAGAGTTCTTTGAAAAGTGCGCCAAGGTCAATACTTGGGTTTTTGAAATTGTAGAAAAATACCAAGGTTCAGTATCCGCAGAGCATGGTGTCGGCATGACCAAAAAGCCATACCTGGAATACACTCGTTCAGCGGTAGAGCTAGATTACATGAGAGCCATGAAACGTGTTTTCGACCCTAAAAATATAATGAACCCAGGCAAGATCCTAGACCTGTAGTCAGTTAGTGTAAGGGCGTTTCGCGCTAAGCGCCCTTTTACAAGTACATGAGCCCAAAAATGTTCCAGCATCAAACTATCCATAAGCAATTAATAGACCTTCCAGTGGGGAAAGTTGTTTGCGTTGGCCGCAATTATGCTGAGCATGCTAAAGAGCTTGGCAATGAAATTCCTGATACACCGATCTTATTTTTAAAACCGTCTACCTCGATTGTTTCCTTAGAAGGTGGCTTTTCTATTCCTGTAGATCAGGGCAGCGTTCATCACGAAGCTGAAATATCTCTATTAATAGATAGGCAAACAGCAGGCGTATCAGCAGAGCAGGCGTGGGGCTGTGTGAGTCATGTGGGTCTGGCGTTAGATCTAACCTTACGAGACGTGCAATCTAGACTTAAAGAGAAATCCCATCCTTGGGAGGTAGCCAAGGCATTTGACGGCGCGTGCCCATTGTCAAAATGGATACCCTTAAACGAGTTGTCCAATAAAGATGATATAGCCATCAGTCTAGAGAAGAATGGCGAGCTAAAACAGCTGGGCAGTAGTCGTCAGATGATTGCCAATATCCCTAACTTAATAGCCTACATGAGTAGTATATTCACGCTGATGCCTGGCGATGTAGTTATTACAGGTACTCCTGCAGGAGTAGGTCCGTTAAAAAGCGGCGATCAATTAAAAGCAGTGCTAGATAATAACTACGTATTTACCTCTAGCGTCCTATAAAATTAGTAAGGCCTAAAGCTGTAAAGGCTCACCCTGTGAGCGAAAAGCAACAAGGTAAACATTGGGATAAGTAATATGGAATTATTAAACTGGTTCAAAAAGCCACTTAATTGGTGGATAGGTTTAGCATTAGTGATAAATGGCACTTGGCTATTAAGAGATACCAATGGCTGGGAGCACAGTGTTGTAGTTGGAGGTATATCGGTTGTTTTAGGCTTGATACTAGTAATGGTATTCGGTCGGGTAGATTCCACTAGTAATTAGCCTATTTAATAACCGATTTTACCGATAAAACACCCCCTTCAAATTAATATTTAAAAACCATTGACGAAAAACAGAAACTGCGTAGAATGCGCCATCCCAACAAGGCAGGCCTCTTTATTAAAAGAAAGCAACTTGTTGTTTTTAAAAGAAAAACTGATGTAAATAACCGATTGGTTGGTTAATTAGAAAGACTTTTAAAAAAGGGTTGACGCACTTACTTAACACTGTAGAATGCGCGCCTCGCTTAACAGAAGCGGCCTTCGAAAGAGGGTCAGAAAAGAGATTTTGGATCCCTTTTCAAGCGGAATTAAGTGGTTGTTTTGAAACGAAAAATTTTAACTTTTAATTCAAAATAACGTTGACATAGAGATGCGGTTCTGTAGAATACGCGCCTCGCTTCGAGAGAAGCTTTGCAGCTAAGTTGATAAGACAAGGCACAATATGCGAGAAGAAATGGTCAGTCCGAGCGACGATCACGATCTTTAAAAACGAATTCAGACAATTCGTGTGGGTACTTACCGCGAGTCGAGATGTAAAGCTTTCTAGTTACTTGTAACTAGAAAGCACATTAGACT
>JAWUVO010000018.1:0-9904 GCA_034112325.1 Bermanella sp. | reverse complement strand
AAAAGGAAGGTCCACGCTCTTTAAGCTTTTCTAACACACCATCAGAATCGGTTAAATCCCAATCTGTTGTGCCAATCGCATGCAAAGAGATTTCTTTTTTATGTGCTTGATCCGTAAGGGCACGACCCACTGGAGTATCCGCGCCTAGAATCACTATATGAAATGCTTTGGACATACTGCTGAATACCGCTGCTGCTTAACTAAGAGGGTTGATAATGAATTATGATGTTAGTTGAATGTAACAAGCTTGTCCTTACAAATCTAGTATAGATGGGTAAGGACAATAAAAACGGACCGTCACCAGCTGTCGATTAAATGGAAAATCTAAATGGGATGCGAACCACGCTAAATACAAAGTTTATAAAACGCCTAACGTATGACTTATCTAGCACCACATACAATGCAGGCAAAATAAGCAGGCAAACAAACGTAGTAAATAAAATACCAAAACCTAAAGATACGGCCATTGGCGTAATAAATTTTGCTTGTCGGCTAGTCTCAAAAACCATGGGAGCAAGCCCCCCAAATGTGGTTAAAGTGGTTAATAAAATCGGCCTAAAGCGGCGTTCACACGCCTCTAAAATAGCATCTTTTATATCCACCCCTTTTTCCCGTAATCCATTGGCATAGTCAACCAGAATTAAACTGTCATTTACCACCACCCCGCACAATGCCAGCATTCCCATTATGGCGATAATAGAAAGTCCTAAGTCAAGTAACAGCAAGCCACATAGAGAGCCTACAATACCAAATGGAATGACGGCCATTATTAATAATGGCTGTTTATAACTTTTAAAAGGAATAGCTAATAAAATATAAATTCCGATGAGTGCAAAATATAGCCCTTCTTTTAAACTACCTAGGCTTTTACTGTTATCGGCTTGGCGACCACCGTAGCCAATACTAACACTTGGATAATTAGCCATTACTTCAGGAAAATACTGTTCTTCAAGGGTACTTTGAATACTTGGAATAAGTGACCTTGGCTCTACAGCTGAGCCAATGGTTACAACCTGAGTACCATTTTTACGGGTTATTTTGGCTGGAGACGAGCCCTTAAGCAATGTGGCCACAGAGTTTAACGGCACCCTTGCACCACTGGGTGTGACAATGAATAAACGCTCTATGTCGCGCTGAAAACGACGCTCCGATTCCGGTAAGCGCACAAGTACAGTCACTTCATTTTTACCGCGCTGTTGTCTTAATGCTCTAGCTCCGTATAAGCTATTTCGTACTTGATCTGCCACATCGCTAGCACTTAAACCTAAGCTTCTACCATTGTCATTAAGCTTAATATCCCACTGCGGCTTACCACTAGTTAAACTATTTTCGACATCTTTAACGGCACTAAGTGACTCTAATATGGCAACGACTTCTTCACTAGCCTTAGCCAATTCTGATGCATTAGCGCCCCTCAGCTCTAAGGTAAATGGACGACCGCTAGACGGACCGCCGCCGCGCTCTGCATCAAAGCTAATACTCTTAACACCAGCTAACTCCCCTAGCGCTTCTCGCCAGAGTGTGACTACTTCATTAGTACTGTAAGGACGACTTTCGCCTGGTATTAGACGTGCATCAATCTCAATTGAGGTTCCATTTATTTTGGAAGTAGTACTGACTAAAAATTTACCGAACTCAGTTTCAATAGGAGCCATCACTTGTTTTAAAGCCGCTTCACCTAAATCCCGCACGGCCTCGGCCTGTTTTTGAGTTGCATTTTGTGGCATCTCAATATTTACCACCGCCGACTCACCTTCTAATACGGGGAATTGGGTAAACCCCATGCGACCACTTATAGGCATAGCCAATACAATACTGGCTACGGCAACCGCGATGGCTAACGCAATACCAGGATTATCAATCAATCTTTTTGTCAATGGGCGGTAATAATTATGAATGAAGTAAACTAGTTTTTTATCAATTTTTACTTGTAGTTCATCAAGAGCCAAGCCAAATTTAGATTTTGGCTTATCGCTTAAATGTGCGATATGAGAAGGCAAAATAAACAACGCCTCTACCCAAGAAATAGCAAAACACAATACCACTACAGCCGGAATAGCCATCATCACTTTACCCATTCCGCCCTCTACAAACATAAGCGGTAAAAAAGCAACAATGTTAGTTAAAATTGAAAACGTTAATGGCATTTTTACCTGCTGAGCACCTTCTATAGCAGCCTGCATTCGGGTTTTGCCTTTTGCCAAATTTTCGTAGATATTTTCACCGGCAATAATGGCGTCATCGACCACAATCCCTAAGGCAATAATGAATGCGAACATGGATACCATGTTGATAGACACATCAAAATATGGCAAAAATAGCATGGCACCTAAAAAAGAGGTAGGAATGCCCATGGTGACCCAAAATGCTAAGCGATATTCTAAAAAGATACCCAGTAAAATAAATACTAACGCTAAACCAATAAATGCATTCTTTAATAATAAATTTAAACGCTGACGGTAAAGTTCGGCATCATCATCTACAACTGTAAGATACGTTTCGGCTGGTAAAATCGCTTCTAGCTCATCCCACATATTGTAAATACTATCGACTACAGTGGTCGGTGTTTCATCGCCGCCACGATAAACTCGCAGCTGAATACTTTCTTTGCCGTCCAAGGTTACTATATTAGTCGTGCTTTCAAAGCCTTCGGTAATAGTGGCTACATCCCCTAACCTGAGAGTCACGCCATTGGCATCTTGGAGTAACGGCACATCGGCAAAGTCATTGGCCCAGTACACACGATCATTCAGCGTTACTAGAATGTCACCGCCTTCGGTTTTTACAGTGCCAGCACTTCTTTCAATGGCATTATTACGAATAACGCTGGCCACCTGAGCCAGCGTTAAATTGTATTTTTCTAATGCAATGTTAGATATTTCAACATGAATCTCTTCAGCTGGAGCGCCACTAAATTCAATTTGGGTAACAAAAGGAGACTCTAATATTTTTTCTTTAACCGTTTCGGCCAAGCGCTTTAATTCAAATTTAGACAGGTTGCCATGCAAGGCAATGTCCATTACATCTCGTTTTATTGCAAATACACTTACAATAGGTGATTCCATTTGCGCTGGAAAAGTAGACACCCGATTTACCGCTTGCAGAACATCTTGATAAACCTGCTGGGTATCTTTGCCCGACTCAACATTTAAAGACAGGGTAGCGTAGCCCTCTTGAATAGAAGCGTTAATGTCATCTAGTCCATCGATATCGGTCAATACATTTTCAACTGAAAGAACGACCCCTTGCTCCATTTCTGAAGGAGAGGCACCAGGATAAACAAGCCTAACCTGCACCAAGTCAACTGAGAATTCAGGAAACACTTCTTTCTTAATACTCATGGAGGTCAAGAAACCACCAATAATCAACGCCAGCATTAAAAGATTAGGCGCGATACCATGGCTTGCCATCCAAGCAATTGGGCCACTATTTAAAAGTGATTTCATTTCTCGGCCACCTCAGCTTTTACTTGCAACCGTACGGCTTGACCAACTGAAGGGGAATCGATACTACTAATTAATATTTTATCTCCCTGATTAGATGCAATGTTAACCCAAGAGAATTTTCGGCCAGAATATAAAACCGTCACATCCCGACGCTGTAACTGCATATTTCCATCTACCACCCACACTTGATTACTACCATTTAAATTGTCAGTTTCAATTTTAGCTACGTCGCCAAGGGCTTTGCCAAATAGGCTAACCTGCACATAGTCGTTGTAACGGATTGCGACTGAGTCTTGCTGATCTAAAGCCAAGGGATCATCAAGGCTAATTAGGACTCTAGCTTGGCGGTCATTGGCGTCAACTTGCGGAAGAATAGTGAGGATATTTGCCTGACGACTAATATTATTATTTAACTTTTCTAGCTGCACCGGATAACTAGTATCTAATACATCAATAAATGCTTGCGGTACTTTTACTTCTAACCAGTATTGCTGTGCGTTTAAAACTTCAAAAACAGTACTGCTATTATTAACATAAGCTCCTTCACTTAAGTCTTGAGACAGCACATGTCCATCAAACGGCATTAATACCTGAGTTCGTTTAACATCTAACTGAGCTTTTTTGAGCAATGAATTGGCAATACTCAAGGCTGCTTTTGCGCTGGCCAATTGGGGTTGACGTAACGCCAATGATTTACCAGCTGGATTTAATTTTATACCTGAGCGCTGATAATCCTTTGCAGCATTTGCTACCTGGGCCTGTTCAATGTCTAAGCTCGACTGGGCCTGAACAACTTGTGCACGAGCTTGCTGTAACACAAGCTGATAGTTAGCATCGTCAATACTGGCTAATACAGTGCCTTTTTTTACAAAACTGCCTGGAGCAGCAAGCGAATTAATCTTTAAGATTTGGCCAGATACTTGCGCCACCAGACTTACACTTTTGTTAGCGTTTACTGCAGCACCACCCTGCCAACTAGGACGATTGACAGCCAAGTTAAACTCGCTAACTTCGACCAAAGGCGCCTTAACTTCAACGATTTTTTTGGTTGGCTTAGGAGCTGACTTAACCACTGTAAATGCCAGTAGAAAGCCCACAGTTACAATACCTATAATAACAAAAAAACGCTTATTCATAATCTATTCCAAAAATTTCGCCGGCAGAGCATTATCATTATTGTCTTTGGCTATTATTGATTATACAAACAGTAAAACCAATGCTATTTACATAATATTATGGTTGTTATACGTAATAGCCCCCCTATATGGATCTATTTCGACCTAGCAGTTAATTTAAACAGCTTTATAGGAACTTTATAAAGTATCCGACGGTCTTTAAAACAACATTGATCATA
Organism: Bermanella sp.; assembly: GCA_034112325.1. Classification (GTDB taxonomy): domain Bacteria; phylum Pseudomonadota; class Gammaproteobacteria; order Pseudomonadales; family Oceanobacteraceae; genus Bermanella. The sequence continues at coordinate 5,104 of JAWUVO010000018.1, read as the reverse complement.
TGCAATAAGCGCATTACACTGGCCGCATGAATAAAATTTGCACCTTCATATTAATCATCGGACAAGTCCTGGCACTAAGCGCCTGGGCAACTGCACCTGTATTGATTGACGCTCAAAGTGGATTCGGCCATAACGATAAAACTAATCACAGTGCTGAAAGTGTCCATATGCATCTAGATCAACACAAGCATAGTTCTGCCGATACAAATCAAGATCATGAACACGATGAAAGTTGTCATTTACATTTATCTATACAATGCTTCAGTACGCCAATTAATACACAGAATAACATTATAAAAGCTATTCAAAATACCTACCTACCCCACCATATTGGCCGCGTATTAATTGGCCCACCGACCCCACCTCCTAGCGCATAGTTTCTACCTCGGAACTTAATCTTTTTTAAAAACATTTTATTTTTTTATGTAATCTATTTATATAATTTTGGGCTTAGCCCATGGAAATTTCTATGCACGCTATAAATATACGCATTGTTGTTACAGCGTTAATGACACTATCAATTAGCTTTTCTAGTTTGACCATAGCCAGTAATGACCACCATCACGAAACCGACTCTAGAAAAAAAGTACTCCATGAACAACACGAGGGTGACAAGCACCTAGAAGATCAAGAAGTGCACTCTGACAGTACGGAAATATCAGATGAACAAATAACACTCAGTAATATTAAAACCGAACAAGCAAGTCTGCGTGAAATTAATATATCAACAACACTGTTTGGAGTTGTTAGCACTGCGCAAGATAAAACGTTTAGAGTATTTGCCACCTACGAAAGTTTGGTTAAAAAAGTCCATGTATCTGAAGGACAAAAGGTAAAAAAAGGACAACTGCTACTCACCTTGTTCAACAAACAAAATTTGCAGACTTATACAATATCTAGCCCTAGCAATGGTGAAATTACTAAACGACTAGTTAACACAGGTGATCATGCCGACGAAAATATATTACTTGAAATAATCGATCTATCTCAAGTATGGATTGAATTATCTGCTTTTCCACAAGATATTGAGTTGTTATCAAAAGCACAAACAGTTTGGGTTTATGATCTTCATCAACATAAAAAATCTAAGGGAAAGATCATTTATGTTGCACCTATTATGACAAATGGACACATAGCTAGAGCCCGAGCATTACTGCAAAATAAAACTGACCATTGGCGACCTGGCATGCACATAAAAGCCAGTGTCGTGGTTAACAAGTTCCCATCAACTTTAGCAGTCAAAACCTCGGCGCTACAAATACTTGAAGGTAATACAGTAGTATTTACCAAACATGGTAATACCTTTGAGAGTACTCAAGTTACAACTGGCATAAGCGATGATATGTATACACAAATAACAAGTGGAATAAAGGCTGGAGATGAATACGTTTCGGTAAATAGTTTTATTATAAAAGCTGACATAAAAAAAGATGGCGCAAGCCACAGTCATTAATAGTAAAGGAAAAGGATACCTAAAATGTTGAATTATATTACAACCTTTGCTGTAGAAAGACGCTGGCTAATTATAAGTATTACATTACTTATAGCTCTTTACGGCTTATATCATGCTAAGCATCTCCCTATTGATGCAGTACCAGACATTACCAATGTACAAGTTCAAATCAATACTCAAGCTAGTGGCTACTCTCCACTAGAAACAGAACAGCGCATCACCTACATTGTTGAAAACGCTATGGCAGGTTTGCCTAATCTTGATTATACCCGATCATTATCACGATATGGACTATCTCAAGTAACTGTTATTTTTAATGACGGCACCGATATCTATTGGGCACGCCAACAAATTAATCAGCGTATACAGAATATTAAAACCGACCTCCCTAATGATATAAATCCAGAAATGGGGCCTGTTGCCAGTGGCCTTGGTGAAATTTTTACCTATGCAATTAAAGCGGATAATAATGCCCGCAAGCCTGACGGTTCTGTATATAGCTTAGAAGACTTACGGACAATTCAAGATTGGATAATTAAACCACAACTTGTAAAAGTTAAGGGTGTTACTGAGATTAATAGTATTGGCGGTTACCAACGTGAATATCAGGTATCCCCAATAACCGGCAAACTATTAGCTTATAAAATTACCATAGCCGATATTTTATATGCTCTAAATAATAATAATCAAAATGCGGGGGCTGGTTTTATTGAGCGTAATGGTGAGCAATGGTTACTGCGCTCTACTGGGCAACTAAAAACAATATCCGACATTGAAAATATTATTATCACTAAACGGGACTCATCTCCTATTCGTTTAAAAGATGTGGCTAACGTCGACTTTGGCAAACAGCTGCGCTCTGGATCGGCTACCTATAACGGTGAAGAAACGGTATTGGGTACGGTATTTATGCTACTAGGTGAAAACTCTAGAACCGTTTCAAAAAATGTATCAAGCGCTTTAATTAAAATAAATAAAAGTCTGCCGGAAGGAGTTGTAACCCTGCCTTTATATAATCGAACGACATTAGTCAATAAAACCCTTAGCACTGTAACAAACAATCTTTTAGAAGGAGCTATCTTAGTGATCGTGGTTTTATTTCTTTTATTAGGGAATATAAAAGCCGCTATTATCGCAGCATTAGTCATTCCTTTAAGTATGCTGTTTGCCGTTACCGGTATGAGTCATAATAGAGTGTCTGGTAACTTAATGAGTTTAGGCGCTATCGATTTTGGTTTGATTGTAGACGGAGCCGTTATTGTAGTTGATAACTGCTTAAAACGTTTAAGCCTACTTCAAAAATCAGTTTCTCGTAATTTGACTTTACAAGAAAGATTAAGCGAAACGATTAAAAGTACACAGGAGGTTTTAAATCCAGCGGTATTTGGCATCCTAATTATTATGCTGGTATACCTGCCTATTTTCACACTGACGGGTGTAGAAAATAAAATGTTTCATCCAATGGCATTCACTGTAATAGCTGCATTACTGGGTGCGTTAATTTTCTCTATTACCTTTGTACCCGCCATGATAGCCATTACATTTACTGGCTCGGTAATTGAAAAAGAAAATAAAGTATTAAATAAAATACAAAGTTTTTATCAAAAAACACTTAGAAAATCATTAAAATACAGTACCGCGATTATTACTATTTCATGTTTATTAATTATCGCCAGCGTATTTCAAGCAACTAAGTTGGGCAGTGAATTTTTGCCTAAGTTAAATGAGCACGATATAGCCATGCATGCTATGCGTATACCTGGTACAGGGCTTGAGCAATCTACGTTAATGCAAAGACAATTAGAAAAATCTATCGCTGAATTTCCAGAGGTGAAGCATGTGTTTTCTAAAATTGGCACCCCTGAAATTGCTACCGACCCAATGCCACCAAATGTAGCCGACACATTTTTGATATTAAAAGAGATCGATCAATGGCCCGACCCAAACAAGAGTCGACAACAGCTGATTAATGACATTAGAGAAAAAGTTGAAAAAATACCTGGTAACAAATATGAATTTACTCAACCTATCGAAATGCGCTTTAACGAACTGATCGCAGGCGTAAGAAGCGATGTGGCTATTAGGATTTATGGCGATGACCTAGAAGTATTAGCATTACAGGCCGAGAAAGTTAAAAATATTATAGCGAAAATTGCAGGTGCTACAGATGTAAGGGCGGAGCAAAATCTAGGCTTGCCAATGATTTCTGTTGAACCTCAACGAGAACATTTAGCTTTAATTGGATTAAATATTTCAGATATCCAGCAAGCTTTACAACATGCTGTTAGTGGCACTCAAGCCGGATTAATTTATGAAGGTGATAAACGCTTTAAGATAGTACTTCGTTTGGACCAATCAGCCAGGACTGATATTAAAGCGCTATCTAATATTCCTATCTTTGCACCACTGAATAATTCATCTTTAGGTAATAGTGAATTAAATTTTGTGCCTCTGGGAGAAGTGGCTGAACTTAGTATTATAAATGGCCCTAATCAAATCAACCGCCAGTCTGCAAAACGTAATGTGGTGGTGACTGCAAATGTTACTGGACGTGACTTAGGCTCTTTCATAAAGGACTCTCAAGCTAGCCTAGACACGCTAAAATTACCGGTAGGGTATTGGCTAGAATATGGCGGTACATTTGAGCAGCTTCAAAGTGCATCGCAAAGACTAAGCATCGTTATTCCAATCACTTTACTGCTAATTTTAGGCTTACTGTGTACAGTTTTTAATTCTCTTAAAGATGCACTAATAATTTTTACTGGTGTACCGCTGGCACTAACAGGTGGTATTTTTGCGCTGTGGTTGCGTGATATACCTTTATCAATATCAGCGGCTGTTGGCTTTATTGCACTGTCTGGAATTGCAGTTTTAAATGGGGTCGTCATGCTCACATTTATTAAAGCACTTAAAGAACAGCACATGCCCATTATTGAAGCGGTTATAACTGGCGCAAGCTCAAGGTTAAGACCGGTATTAATGACGGCTTTAGTGGCCAGCCTAGGATTCATTCCCATGGCTATTAACGCTGGCCTTGGTGCAGAAGTCCAACGGCCATTAGCCACAGTTGTTATTGGCGGTATAATTTCATCAACACTGCTTACTCTGTATGTATTACCCGCTCTGTACAGCAGAATTCATAAACATTAAATAATAGATAAAAAACCCGTTACAGTTAAATGTTATCGGGTTTATTATTTTAGAGCAAAAGATGTCAACAGAGAAAAATTCCACTTAAACAGAAAGACACCTTTTATCTTCACTTGGCTCTCACATTAATACATAACCATATATACCCTTTACAGTTTTCTAGTTCAGGTGATGATACGCCTGTAGCAAGCTTTACGAGGTAATATTGTGAAGGAGATTTTCGAATCGCATTGAGCGATTCTGTTTTACGATTTGATGTATTCGCATCGGCCCTGTCAATCTTGATTCTACGTTTTGAGTCGCAGTCCGATCCGATGTTCCGAGTTGCTTGACCCCTTCGCTCAAAATAAAGCAGAGCGATCAATAACAAATTATATTCTTAGTTATTATAGTTGTACGAGGCCACACCTGAATAATAATAGAATGAGTCCTAATGAGGTTAAAAGGATCTACTGGAAAGCCTCTTAAACTATGGCCAGATTTATTTGACCACTACAGTCC
>JAWUVO010000017.1:0-12032 GCA_034112325.1 Bermanella sp. | reverse complement strand
TATTAGCAAGTAACGCCACTAGTTTTGCGGTATCCATTGAACTGCCTCCGCCAAACCCAATTATGCCATCTGCTTTATGAGACACGGCTGCGTCTACCGCCGACAAAACTATATCTTCAGCGGGATCGGCGACTACATCTGTAAAATACGCTATATCTAAATTACTGCTTGCCAGCGCTTGTTTTAATACATCCATCAAACCACAAGCAACTATGCCACCATCGGTAACTACAAACGGTGTTTTGATGCCTTGTGATTCACATATTTCGGCCAAACGCTGGATAGAACCTGGCTCACTGATAATAGTTTTAGTGGTGCTAAACTGAAATGCTTTCATATTTATTCTCCTGTCTATGATTAAAATCCTAACAGATTACTAAAGCTACTTTTAAGCTAAAGTATTAGAGCCAATGTCAATGTGAATAACGGCTTGTAGTATATTCGAATAATGATGGCGCGTTTTTTAATAGAGTATAGGCTTTTATAAACAAGTAAAATTACTTAATTGAAATATTTAGCGGGTATAAAACAGGTTTTATAATTATAGTGGGTACAACTTGATCAAAGGTAATGCAGATGGATAAGATAATTAATTTTTTAGACGTCACCATAAAAGTTGGTGAAAACTCTATATCCATAGGTGGCATTTTTTATATTATTGGTTTTTTAATTGCTGGCATTATCTTTATCCGCTGGAGCATTCGCTATTTAGAGCAGCAAATGAGCAAGCGTAAAGTAAACCCTGACCTTGCTCAAATGCTGTCGCGAACCTATATCGTAGTAATTATTGGTGTACTGTTTATTTGCAGTCTAGACATTTTAAATGTCCCCCTTACGGCCTTTGCGTTTATTTCTGGTGCGGTAGCAATTGGGGTTGGTTTTGGTGCCCAAAATATTATTAATAATTTTATTAGTGGCTGGATATTAATGTGGGAACGCCCTATTCGTATTGGTGATTTTTTAGAAATTTGTGATGTAAAAGGTACCGTAGAATCAATTAATACCCGTTCGACAAGAATTAAACGAGTAGACGGTGTTCATATGCTTATACCAAATAGCTACTTACTTGAAAATGTTGTGACTAACTGGACGCTGGTAGATCGCTTAACACGAACTACTGTTAGGGTTGGTATAGCTTATGGCTCTGAAGTTAAATTAGCGCGGGAACTTATGTTACAAGTAGCCAATGAATATGAGCATGTTTTAAAGGATCCAGCGCCTGCCTGTTTTTTTGAGGATTTTGGTGACAGCGCGTTAATTTTTGACTTAAATATTTGGGTGAATGCCATTGCAGAACGTAATTTAAAATCTGTGCGCAGCGACCTACGTTTTCGCATAGAAGAATTATTTCGTGAGAATAATATTTCTATCGCGTTCCCGCAGCGAGATCTCCATATAGACGGATCTTTATTAGTCAGGCGAGAATAGCTCGATTTATGACAATAATTAAAAATAACATACCCCCTAGTATTTGGGCATTGGCTTGGCCAATCACTCTTTCTAATATATTGCTTGCCAGTATTGGTTTAGTTCAAATTGTGATTGCCGCCGACTTTGGCACCGACGCAACGGCTGCGGTATCGGTAAGTCAGCGAGTATTTTTTGTTTTACAAGCTGCTTTATTTGGCTTGTCTACCGGCGTGTCTGCGTTGGTTGCACGCAGTATTGGCTCTAATGAATTACAAAAAGCAGGGCAAACAGTTCAAAGCGCTATGTTGGTAGGCTTGGCTGTCTCTTCATTAATGGGAGCCGCATGTTATTTCTGGGCTGCTGACTTAGCAGGTTACTTTGAGCTAAGCGGCGAAACCAAACAACTGGCCACAAATCTAATTCGCTGGGTATGTATATTTAATCCTATTTATGCACTTAACATTGTATTAAGTAGCTCTATGCGAGGCAGTGGCGATGGCATTAACCCATTAATTTTATCCATTATTAGCGGAGTAGGTAATGCGGTAGGTTGCATTGTATTAAGTCATGGGCTGTGGGGAATGCCAAATTTAGGCGTAGAAGGACTGGCCATTGGTGGAATTTTAGGCTCAATTTTATCTTTGCTTGTTTATACGATTGTATGGCGACTAGGCCGATTAAAAATTCCATACCCAGACTTCCACGCCCTTCGAATAAAAACCAACCGGTTAATGCGAGTAGCCATGCCCAGTGCTATAGAGCAAACATTAATGAATGTTGGCTTTTTAGTCTACATGATGGCGATTGCTCAATATGGAAATAATGTTTTAGCCGCTTATGGTCTAGGCTTGAATATTTTAACCTTTATAATTTTTGTATCGCTGGGGTTTTCTACCGCATCAGCCGTTATTGTTGGCCAGTACTTAGGGCGAGGTGAACCCGATATAGCGAAAAAATTTGGTTGGTTTGGCTGGCGCTTATGTTTAGCATTTTTATCGGTAGCTGGTTTGATTTTTTTCATTTTTAATCATCAATTAGCTCAGTTATTAACTGACAATCCAGACACACAGCAATATACCGCGTTATTTTTTAAAGTGGTTGCTATTGCCATGCCACTAATTGCCACCGACTTTGCCTTAGGTGGCGCTATTCGTGGCGCTGGCGAAACTATGTTTCCATTAAAAGTTGGTATAATTAGCTTACTGTTAGTACGCTTTATTTTACCCTTTGTATTTTTAGATTATGGCATCAGTATTGAGTGGATGTTTACACTGACCGCGGTAGACTTTGGTATTAAAGCGGTATTTATGTTGTGGTATTTTCGCTCTGGAAAATGGCAGCATAAAAATATTTAATATGTTTCCTATCGAAAAAACTATTCCCATAAAAAAAGCCAACAAGTATACGCTTGTTGGCTTAATAAAATTTAATAACTGGATTATTTCTTGGATTACTCCAGTTAATAAAAGCTTATAAAGTCGCTACTTAATACCTTGTCGACGCAATGCTGAAGCCGTGAAGTCTTTGTGCTGTACCTCTTTTCCAAATACAAAAGAATCTTCTTCCTCATTATTTAACTCGGCAACATAACGACCTGATAATAAATCATAGCTTAATAACAAGGCGTACCAAGGGGTGTTAGCATTAATAAATTGAATCATATGACCCTCGGCTAAACGCCATAGATTGCCACGTGTATCGTAATGATCGGTAATGGACACCTGCCAAGAATCTTCGTCTATATAAAATGTACGCTTCCCATATATATGACGCTCACCAGTTTTAAGAGTTGCTTCAACCTCCCAAACGCGATGCAACTCATAACGAGCATACGATTGATCCATATGGCCAGCATTTACAATGTCAGTATATTTTAAACTGGTGTCGCTAATCTTATAGGTGTTATAAGGAATGTACATTTCTTTTTTACCGATCAGTTTCCAGTCGTATTTATTAGGTGCGCCGTTATACATATCAATTTGATCAGATGTACGAAGGCCACCCGATGCTTGAGCGGGTGCATCATATGCTACTTGAGGTGCACGACGAACTCGGCGCTGGCCTGCATTATAAGTCCAAGCTAAACGGGGCTGCTTAACCTGATCAATTGTTTCATGCACCAGTAATACATTACCGCTTAATCGGGCCGGCTCTACAACTTGCTGCATATAGTAGAATAATATATTCGTATCTTTTTCTGCATCAAAACCGTTAACAAGGTAATGAGGAACGGTAAATATTGCGTTAATTTTTACCGGCACAAATGAGCCATCCACTTGAACATTTAATTGCGCACCATTACGTTCAATCGAACCACCTTTATAACGAGTAATATGATTCCAAATAATTTCCATACCATTTTTTGGTATAACAAAAGGGAGCGTTTCATCAAAATTATTTAGACCGTTTCCACCCGCCACTAATGTCGTCGAGGTGGCATTCTTTTTGGCCTTGGCTTGAATATTTTTAGGAAATACGGCTGAGCGCAAAGTTTTATACACTGGCATGGTGTAGGTTTTAGGGTACTTTTTGAACATAGCAATTTGTCCATTGGATAAATTGGCTTTGTACTGCTCTAAGTTTTTAGCGGTAATAATAAATAACGGCGCTTCAGCTGCAATTTTTCGCGCCGTTGGGTTGTTAAAGGGATCGGCCGACGGGTCAGTAGCAAAACCACCTGTGTATGCAGGAATGGTACCGGCTTCGTTACCAGCTGACACCGCACCCATGGCGGTTAATTCGTTACCTAACTTAGCAGCCTCTTCCATGGAAACTTTTGCAAACGTTCCAGTACTGACCATGGTAAGCACCATGACTGATATTATAAGAATATATTTTTTCATTATTTATTCACCTTTATTGCACCAGTCGATAACTCTGGCGCGTATAGTTATTTTTATATTTACTTACTACGAATTAAAACTGAACGTCTACGCTGGCAGAAACAAAATCTCGATCACCCGTTAAAGAGTAATCGCCGCCTTCATACATGGTATAAGCCAAGCTTGCACTGTAACGCTCTAGGTATTTAGCTTTTACCGATAACCCCAACGTTTGATTACCTTCTAAAAACGGACCACCAGGACCCGCAGAAGTACCCGACACATCATGTGCCCAACTCACCGTAGGAGTAACGTCTATGCCTGAAAATACATTATTATAGGTAGCACTTGCTCTAGCGCGGTAACCAAATGAAGATTCGGTGGTAAAGCTATCAGAGTCTTCGTTGGCTGCTAAAGTTGGTTCGCCGAAAAAAGGCGCTCGACCATAGCGAAGTACCTTGTCAAAGTTATGAATAAACTGCGCACCCACTTCACCTATAATCGCCACTTGGCTAGCACCAGCAATATTGTTAAAAGTATTGATGAGAGTGGTCTGAACTTGGGTGATATCAAATTCGCGATAACCTTTAACTAGGTCACCAGCAATTGGCGATGCCGCACCCGCAGGATTAGGAATAGATGGAGAAGTAGATCCATATATTTCTAAATACGCGGCTGCTTTGTTTATGTCTGCCGTAGTACCACGAGCAAGTACTGCAGAAGCAACCTGGGAAGTATTAATCGCAACAGGGGAGTCTATCTTATGACTTATTTCCCCCGACCACGCTATGCCTGCCACGTTGGTAGAGAAACTAATACCCACAAGCTGGTTGTCTTCGGGATAAGACAACGCAAAACTTGTCCCTATAATTCGTCCCATGGTAATGGCATTTGTTATGCCCCCATCTGTATCACCAGCATGAAAAGGAATATAACTATCAGCCGGCGCACCAAAACCAGCAGAAGAGAAATCGTTAGCCGTATCAGCATAAACATTATAGATAGGTGAAGTACTATGATTGTTCATGGCGTAAAGACCAAATTCAGCACCAATGTCTTCAGCATAATAGCGCAAAGCAAAACCATATTGCCCATCGTCTGAAGGTGCTTTGACACCTGATTGATCTTTTGTAAGGCTATATACGCCGCCAGCAATAACCTGAGTATTACACCCTTGTGCTGCTACATCCGAAGTCGAGAAATAAGTACCGCATCCATCAACAATAGTGTTTTGGTATTCGTATTTATAAAATACTTCCGCATTTAGGTTATAGGTTAAACCAACGTTCGCATAAACCATCCCCACAGGTAGTAAGCCTTCTTTTATTTCAGCTCCTGGACGCCTAAAAGCCGATAAATCAACTGGGTTAATAGTATTTATCCCACCAATAATAAAAGTGCTTTCTCCCCAACTAATCACCTGTTGACCTAAACGTACATCTAACGGTATTTCACCGAGATCAAACTGACCATAAACAAAAGCATCTAATAAGGTAGCCCCAGAACCTTTTGATAAGTCATCAAAGTCAGAGTCGTCTAACTTTTTATTAGCATTGTAATTAACACCCGTTTGTAAACCAGCTGGCGGCACAAAACCAGCATTCACTGTGGCTGTAGGACCATGACCAAAATCAACGCTGTTGTTTTCAATTGCAGAGTCGTACCAATATTTACCGCGTAAAAAAACTCCTATATTTTGATATTTTATATGGAGGTCGTGACTGCCTTTAAAAATTTGTGAAAATGCATCGCCTTTTTTATAGTTACGATTACCATCGTCGTCGGTAGAGTCTACGTTACTGACTCCAACCTTAGTATTGTCGGCGTTTTCTACACGCCAACTAGAGCCGATTGAAAGCTGCGTGTCTAAAGTAGTGGTAGCTTCTCCCATTTTAAATTCAATTGATTGAGCTTGAGCTGCCATCAATAAGGGCAACGTCATTGCTAAATAGGTTTTTCGATTAAGGGCGAAATGTTTGGTATTTTTAGTCATAGAAAACGCCTTATTTATTTTTATTATTCGCTTAACGTGATTAACAATAAAAATCTAATGCTAATCTTGATACCGGTAAGTGCCAATTTTAAAAAGCCGTTTATTGAGCAATTAAAATAGCGCTAGGTAGTAATACACTATGTGTGAAAATGAAGGTCTTTAAGAGAGAAGGGGATATAAATTATGGGGTTTATACGCATATATAACCGGTTATAAAATCTAAAGTGCTGTATTAGGAACTGGGTAAGCTTTTATAAATGTTTATACGGGCACTATTACTAATACTTTTTAGTTACCATTATTATGCGATGTTTATTAATATTATTTTTGCTAAGATACACACCGTTGATTTACGCCAACCATTACAGTACACATACGTTGGCCGATACGAGCATTCATTTTTATAATATAACAGGGCGCTATACATGAAAGACTCCTCTAACGAGATGCCCTCTAGCTTTGGTCCTCTATTAAAATTTTGGCGTAACATTCATGGCTTAAGTCAAGAGGCACTGGCACTGAACGCAGAGTCGTCGACTAGACACATTAGCTGTTTAGAGAATGGCAAGTCCCACCCTAGCCGCATGATCATCGACAAGTTATCTGAGGTTTTACAATTAGGCGAAAGAGACTCGTGTTACCTACAGTTGGCAGCGGGATATTTACCAGCCGCAAAAGCGGTTGATTTTCATGACCCTAAGTTCAGCTGGCTGCGTAATGCGATGATTTTAACGCTAAAAGCAATGGACCCTTTTCCTGCTGCGTTAATGGACAGATATGGCAAGCTATTAATGGTGAATAAAGGCTGGGTGGCGTTTCATGGCAAACTGGTTTCTAAGCAAGATTTAGACTCAGCTGTAAATCATTATGAATTTCTATTTTCCCACCAACATAACCACACCACGTCAGAGGTAAAAAAGAATACCTTAGCGCTTATATTAATGGCTATGAAGCAAGAATCGCTGTTAAGTCAAGACTCAAACTATCAAGGAATGTTTGATGCCTTATTAGCGTTACCCGATGTCCCTAACGACTGGCAGCAACGAGCGGCTAATTTAGAACCCCAAGCGAGCTTTAAAGTGCAAATGGACATTAATCATGTTCAGCAAAACTTTTACAGTGTAAGCCAAATGGTAGGGGCGCTAGGACCCACTTCATTTGTGTCTGAACCAAGACTAATCATCAATACACTTTATCCAGAAAATCCTGAACTAGATCTCTCAAAAAATATAGACTGCGAACTTAAGCATCCATTACTGGTTTACTAACAGTAGTTAAATCAATGCATAAAAAACCCCCATCATTCTCCGGTGAATGATGGGGGTTAAAAGTGTGTAACCACGGTTTTACAACGGTGTAATACAAGTCTCATAGTATGTTTAAACGCTCTATTTTCGCGATGTTCAATTAGGCCAATTAACGCCTTAAATAGTCAGTATTAGCCACACACAATTATCAATGGCCAATTAAGCCACCTATCTTGGGTATTAACCCAGTTATGGCAGTACATAACGGCTTTTGAAATATTAAATCGCTCCCTTAATCAGTATCCCCAAGCTGTTAATGCATGAAAAATTTACTTCGAGTCAATATATGACCTAGTACGTCATGGTACGTTGCTGGTTTTTTTTGCAGACTAATACCCTTAATCTAACTAATAACTATTGCTCAATAAATTAGAGGTAGGCTTATGCCAGCGCAAATCGTCAGTGAACGTGATTTAGAATTTATGCTTTATGAACTGTTTGATGCCGAGGGCCTAACTACGCGTCCCCGTTACCAAGATCACAGCCGTGAAACTTACTCTGCAGCCATTGCCACAGCAAAGACTATTGCTGAAAAGCATTTTTTACCGATACGCCAAAAAGTAGATGCTAACGAACCTACTTTTGACGGCACAAAAGTAACCATGCTGCCAGAAATAAAGCCTGCTTTAGATGCGGTTGTAGACGCTGGGTTACTAGCACCTGCATCTGATTATGAAATGGGCGGTATGCAGTTGCCTTTAATTGTCACCAGCGCAGCGTCAGCCTATATTTCGGCCGTGGCCAGTACCACAACCGGCTATTTAGCGCTAACCAATGCAAACTGTAATTTAATTGAAGCCTATGGCACACCAGAGCAAGTTGAAAAATGGGTAGCCCCACAACGCGCTGGCCGTTTTTATGGCACCATGGCCATGACCGAGCCAAGCGCAGGGTCGGGCCTTGCTGACCTGATTACATCGGCGACACCAACAGACGATGGTGACTACCTAATTTCAGGTAACAAAATTTATATTAGTGGCGGCGATCACGATTTATCTGACAATATTGTTCACTTGGTATTAGCCCGAGTAAAAGGCGCCCCAAAAGGCATTAAAGGCGTATCACTTTTCATCGTACCTAAATTCTTAGTAAACGAAGACGGCTCTGTAGGCGAGCATAACGATGTAAACCTTGCAGGCTTATTCCATAAAATGGGTGGTCGTGGCCACACCTCTTGTGCGTTAAGTTTTGGCGAGAAAGGCGGCGCCAAAGGCTATTTAGTGGGCGAAGAAGGTAAAGGTCTGTTTTACATGTTCCACATGATGAACGAAGCACGCATTATGGTAGGTACCGGCGCAGCCATCACCGCACTAACGGGTTACCAGTATTCTTTAGACTACGCCAAAGACCGTCCACAAGGCCGCTTGTTATCAAATAAAGATCCTGAGTCTAAGCCAGTTAATATTATTGAGCACCCTGATGTTCGTCGCATGCTTATTACCCAAAAAGCCTATGCTGAAGGTGCATACGCATTGTGTTTATTTGGTAGCCAGCTAGCCGATGATGAAAAAACAGCCCCCACAGAAGAAGAACGTGCTAAGGCTCACCTACTGCTAGATTTTTTAACACCTATCATTAAAACTTGGCCGTCTGTATATGGTCCTAAAGCCAATGATTTAGCTATTCAAGTTTTAGGTGGCCATGGCTACACCAGTGAATACCCGGTAGAAATGTTTTACCGTGACAACCGTTTAAATCCAATTCATGAAGGCACTACAGGCATTCAATCGTTAGATTTATTGGGTCGTAAAGTTCCAATGAAAAACTTTGCTGGTTATGGCGCTATGCTAACTGAAATTATTACTACGGCTAAAAAAGCAGAAGGGACTGAAAGCCTGAAAGAATTTTCTGCTGCATTAACCGCTGCCGTTGCCACATTAAAAGACACCACCAATACCGTTATGGCTGCAACTCAAACACAAGATCATGACTTAGTGTTTTCTAACTCAGTTGCTTACTTAGACTTATTTGGACACATTGTAATTTCTTGGTTATGGCTAAAACAAGGCATGGTGGCACAAGCTGCGTTAGAAAAATCACCACACGCTGATGACGAAAAATTCTATCGTGGTAAATTACAAGCCATGCAGTATTTCTTTAGAAGCGAATTACCAAAAATTAATAACTGGGCCGCTTTAGTTAAAGATATCGACAGCACTAGTTTTGACATGCAAGCCGACTGGTTTTAAGGAGAAACTTATGCATACTGTTATTCGTGAAGACCTTCAAAGTGTGGTGAACACACAGACCCACACAACAGATTGGTTTGAAGTAAAACAAGAGCAAATTGATCAATTTGCAGACTGTACATTAGATCATCAATTTATTCATGTTGATCCTAAGGCCGCTGCTGAAACCCAATTTGGTTCGACCATTGCCCACGGATTTTTAAGTTTGTCTATGCTGTCTTACTTTGCCGAAAGTTTTGGCACCATGATTCAAGGTGTTTACATGGGTGTTAACTATGGTTTTGATAAAGTACGCTTTATCTCTCCAGTAAAAGTTAACAGTAAAATTCGCGGCACGGCTAAATTAATTGAGGCCGTAGAAAAAAAACCTGGTCAATTCATGTTAACCACAGAAGTCACTGTAGAGATTGAGGGTTCAGAAAGACCCGCTCTTAAGGCACTGTGGATTACCATGCAAATGGTTAAATAAATTTTTTTAGATTAAATAGGAGATAATACATGTCGATTAGTTTTGAAGGTCAAGTTGCAATTGTTACGGGTTCTGGTAATGGCTTAGGTCGTTCACACGCGTTAGAACTTGCTAAACGCGGTGCAAAAGTTGTGGTTAACGATTTAGGTGGCGCACGCGACGGCAGTGGCGCATCTTCTGCTGCTGCTGACGAAGTTGTGGCTCTAATAAAAGCAAATGGCGGCGACGCATTTGCCCATGGCGCTAACGTTGCAAAATTTGAAGAAGTTGAAGATATGGTTAAGCAAACCATGGAGAAATGGGGGCGCGTTGATATATTAATTAATAACGCTGGCATTCTTCGTGATAAAACTTTTGCTAAAATGGAACTTGATGATTTTAAATTAGTTTTAGATGTTCATGTAATGGGTTCTGTTAATTGTACAAAAGCTGTATGGGGCATTATGCGCGAGCAAAACTATGGCCGTATTCTTATGACAACCTCGTCTTCTGGTTTGTACGGAAACTTTGGTCAGGCAAACTACGGTGCAGCCAAAATGGCGGTTATCGGTTTAATGAATACGTTAGTAATTGAAGGTCATAAAAACGACATTCGAGTGAATGCTTTAGCCCCAACAGCGGCCACTAGAATGACCGAAGATTTAATGCCTAAAGAAGTCTTAGACATGCTTGTACCTGAAGCTGTTACCGCAGGCGCATTGACACTTGTGCACAAAGACTCTCCAAATCGTTTGATTTTAGCCGCTGGTGCAGGTGGTTATTCATCTACTCGTTTGTTTGAAACTGAGGGTGTTTTCTTACCACCAGAAGAACAAACCCCAGAAGGCGTTCAGGCAGCTTATAGCCGAATTAATGATACAAGTCAGCAAGATGAATATACTGCTGGTTCTAACCAAGGTGAGAAATTTTTAACTAAAGCTATGACTTACTTGAAGTCTAAAGAGAGTTCGCTATGAAAGAAGCCGTAATTGTTTCCGTTGCTCGTACCCCTATTGGCAAAGCTTACCGAGGTGCATTTAACAACTTAGAAGCCCCTTCTTTATCTTCATTTGCAGTTAAGGCTGCGGTGCAACGCTCAGGTATTGACCCACAAGAAATTGATGACGTTATATTTGGTGCAGCTCTTCAACAAGGCACCCAAGGAGGCAACTTTGCACGTCAAGTAGCGCTTGCTGGTGGACTTCCTGTGACTGTTTCTGGAATGAGTTTAGATCGCCAATGCTCGTCAGGTGTAATGTCTATAGCCACAGCGGCTAAACAAATTATAGTCGACGGTGCGCCGATTGTTTTAGCAGGCGGTTGTGAATCAATCAGCTTGGTTCAAAACGATAAAATGAATATGTTTCGCGCAAAAGATCCAATGGCATTAGCCGCCGCCCCAGATATTTATATGCCAATGTTAGATACCGCTGAGTTAGTGGGAAAAAAATATGGCATTAGCCGTGAGCAAATGGATGAATACGCACTTGAATCACAAATGCGTACAGCTGCAGCTCAAGAAGCGGGTAAGTTTGATGATGAAATTGTACCTGTAAGCACCATTAAAATGGTTCAAGATCGCGAAACTGGCGCAATCAGCGAGCAACAAGTGACGTTAAGTAAAGACGAAGGCAACCGCCCGTCTACTACATTAGAAGGTTTGTCTGGTCTTAAAGCCGTTCGCGAAAACGGTGCTATTACCGGTGGTAACGCATCACAACTTTCAGATGGTGCGGCTGCCGTAGTGATGATGGACCGCAAGCTAGCTGAACAACGTGGACTTAGCCCGCTTGGTATTTATCGTGGTATGGCGGTGGCAGGTTGTGAGCCAAACGAAATGGGTATTGGTCCAGTATTCGCAAT
>JAWUVO010000016.1:0-18655 GCA_034112325.1 Bermanella sp. | reverse complement strand
TAGCTGAGATCGACCATTTAATCTTCATATTGGCGAACCTTGGCTACGGCGTTACCCTTTTTTTAGAGCTTAGTTATATATGGTTGCCCCAATGCAAGATTATCAAAAAGCGTTTATCGAATTTGCCATTGAGCAAGGTGTACTTAAATTTGGCGAGTTTGAGTTAAAGTCAGGGCGTATTAGCCCTTATTTTTTTAACGCTGGATTATTTAATAGTGGCAAGGCTATGGCCACTTTAGCTAAAAGCTACGCCGCCGCGATTGTTAATTCAGGGATAGAAATGGACGTACTGTTCGGACCTGCTTACAAAGGAATTCCGCTATCAGCGACAACAGCTATGGCTTTGTCACAAGAATACGACCGTGACACGCCTTACACCTATAACAGAAAAGAGAAAAAAGCACATGGCGAGGGCGGCACTTTAGTGGGTGCGCCGCTATTAGGTAAAGTATTAATAATTGATGACGTGATTACCGCGGGCACCGCGATTCGCGAGGTTATGGCTTTACTAGAAGAGCATCAAGGGGCCGATTCAGCGGGTGTGATTATCGCGTTAGATCGTCAAGAGAAAGGCAAGGGTGAACTATCGGCGATTCAAGAAGTTGAAAGAGACTATGGAATCCCAGTTATTAGTATTGTTACGCTTGAGCAAGTTATGCAATATGTGGCCGAGAAGGAAGAGTTTAAACAACACTTTACGGCTATTAAAGCGTACCGCGAGCGCTACGGAATTTAATTACGGTATACGCAGTAAGCTGAAATAAAAAAACCAGAGCAAGCTCTGGTTTTTTTATGGGCAGTTAATTAAACAGTGCTACGCAAGTTAACAGAAGCCTAGGTTAAGCTAGCTCAACTTCACATAATATGCTTTTTGATAGGAACTGCCATTGAGCAGACCAATTCTCTAAAGGCTTATACTTAAACTCTGAACGCACATACTGACGAATACGGCCTTCAACCAAAGCTAGCAGTAAATTAGCCATAGCCCCTTCATCGATAGCTGAGCTTTTTTCGTCACGCAGCTCTGCTTCACGCAATATTTGTTTAAACTGAGTCTCTAGACGATCAAAAAACTGCGCAATACGGGCACGTAAGCGTTCAGTTTCGCCCGATAGAGCATCGCCGGTTAGTAAGCGGCACATGCCAGGATTCTTTTCTGCAAATGTAAGAATTAACGTCATAGATTGCTCTATGCGCAGTAATGTCAGTTCTTGCTCTGAACGAATTCGATTGATGCGAGTAAAAATAGTCGCTTCAATAAATTCAATTAAACCTTCAAACATTTTCGCTTTACTAGGGAAATGTCGATACAAAGCGGCTTCACTTACGCCCACTTCTTTTGCAAGGCTGGCAGTGGTAATGCGAGCACCTGGGTTCATTTCCAACATATGTGCAAGAGCATGAAGGATTTGCTGTTTACGTGATGGTTTTTGTTCCGTCATAAGAGTCTTATTTGGATCAATGATAGGCAACATCCTAATGCTAGCTTGCGAAGGCTGCAATCAAAATTGCTCTGTTTCGTGATCTGGTTTTAATTAAGCTAATATCCTTAGGGTTTTTCTAATGATATTGGCTATGAAGACGGCCAAAACACATGATGATATTGTTTTAGCCGTTGGGTGGAGTAGTTATTACCTATTAAATATTACTCATTAATTATTAGTGATTAACGTTCCAACACCTTCGTCGGTAAAAATTTCTAACATGGTGCTGTGATCGACTCGACCATCAATAATGTGAGCGCTGCTTACGCCTCCATGTACGGCATCTAGGGCACATTGAATTTTAGGTAACATTCCGCCATAAATTGTACCGTCTGCGATTAATGCGTTTACTTGCTCTGTGTTCAAGCCAGTTAAGATCTCGCCGTTTTTGTCCATTAAGCCAGCAATATTTGTTAGCAATAATAACTTTTCGGCTTTAACTGCTTCGGCTACTTTACCAGCAACAAGGTCGGCGTTAATGTTATACGATTCGCCATCAGGCCCCACACCAATAGGTGCGATAACGGGAATAATGTCAGAATTAGCCAGCATTTCTAACACCTTAGTATTTATTTTTACAACTTCTCCCACATGACCAATATCTATGATTTCAGGCTGCTGCATGTCAGGTGTTTGCTGGGTAACTTTTAACTTTTTAGCGGTAATTAGCTGACCGTCTTTACCCGTTAAGCCCATGGCTTGACCGCCGTTTTGATTAATCAGGTTGACAATATCTTTGTTAACCGAGCCGCCCAAAACCATTTCAACCACGTCCATGGTTTGGCTATTAGTAACACGCATACCATTTACAAAGTGGCTTTCAATATTCAGGCGTTCAAGTAGGTCGCCAATTTGCGGGCCACCGCCATGCACAACAATTGGATTAATACCAATAAGCTTGAGCATAACCATATCTCGAGCAAAGCTATTTTTTAGCTGCTCTTCGGTCATGGCATTGCCGCCATATTTCACGACAATGGTTTTGCCAACAAAGCGTTGGATGTAAGGCAGAGCCTCACTTAATACTTGGGCCACATTAAAGGCGGCATCGCGGGTTAAAGGCATAGCAATTCGCATTGTGTTTAGTAAATTATTAGATGGCATTCATTATACGCTCAGAGCGTATAATTGCATTAGCTTAAATGTATCAGCGGTGGATATATTAATTAATGTTAGGCAGGTTAGGTAAATCGGGAATGATGTTATGTAGCTCATTCATAACTGTACTTTGAATTATGTTTAATGACGCAGAGTTATCAGCTTCAAACCGAAGTGTTAAACAAGGAGTAGTATTACTGGCTCTTACCAGTGCCCAGCCACGATCAAATTGTACGCGGATACCATCAACGGTGATGGTGTCGTAAGACTTGAAACAATGACTTTGAATTAATGCCATGATAGAAAACTTATCTTGTTCTTTTACTTCAAGCTGAATCTCTTCAGTAGAAACAGGATTAGGAAATTTATTCAAACGTTCTGATAACGACAAATCTTGTTCACTTATTAATTGGCATAAACGTAATCCGGCATAAATACCGTCATCAACTCCTAGGCCATGTTTGTCATTAAATAAAATATGACCACTTAATTCGGTAGCAAACGGTGCATTGGTCATTCTGATGGCACGTTTCATACTGGTATGACCTGTGGCAATCATATGGGGAGTGCCACCTTGCTGAAGAATAAAGTCGTGAAGTACCGAGGTACATTTCACATCAAAAACGAACGTCGACTTGGGTTGCTGTTTAAGAATGTCTTCAACAAATAACAAGCTTAAGCGATCAGGCAATACCATATTACCTTTGTCATCTACTACGCCAATGCGATCGGCGTCGCCATCGAGCCCAATTCCAAAGTCGGCTTTATTATCTAACACTGCTTGTTTTAACCAGTTAAGATTTTTACTTTTTGCTGGGTCAGGGTGGTGTAAGGGGAAGTTACCATCTACTTCACATGCGATAGCTATAACGTCGACACCAATTGTTTTTAGAGCCGCCAAAGCCGTTGGTCCACCAATGCCATTACCTGCATCAAGTACAATCTTTATTCGGCGTTTTATTTGAATAGAATGAGTGAGTCGTTGTTTATATTCATCGAAATGATGAAACGCTTCAAAAACTTTTCCCGCTCCTTCATGAAACAGGTTAAGTTGAATGCGTGATAATAACACCTTAATATCTTCGCCACTTCGGGGAGTCCCGGCCACGGCGATCTTAATGCCATTGTCTTGCTTAGGGTTGTGGCTACCAGTAATAACAGCACAGCTTTGTTTAGACTGTTTTATTAACCAAAAGGCCGCAGCCGTTGGTGCCGCGCCAATTAAATATACATCACAGCCTGTGCTGGTTAATCCAGAGACTAATGCATCTCTAATAGCAGGGCTAGATAAGCGACCATCCCATGCTACGTAGCAGCGATTTTGTTTGGCTGTGATTATTTCACTGCCTAACGCCTGACCGATGAGTAGTGCCGTGGCTTCGCTTAACTTACATGGGTATTGTCCACGGATGTCGTATTCACGAAAAATTTCGGTCGCAATATCTATCATAAAAAATACTGTCCAAGGTGTTACTGATTATTTTGTGCCGGTAGACCCAAAGCCGCCTTCGCCACGGTCGGTAGCTTCAAACTCTTCAACAAATTTATATTCGGCTTGAATCACCGGTACTATAATTAACTGAGCAATGCGTTCGCCAATTTCCATAGTGAAAGGTTTATCGCCACGGTTCCAGCAGCTAACCATTAGTTCGCCTTGATAATCACTGTCGATTAAACCCACTAGATTACCCAATACAATGCCGTGTTTATGACCTAGGCCACTGCGCGGTAAAATCATTGCCGCCAAACCAGTATCTTCAATATAAATAGACATGCCTGTTGGAATTAGTTTAGTTTCGCCTGGGTTAAGCACTAGAGTTTGCTCTAGGCAAGCACGAAGATCTAGTCCAGCGCTACCTGCTGTACCATAATGAGGCATTGGAATATCGTTACCTAGGCGCTTATCTAAAACTTTTACTTGAAAACTTTTTTTCATATTTTACTCGTGTATGCACTTATTATGTTATCTGCACTAGCCATTATTTTTGTACTATTAATGTACTAATTTTGTAGCTGCGATGCATTAATTTAGTTGATTAGTTTTGCGATATGTTTGATGACATCACACGACAACTGATATTTAGTAGCTTGGGCAAAATCGGTTTGTGATTGCTTGTCGATAATAATGATGGCATTTTGGTCGCTGTTAAAGCCAATTCCATCTTGGCTTACATCGTTGGCCACGATCATATCTAGATTTTTATTTTCCAATTTTCCTCTGGCGTAATTTACTACGTCCTGCGTTTCAGCAGCAAACCCTACTGTGAAAGGTTTATTTTTTTTAGCCGCTACAGTCGCAATTATATCTGGATTTTTTATTAAATTAATTTGCATACTGTCTTGGTTTTTTTTGATTTTTTGCTCACTAACATTCACTGGGCGGTAGTCGGCCACAGCCGCTGCGCCAATAAATATATCGGTTTCGGCCAGTAATGCTTCTACTTGTAACAGCATGTCGGCACAGCTTTCAACATTAAAACGCTTAACTCGATCTGGTGTAGCGAGGTTAACTGGGCCACTTATTAAATTTACGGTAGCACCTGCTTCTTGAGCGGCCAGTGCCAGTGCATACCCCATTTTCCCACTAGAGTGGTTACTGATAAAGCGAACAGGGTCAATAGCTTCGCGGGTAGGACCTGCGGTAATGGTAACGGTTTTACCGCTTAATAATTGTGATTCAAATTGGTCAGATACCATTCTGGCCAATATAGCTGGTTCCATCATGCGGCCTAGACCAGTGTCTCCACAGGCTTGTTCGCCTGCATCAGGACCCCAAACTTGGACTTTATTCATGGTGGTTAAGGTTTTTATATTAGCTTGGGTGCGTTCGTCTGCCCACATTGCTTGATTCATCGCGGGCGCAATGGCGCGGGGTGTATTGCTGGCCAAGCAGATTGTGGTGAGTAAGTCGTTGCCCATTCCTGAGCAAACCCGAGCAATAAAGTTAGCGCTGGCGGGTGCAACTAAAATAAAATCAGGCCATCGGGCTAATTCAATATGGCCCATGCCTGCTTCGGCTTCAGGGTCGAGTAAGCTGTGATGCACAGGATTACCTGATAGGGCTTGTAATGTTAATGGAGTAATAAACTCTTTTGCGCCTTCGGTCATAACAACGCGAACATCGGCACCAGCGGTTTTAAGGGCTCGAACCAGCTCGGCACTCTTATAGGCCGCTATACCACCAGTAATTCCCAGTAAAATTCGTTTGTTATTTAACCTAACCATAATAGCTCCTTAAATCTGTTGGCAGTATATCAACAAAATTAGTAATGGACTGCTGTCTGATTAACATTTGTCAGGAGCCGTGAGAATTAGATAAACACTGAAAGGAATCCCTATGGCAATAACCGACTGGCCCGCTGAAGAGCGTCCAAGAGAGAAGTTAATAATTAAGGGTGCCGCCAGCTTAAGCGATGCTGAACTGTTGGCTATTTTTTTAAGAACTGGCATTAAGGGTTTAACCGCCGTAGATTTGGCCCGCAACTTACTTAAGGAATTTAATGGTTTGCGGGCATTACTTGAATCCAGTCAACAAGAGTTTTGTGCGCACTTGGGATTAGGCCCAGCTAAATATACCTCGTTGCAAGCGGTGTTAGAGATGAGCCGCCGTCACTTGATGCAGACTTTAGAAAAGCCTGATGGGTTTGATAGTCCAGAGGCGGTTAAAAATTATCTCACTAGTCAGCTAAGACACTTGCCGCACGAGGTATTTAGTTGTTTGTTATTGGACAATCACAATCGGCTGATTCATTACCAGCCTTTATTTTACGGAACATTAGATGCTGCCAGTGTTTATCCAAGAGAAGTGGTAAAGCATGTGTTGCAACACAATGCGGCGGCCGTTATTTTTGCTCATAATCATCCGTCAGGGATTGCCGAACCCAGCCATAGCGACAAGCGCATTACATTAAAGCTAACAGAGGCATTAAGGCTCATAGATGTAAGAGTGTTAGATCACTTTATTGTGGGCGATGGCGAGGTGGTATCGATGGCGGAAAGAGGATTGATGGAAGTAATTTAGCGTGCTGTAATTTAATGAAAAGATAGGCCCCCAATACGGTTATTGGGGGTGACTAATGTAGCATCTGTAGCATCAGCCACATTAGTCAGATTTATTAGTCTTTAATGCCTAATTCTTTACTTAAAGACTTACTTCTATCGCTGGCTGCGGTCAGTGCTTTTTCAACTAAAGCTTCTAAGCCATTGTCAATAAAAGTATTAACCGCTTGTTCGGTTGTGCCTTTAGGCGACGTTACATTTTTGCGTAACTGGCCAGGATCAATATCACTTTCACTTGCCATTGTGGCAGCGCCTAGAGCTGTTTTCAGAGTAAGCGATGTGGCTGTCTCTTTACTTAGGCCCAGTTTTTCACCAGCATTTATCATCGCTTCCATGAATAAAAAATAATATGCTGGGCCACTGCCAGAAACAGCGGTAACGGCATTTAACTCGGCTTCGTTTTGTACCCAAACACTAATACCAACCGCGTTTAAAATATCTTCGCTTATTTTCTTTTGATCATCTGAGGTGTGTTGGTTAGCAAATAAACCACTGGCCCCTTGACCAACTAGCGATGGGGTATTTGGCATACAGCGAACGATTGGTAAATCACCACCACACCAAACAGCAAGGCTATTAATATTAATACCAGCAGCAACAGAAATTACTAATGGCTTTTTAGCTTGAAGCGCAGCTTGCATAGGGGCTAATACTAATTCCATTACTTGTGGTTTTACCGCAAGAATTACCACATCAGCCACGGCTACAGCTTCTGAATTATCTGTAGTGCCTTGAATGCCAAACTTTTGCTTTAGGTCATTAAGTTTTTCTTGGCTAGGGTCGCATGCCCAGATAGATAATGGATCGCTGCCGCTATTAATTAATCCGCCCATGATGGCACTGGCCATATTACCCGCACCAATAAATGCAATTGTTGTCATATATATTCCTTAAAAATAAAATGTATTTGATGAATTCATAATGTATCTATTTATCTATCTGGCTTTGTCGTTGGCCAAAAATAGCCGTACCAATACGTACTAGCGTGCTGCCGCATTCTATGGCAGCGGTTAAATCTCCAGACATACCCATTGATAATGTATCAATGTTTGGGTATTCGCCTTTTAACTGCTTAAACGCGTGTTGCATTTGTTGAAATTCTTTTTTTAATGCCCCCGTTTCTTGTTCAGCGGGAATACACATTAGGCCACGCAAACAAAGATTGGGCATTTGACTAATAGACTTTGCTAAAGTCGCTACCTGGTTTAAGTTGACCCCCGACTTGCTATCTTGCTGGCTAATATTCACTTGAATTAAAACATTCAAAGGTGATTTATCAATGGGACGTTGCTGATTCAATCGAGATGCAATTTTTTCTCGATCAACGGTGTGCACCCAATCAAAATACTCAGCAACGGCTTTCGATTTATTCGACTGAATGGGCCCGATAAAATGCCAGTCTATGTTTAGCTCAGACAAGGCCTGAACTTTGTCTATGCCTTCTTGTACATAGTTTTCACCAAACGCCGTTTGCCCAAGACTATAAATATGCTTAATAGCATCAATAGTGTGTTTTTTAGAAACAGCTAAAAGAGACACATCAGCCTGATTTTGATCAGTATCTGCGCAGGCTTCTAAGATATCTTGTCTTACGCTAAGAAAGCGGCTTGTTAATTTGTCGCAAGTTTCTAAATCGATCATGGTTTTATTTTCTGGTCTGGTTACAATGTTGGTAATTCTAACGATAAAAATAGGCTAAAAGTGGTTATGTACTAAGTTTAGGTGTTCGCCTACTAATTATGCCAATGGCATATAAAGAATGCATTATGTCATGAACAGACTGCAGGTTGAACTACACTAATCAAAGCATAACGGCATAGCGGAGTAGTAGTTAATGGATATTACTGAATTATTGGCTTTTTCGGCCAAACAAGGCGCATCAGATTTACACCTTTCATCTGGCTTACCCCCAATGATTCGTGTGGATGGGGAAGTTAGACGTATTAACTTACCAGCACTGAGTCATAAAGAAGTACACGCCCTTGTGTACGATATAATGAACGATAAACAACGCAAAGATTTTGAAGAATTTTTAGAGACCGATTATTCGTTCGAAGTACCCGGTGTGGCGCGTTTTCGAGTAAATGCCTTTAACCAAAATCGCGGGGCTGCTGCCGTGTTTCGTACTATCCCGTCTAAGGTCTTGACTTGTGATGATCTAGGTATGGGGCAGATATTTAAAGATCTAGCTGTAAAGCCAAGAGGCTTGGTATTAGTCACTGGGCCTACTGGCTCGGGTAAATCTACCACCCTAGCGGCCATGGTAGATTATTTAAATGACACGTATCACAAGCATATATTAACGGTTGAAGATCCTATTGAATTTGTACACCAAAGTAAAAAATCTTTGGTTAACCAACGTGAAGTGCATCGTGACACACTGGGCTTTAACGAAGCCCTGCGCTCGGCATTACGTGAAGATCCTGATGTTATTCTGGTGGGCGAGATGCGAGATCTTGAAACTATTCGCTTAGCATTAACCGCCGCCGAAACTGGTCACTGTGTATTCGGGACCTTGCACACCACGTCGGCTGCTAAAACAATTGATAGAATTGTGGATGTATTTCCAGCAGAAGAAAAATCTATGGTGCGTTCTATGTTGTCCGAATCACTGCAGGGTGTTATTTCCCAATGCCTTATTAAGAAAAAAGGCGGTGGTCGAGTGGCTGCTCATGAGATTATGATTGGCACTCCTGCTATTCGTAACCTGATTCGTGAAGATAAAGTGGCGCAAATGTACAGTGCTATTCAAACCGGTAGCTCAATAGGTATGACCACCATGGATCAAACCCTAAAGGGCTTGGTTCAAAAAGGTATTATTACCCCTGAAGCGGCCCGTGAAAAAGCGAAAACTCCAGAAAACTTTTAACGTTGACAGCTACCTAAACATTTAATGCTGAAGCATATCTATAAGCCCTAAACTAAGTATTTAGGGGAGGAAATAAAATGGAACTCGATAAGCTGTTACGCTTAATGGTAGACAAAACGGCGTCGGATTTATTTATTACTGCTGGAATGCCGCCAAGTATGAAAGTACATGGTCGTATTCATGCGGTGACAAAAACACCTTTAAGTCCAGAACAAACCAAAGAAATTATCTATGGGATGATGTCGGCGGTACAAGTTACTGAGTTTGAAAAAAATAAAGAACTCAACTTTGCCATAAGCGCCAGTGGAGTGGGTCGTTTTCGTGCCAGTGCTTTTTTCCAAAGAAATTTAGCGGGAGTGGTACTACGACGCATAGAAACTCGAATACCAGAAATTGAGCAATTAGGTTTACCTGAAACTATAAAAGAAATAGCTATGGCTAAGCGCGGGCTAGTATTATTTGTGGGAGCAACTGGAGCAGGTAAATCTACTTCACTGGCATCCATGATCGGCTATAGAAATCAAAATAGCCGTGGTCATATTATTAGCATCGAAGACCCAATAGAATATATGCACCAGCACAAGGGTTGTATTGTAACGCAGCGAGAAGTTGGCTTAGACACAGAAAGCTTTGAAGTAGCACTTAAAAATACTTTAAGACAAGCCCCAGACGTTATTATGATAGGTGAGGTGCGATCGGCCCAAACTATGAACCACGCTATTACATTTGCTGAAACGGGTCACCTTTGCTTGGCAACATTGCATGCTAATAATGCAAACCAAGCATTAGACCGAGTAATTCACTTTTTCCCTACCGATATGCACAGCCAAATCTGGATGGACTTATCGTTAAATTTAAAAGCTATTATAGCTCAGCAATTAATTCCAACACCTGACGGAAAGGGTCGTCGAGCCGTGGTAGAGGTATTATTAAATACACCATTGGTTTCTGATTTAATTCGTAAAGGTGAAGTGCACGAATTAAAAGCGTTAATGACTAAGTCTACCGAGTTAGGTATGCAAACGTTTGATCAAGGTTTGTTTAAATTATATCAGTCGGGTGAAATTACTTACGATGACGCACTAAGTCATGCCGATAGTGCTAATGATCTTAGGCTGATGATTAAACTAGCCTCTGAAGATGCCGATCAACTTACCTCGGCTACTAAAGGCTTAACTCTTGAAGATCACTAACTAGTTGATTTAATTTTCTGTATTTTAAAAGCACGTTCGCGTGCTTTTTTTTATTTCACTAAGTTAGTAAATATCCTATCTGAATCTCTTAATTAAATGCCTAAATTAAATGTTCTATTAAAATTAATCCAATTGAAACTAATATAAGTGAAATTAATATTATGAAAAAAATTCTTATAACTATCGCTACTATATTTTTTGTTGGCTGTGGCTGGCTTTTTTATCAGTATTTAGACATAGCTAGCTCAGCAGAAAAGCAGGTGGCAGAAGATATCCTGTGGTTGCGTGATAACTTTAGTACGTCAGCAGCGTTTTCACAGCAACAACATGTCGATAAAAAACATTTAGAGACACAGATAATTCAGCAAAGTTTAGATTTAGAAAATCGCTTTATTCGTCATTACCACAGTCTGTTTATTAAGGACGGTAATAAAAGTTGTTTGGAGTCTTTGGTTCGTTATAAAAACTATCAGCCAATATTAGAAAAACAAGTATGGTTAGCGCAAGGAAAGCTGTGTATCAACTAACTATAAAAAATTATCATTGCCTTATTTTGAGGCGCTTAAATAAATCGAAGTCCAAATTAGTGCGAAAACTTAAATTTGGAACGGCGTAATAAATAAAATAATAAAGTTGTAGGGCACGACTAATCATCATTTGCACAAATTAGGAGCGATAAATACTGTTAGGCACTATTATTGCTTAGAACTGCAAATACCGTTAATTTTTACAGGACATACAGTTGTAATGCGCTCACTCTTATTTGTTTTAATGTTACTTGCTCAATTTTTTTCACCCCATGTTTTTGCCTCACCTCAGTTCATAAATCCGCAGCCTTTAGCTGATCGGATTAATACAAAAGTTGGGCCAGTGAAGCGTACCTCTCCTATGCGTGTTCCTATGATCACCTGGGGTGGAGATATGGTAAGTATTCTTGCCAATGGAATGAGTACAACAACTCAAGCTAACAGTCCTATGGCAAAGGCAGGTTTGAATTATGAATTTGTTCTACAGGATAACTTTGATAAACAGCTTCAAGATTATTTATCTGGGGCTTCTCCTTATCTACGTTGCACTATTGGTATGTGTAATCAGGCGCTAGACTTAATTAATAAGGACCCAAGAACTAAGCCCATAGTTATCTATCAGCTAACATGGTCTAGAGGTGGTGATACGCTGGTTGCAAAAAATAATATTATGCGAGTTGATCAGTTAAAAGGAAAAACTATCGCTATTCAAGCATACGGTCCCCATGTAGATTTTATGACTACTTTGTTAACTCAGGCTGGGTTAAAAATGAGCGATGTTAATTTAAAGTGGATGCAAGATTTAACCTTATCGCCAAATTCACCAGCAGCAGCATTAAAGTTAAATGAGATTGATGCATCATTTATGATTATTTCAGATGCTTATGGCATTACGTCTGGCCGAAGAGTTGGAACAGGTAGCAAAGATTCTATTGAGGGTGCGCGCATGATTATTTCAACTATGTTTGCACGCCGAATTATTGCTGATGTCTATGTGGTGCGTGCCGATTATTTTCAACAGAATAAAGCAGAAGTCCAGACGTTTGTACAAACGTTGATGACAACTTCTAAGCAGTTCCAAGCCTTAATGGCCGATCTGGGTAACCCTAAAAAATTACAGCTGCAGGAGGTGTCGGCCGATATTTTACTGGGTGATAAAACCGCGAAATTAGACATAGAGAATTTATATTACGATGCCCAGTTTGTAGATAAACAGGGCAACCAAGATTTCTTTAGTAACCCTAATTTCCAATATCGCTTAGACGTATTAAACGATCAAGTACAAAATGCATTTAATGATATTGGACTTATTAACAGTAAAGCAGCCATAGCCTCAGCCGGTTGGGATTATAGTTTATTTTTTGAGTAAAGCTGGACACTAGCATTAAAAAATAATTAGATCTTAAAATAAAAAAGGACACCTTGGTGTCCTTTTTTATTTCTATACAGAAATGTTTAATTAATCCTGATAAACAATGTTACCCGCTCTAATGGTTGTGACTATCTTCCCTGTTAGGGTTTGTCCTAGCCACGGGCTGTTCATGCCTTTTGATAACAAGTCTTTAGCGTTATACACAACAGTTGAATTTAACTCGGCAATGCAAAGGTCCGCAAAAGCTTCAACTTTAATTGCACCAGCTTCAATATTTAACTGCTGTGCTGGTAAAGTTGAGACGGCATTAATTGCTGCTGAAAGTGTCAGCTGTTTATCAGCGACTAAAGTAAGCAGGTTAGAGGCAAAGCTATCGAGAGTATTTATGCCTTTACCACTAGCCGCGAAAGGCGCCATTTTACTTGCCACATCTTGAGGTAAGTGATTTGAGCAAATAGATAAGTGGCCTGCGTTTACTGCGTCTAATAATGCTTGTTTATCTTGTTTGCTGCGATACACCGGAGACACATGCATTAGGCTGTTATAGCCAGCACAATCATCTGCACTGAATATTAAATTACCTAATGCCACATCTGCACTGATATTTACGCCATCTTGTTTGGCCGCCAAAATCATATCAACAGCGCATTTACTGCTTACTCGGCTAATGTGCAGTTTAACGCCAGCTTCTTTTGCTAAAATAATATGCTGTGCCAATGCAATGGTTTCAGCGCTTTCACTAATGCCTTCTAAGCCTAGCTTTGTGCTGGTGGCACATTCACTCATGCAGCCATCTTGTGCTAAAGCGGGGTCAAGCGGAGTGACCATAACCGTAATGTCAAAACCCGCGGCGTAGCGATAACATTGTTTGATTACTCGATTGTCTTTAAACGCAACTTCTTGGTTACTAAGTGCAATGCATCCAGCTTCTTTTAAGCTGTACATGTTACTAAGTTGCTTGCCTTCTAAGTTTGCAGTAAGGGCGCCTATGGGTAATACGTTACAAAACCCTGCTTGCTTGGCTTTGTCTATTACTTGTGTCACTTGCGCAGCGCTGTCTAAAACAGGCTGGGTGTTAGGCGTGCAGCAAAGGGTAGTGATACCAGACTTAGCTGCAGCCTGAGTCTCGCTAGCGATGGTGCCTTTTTGTGTTAAGCCGGGCTCAGATAAAAATGCATTGGTGTCGATAAAGCCAGCAAAAATCATTTTTCCTGAGGCATCAATTTTTTCTTCGGGAATAAAACCTTTAGGGGCTTGGCCGATAGCTACAATAGAATCATTTTCAATATAGATATCGGTTACAGAGTCTATATTCTGGCCTGGATCAAACACATGGCCATTTTTAATGCAGATCGTATGCTGGGGTTTAATAATCATATTATTCCTCCTCCTTACGTTGCTGGCCACTCATGGCCATTGCCATAACAGCCATACGCATAGGAATACCATTACTTACTTGTTTTAATATGACACTTTGTGGACCGTCAGCAACGGCGCTTTCAATTTCTACGCCGCGATTAATAGGACCTGGGTGCATGACAATGGCATCTGGGTTAGCCAGAGCTAATTTGTCTGTGGTTAAACCATATAGGCGATAAAATTCAGACTCACTTGGCAGTAATGCATTTTGCATGCGTTCTTTTTGTAAGCGCAGCATGATAATAACATCGACACCTTTAAGACCCTGTTTCATATTATGAAAAGGTTTAGCGCCTAAGCTTTCAATTTCTGTGGGCAATAAAGTGTTTGGACCTATGACCCTAACTTCAGCCGCCCCTAGAGTGTTAAGGGCATATATTTGCGAGCGTGCAACGCGGCTATGTAAAATATCACCGACAATTGCTACGGTTAAATTTTCAAAGCTGCCTTTCTCACGTCGAATGGTTAGCATGTCTAACATGGCTTGTGTTGGGTGAGCATGACGACCATCGCCAGCATTAATAACGGCCACTTTTGGTGTAACATGTTGAGCAATAAAGTGGGCGGCCCCCGAGTCTGCATGACGTACTATAAACATATCGCTGTACATAGACTCTAAATTCCACAGCGTGTCCATTAGTGTTTCACCTTTACTGGTGGCACTGCTGGCGATGTCTAAATTTAAAATGTTGGCACTTAATCGTTTGGCGGCTAATTCAAAAGTTGAACGTGTACGGGTAGAGTTTTCAAAAAATAAATTAACAACGGTTTTACCACGTAACAATGGAACTGTTTTTACACTGCGAGCTTGGGTGCCAATAAAGCTATCGGCGGTGTCTAAAATTTCAGTTAGAAGTTCTTTGCTTAAGCCTTCTGTAGTCAAAAAATGTTTTAACCGACCATCTTCAGTTAATTGCATTTGACTAGGATCCATTGGATGCATTTTCATAAGTTATTTATCCAGCGTCACGGTGAAGAGTGAAAGTGGTTCTGGGCCACGGAGTTTAATCCGTTGATCTTCTGAACAGTTAATCTTTTCACCAACAATATCTACTTGTATAGGCAGCTCGCGGCGACCAACGTCAAGCAAGCAGGCCAACACTATTTTTTCAGGTCGGCCGTAGTCAAATAATTCATTCATAGCAGCGCGAATGGTGCGACCAGACATAATGACATCGTCTACCAGTATAATTGTTTTACCTTCAATATCGGGAAGTTCGCTACTTTTAACCTTTGGGTGTAAGCCATTTTGGCTAAAGTCATCACGATAAAAACTGATATCTAATAAGCCCAGCTCGGTAGATAATTTTAATTGCTTAAATAATTCTTGAGCAATCCAAGCACCGCCGGTATGAATACCTACCATTACTATGCTGTCATCCAGAACAGGGAAGCGCTGATTAATATCGTCGACCATGTTACTGATTAAATTTGAAGGTTGAGGTAAAGACATACGGCTTGCTATTCCAGTTGTTAATTTAATGGCTATTTATCCAACGTCTCTTTATCCAACGTCTCTTTATCCAGTGGATAGTGATTCAACCAAGTTTCTAAAATGTATCGTGCAGCTAAAGCATCGACGGGGTCAGATTTATAGTGCCCTTTATGGCCTCTAGTTTTAGCTTCTTGTTTGGCGGCAAAAGTACTTAAGCGTTCGTCAATTGTAAAGCTGGGTTTGCCGTAGCGTCCGCTTAAACGCTTGCTGAATTTGTTTGCCCGTCGTGACATATCACTGTCGGTGCCATCCATATTAATAGGCAGACCTACAACAAATGCATCCGGCTGCCACTCTTTAACAAACGCATCCAGCTGGTCCCAATTCGGCTTGCCGTCAGTAGCGTTAACAAACCCAATGCCATTGGCATTTTCTAACATGCGCTGGCCAACCGCTAAGCCGGTACGTTTTTTTCCATAATCAAAACCCATTACGGTTTGAATTTTATTTGTGACGTTTACTTCCACATTAATCCTTAATTAAGCGTGCCCTGACAGTGAAGACAGTAAACTTAAGTCTACCCCTAATTTACTGGCCGCTTGTTTGGCAATGTCTTCAGTGGGGGTATGAAATAGAAGGGTGTCATCTGCTTCAACCGTAAGCCATGCATTATCTGCAATTTCGGCTTCTAACTGCCCGGCTTCCCAGCCTGCGTAACCTAGGCATATTAAGGCATTGTCTGGCCCAGTGCCTTGAGCAATATTAACTAATATTTCTTTTGAAGTGCTAAGTCTAACACCTTGGGCTATCTCGGTGTTTTCAACGTTATTTGAGGTACCGTTATACAATACAAACCCTTGTTCAAGGCTTACCGGTCCCCCTTGCATGACGGCCGAGCTATTTTTAACGCTGTGGTTTGACGTGTTAATAGCAAGTTCATCAAAGATATCGGTGAGGCTAACATTAGTCGGTTTGTTAATGACCAGCCCCATTGACCCATGCTCTGTGTGGTCGCAAATATAGCAAACACTTTGGCCAAAATATTGGTCGTTCATTTGCGGCATGGCCAGCAAAAAGTGATGTTTTAAATTATCTATCGATTCCATATCTTAACTATCAGTTGAAAAAAGATTTTTACCAAATTGCCAGGTGCGGATAATTTCTAGTACTTCTGTATCTTTCCTCATTTCTTCTGAGAAAGGGGCAAACGGTGACGCGAGGCGTACAATGTTTTAAGCGGCATCGTCCAGTACCTTGTGTCGTGAGGATTCTAGTACTTTTAATTGATCAATTGTGCCGTCAGCTTTCACCGCAACTAGCAGGCGTAATTTACCATTAATATTTTGCTGCCTAGCTTCTATGGGATAATTGGTATTGCCAATGCTTTCGATCTTGTGCAGCCATTGGTTCATATATAGAGCGTCTGAACTGCGGCGGGTAGACGTGGCGGTAAGGCGGCGAGTTCTAGGTTCTTTAGTCAGAGTTTGACGTTGACGGTCTAGCTTGGCTTCTAAGCTAGCAATTTCAAGGCTGCGCTCTAAAAGACTTTTAGTTTGCCCTTCGGGTAAGTCAAGTGCCTTAAGGTCTTGTTCTAGGCGATAGCTCTCGATGCTAAAGTTGCCATACAAGCTGGTAATGGCACGGTAATTTTGCTGGTTGGGCTGGGGGGCGCTGGCCACTTGCTGTAGGCGCTGGGTTTTACGAATTTCTTCGGCGGCGTAGTCGGCGATTTCGGTAGTGGTCATTGCAGCACGCTCTTTAAGCGTGCCGCTGCCTTGTTGATTGGCTTGAGCTAAAAAGTCGGCTTTATCTGGGGCTTTCTCTTGATGACTCTGGGCCAGTGTTACATCCAAAGTGGTGGCGCTGGACTGTTTATCAGGAAGGCCAAAGCCAATACCAAAAATAATTAATAAATGGAAAACTGCAGCCATGAATATGGCGAAACTAAAACGATCATAATCGCTAACGGCGATTGCTTGGCTCATGGTGTGTTCCCAAATAGATTGAGCTATTTTGCCAGTTGCGACAGGCGTTGACCACGTGAATCTTAACAAATACCAATGTTTTATCTGGGGTTGGGTTGGGTCGCACAAATATTGGCTGACAATAATGAGTGCGACCTGACTTTCAGAGTTAATTGCTGATCTATTTGTTAAGTCGCTTCTCGATGGCATCCATTAGCATCATGGCAATATCCTGATTGCTGTCACGACTAATCTCTCGTACACACGTTGGGCTGGTCACATTTATTTCGGTTAAATAATCGCCAATCACATCCAATCCGACAAAAATAAGTCCTTTTTCTTTTAAGGTGGGCCCAATTTGCTTGGCAATCCAATAATCTCGCTCGGTTAAAGCTTGAGTCACACCTGTACCGCCGGCGGCAATATTGCCTCGGGTTTCACCTTTTTGAGGGATGCGCGCCAGGGCATGAGAAACGGGTTCGCCGTCAATCATGAGTATGCGCTTGTCACCTTGCTTGATCTCAGGGATGTATTTTTGCGCCATAATGGTTTCTTTGCCGTACTTTGTCAGTGTTTCAATAATGACACTCACATTGGGATCATCATGTTTCAGCCGGAAAATAGAAGAGCCACCCATGCCGTCTAGTGGCTTAAAAATTACATCTTGGTGGGTCTTATGAAATTCTTTCAGGCGGGCGGCGTCTTTAGTTACTAATACTTCGGGACAGCAATCTGGGAAGGCAGTGGCAAAAACTTTCTCATTGCAGTCACGTAAACTTTGGGGCTTGTTGACGATTAAGGTGCCTTCGTTTTCAGCGCGCTCAAGAATGTAGGTGCTATAAATATATTCGTTATCAAATGGCGGGTCGGTACGCATTAATACAACATTTAATGTTGATAGAGGGAGGTACTCTGTTTCACCTTTTTCGAACCAATTATCAGGGTCCATTTTTACGGTTAGTTTGGTCATGCTTGCCATTGCGCGGCCTTGCTCTAGGGCTAGGTCGGCTTGCTCCATGTAAAAGAGTTCCCAGCCCTTGCGTTGTGCGGCGTCCAGTAATGCAATTGATGTATCCTTTTTGAAGGCGATGCCCTCAATGGGATCCATCACAATACCTAACTTAATAGACATAAATATTCACCTGAATGTAAAAAACTCATGGCATTGTACCTACAAAATAACTAAAAACGATAAATGACTTAGACAATAGTGTGTTAAAGTGGCCCTAGAATGG
>JAWUVO010000015.1:0-24589 GCA_034112325.1 Bermanella sp. | reverse complement strand
CAATCAAACCATGCGCATGGATAAATCCACGGCTTTAATATCTTTAGTTAATACACCAATAGATATGTAATCCACACCCGTTTCAGCAATCTTCACCAGCGTTTCATCTGTAATGCCACCACTAGCCTCTAACTTGGCTTTACCCTGCGCCATAACAACCGCTTTTTTGGTATCGGCAATGCTGAAGTTGTCTAACATTATAATGTCAGCGCCGGCACTAAGAGCTTGTTCAAGTTCGTCAAAACTTTCTACCTCTACTTCAACGGACTTGCCGGGGGCTATTTGATGAGCCTTTGAAATGGCTTGCTGGATACTGCCGCAGGCATTGATGTGGTTTTCTTTAATTAAAAACGCATCAAATAATCCAATTCGATGGTTATGGCAGCCACCTAGAGTTACTGCGTATTTAAGTGCGGTGCGTAATCCTGGAATGGTTTTGCGCGTGTCGAGCAGCTTTACGCGTGTATGTTTTACTTTTTGGCTGTATTCATGGCACTTTGTAGCCACTGCAGACAGGGTCTGCAAAAAGTTCAATGCGCTGCGCTCACCGGTTAATAAGCTGCGAGAGGAGCCTTTTAATTCAAAAAGAGTGTCATTGGCTTGCACGTGTTGGCCATCTTTTACATACCAAATCACCTCAACCGTACTGTCTAACTGACTAAACACCTGGTCTACCCATGCACAGCCAGCAATAATTGCAGTGTCTCTACTTATTATGCGGGCATGACTTTGGCTGCCTTCAGGGATCAATTGGGCTGTTATATCACCGTTTAACAGATCTGGACCAATGTCTTCAATTAGAGCAAGTTGAACACTTTGTTTGATGTCGGATTGGATGTGATCTAGCGTTAAATTCATTATGTTAGCAGCTGCAGCAATGACCGAATGCAATTAGGCATATCGATTGAGATAAATTAAAGATGAGTAATTTTATACTGAATGAAAGGGCATTGCACTTACCAGCCTCTGTCATGGCGAGTGAAATCACGGTCATAGTTAGAAATTCTAGAGGAATATTGGCAGATATCGTTGGATTTGTAGCCATTTGATTTGTTTGGTTGAAATATTACCGTATTTCATCAATGCTCTATGCTTTAAATAAGATTGCTAAGCGTTATTTATGTTTTCAATAGTTTCCCATAAATTGTTAGGTGCTAAATGGTGCCCTTCACCTAACTTTAATGATCGGCCAGATCAGGTAATTGATGCGTTAGTTGTGCATAACATTAGCCTGCCTCCTAAACAGTTTGGTGGTGGCTATATAGAGTCTTTTTTTTGCAATACACTTGATTGCTCTGCGCACCCTTATTTTGAGGAGATAAATGGCCTCGAAGTTAGCGCTCACTTGTTAATTAAGCGAGGCGGTGAAGTGGTTCAGTTTGTGGCATTTAACCAGCGCGCTTGGCATGCAGGTATTAGCCAGCTTGATGGTAAAGACAACTGCAACGATTTTTCTATTGGCATTGAGCTTGAGGGAGCGGATGATATTGATTACGAGGATATTCAATATAAGGTATTAATAGATGTGACTCGTTTGTTAATGCAACACTATCCCACAATAAGTACTGACAGAGTAGTTGGGCATAATGAAATAGCTTCGGGTAGAAAAACTGATCCAGGGGCGGCGTTTAACTGGCAATATTACAGGGAAAAAATTCAAACATTATGAAATTTATCGTTTTACTATTTACAATTTTATTACAAAAGCAAATTAAGAAGCTGGGCTATAGAAGAAAGCGTCGTTGGTTTTCTAAAATGGCAAAACCGGTGAAAGCGATGGTAGACACCGATGCGAGTCAAACTTCTAATTCTGACAGTGTGACTGACAAAGGTACCTTGTATCAGGTATTGGCATTTTTTCTATTGGTAATCTTACCCGGTTTAGTGGTTGGGCTTACTATTGATAATTTGCAAGGGCTATCGGGTACCTTGGTGGCTTTAGTGCTGTCGATTGCTTTGCTTTTATATATTTTAGGTCGTGAAGATTTCTATCAAAAACTTGATGACTATAAAGAGTGCTGGCTAAATCAGGATTACCAAGGGGCATTCGAATGCGCCAACGACTTTTTAGAAATAGAAGAGCAGGTTATGCCGTCACCCTGTGAGCTTCACCACACAGTTTCTAAAGCGGTGGTATATGCTTGGTTTTTACGTTTTTTTGTATTTGTATTCTGGTATCTAGCGCTAGGTATTGGTGGCGCATTGGCTAGTTTATTATGTTACTGGTTTTATCGAGAGTTTAGATTTGTCTGGGCTAATAGTGTAATAGCCGCATTAGAATGGCTGCCGTCGCGGCTATTGGCTTTAACAGCCGCATTAGCAGGTCAATTTACCAGTAGCTTTCCAGTGGCTTTAAAGTCTTTAATTGATTTTCAAACACCGCCTGATGAAGTCTTGTTTAAAGTTATATTCCCTAATGAAGTTGAAGAAAGCGAATTTGACTGTGATGGTGCTAGTGAAGTGTTGCAAGAGACTAATCAGCTTATGTTTCGTAGTGCGATTGTATGGTTAATTCTAGTGGCTTTATTAACTATATTTACTGGTTTTTAACCGGCGGCTATACCGTTTATTTTTTCGCCCATCTCTGCCGCTTGTGCTAACTATAATAACTATTTATTTAGCCAAGCGGCTCCTCTTACTCCACTTGAATCACCCAATGTATTTTTTAGTAGCTTGGTATTCACAGTGTCGCTAAATATATATTTTTGCCACAATGTTGTTACATCGTTATACAAGCGGTCAATATTAGATAACCCACCACCTAGCACAATAGCATCTGGGTCCATAATATTAATCACGGTAGCTAAGCTTCTAGCCAATCGATCTACGTATAAGTAATAACTTTTTTCTGCAAACTCATTGACTGGAATTTTTTTTATTATCTCTGGGCAGTCCAAATCTAAATTAAACTGTAATTGAGTTTGTTTGCTAAACCCCGGTCCAGACAAATAGGTTTCAATACAGCCTAGTTTGCCGCAATAGCAGGATTGCTGCGGATCGTCTAACGCCGATGGCCAGGGTAAAGGGTTATGCCCCCATTCACCGCTAATGGTATTTGCTCCAATATGTAAGTTGTTATTAATGACCCAGCCGCCGCCAACACCAGTGCCTAAAATAACCCCAAATACACTGTTAAAGTTTTTTCCTGCGCCATCTAGGGCTTCACTTAAAGCAAAGCAGTTAGCGTCATTTTCAACTTTAATTGGGCGGTCTAATAAAGCAGATAAATCGTTAACTAAGTCTTTCCCAATCAAGCAAATGGTATTGGCATTTTTAACTAGACCTGTTTGTTGGCTAAGTGCGCCAGGAATACCAATGCCCAAAGGAAGATTGCTTAAATTTAGCTCAGCTTCGCAGCGATCAACCAGCTTTTTAATATTCTGTAAAATATTAATATATTGAAAGGTACTCTGCTCAGTGGGACGATTTATATTGTTTGTGGGGGTTGATTGAGG
This sequence comes from Bermanella sp., assembly GCA_034112325.1. Taxonomy (GTDB): domain Bacteria; phylum Pseudomonadota; class Gammaproteobacteria; order Pseudomonadales; family Oceanobacteraceae; genus Bermanella. Next base: position 21,134 of record JAWUVO010000015.1, on the reverse strand, counting down.
AGTTGATTGGGGCGTTGCTGCTCTAGCTTGGTAAAGCTGATTACCAGATTCATCAAGTGCGGTGATCTCTATTTTTGTGCCGCCTAGATCAATGCCCAGGTAAGTTTTAGAATGCATTATTGCTTCATCGTTTAAAGGAAAGCGAGCTCGCTCACTTTCTAGCTATTGTTGCTTTCTTGTTGCTGCTGTAACTGAAGTCGTTCATCGTAGCTTCTAAACATAGCATAAGCTTCTTCATCCGCATCTATCAATTCAAAGCCAGTGCCAAACAAGGTGTTATTGATTTGTTCGCTCCAAACGCTTTTAACTTTAATGTGCCCAGTGCGCTTACGACCTATGTTATTGGGTAAGTCCACGATTGTAAAACAGTAGGTAGTATCGGCAGTAAGTGGTTGGTATGACGAAATCATAATACCCGTTTCAGAGTAATCGACTAACCCCCCTAAAAACTTGGCATCAGTCTCATTAAAAATAGATACATTTGTATTTACTGATTTTCGTGCAAATTGGCGATGATCCTTCATAGGCTGACCTAGCTACTAAAACATATTACCTTTAAGATTAGCCTTTAATGGCATAAAGACCAGATTCCTATGAGCACAGATGAAAATATGTTGGATTTACACCTTATTCTAGGTGGTGCACGCTCAGGTAAAAGCCGCTATGGTGAAAGTCTGGCGGCGGACAGTGCTTACAAAGTTAAATATGTTGCTACAGCCAGGGCATTAGACCATGAAATGGAACAACGCATTGCCCAGCATAAGCTTGAGCGACCTGATCATTGGGAAAGTATTGAAGAGCCTACCGAGCTACACCAAGTGATCAGCGAATCAAATAACTGCATTATATTAGTTGATTGTTTAACGTTGTGGTTAATGAATATTATGGATTCAGGTGTAGCTATCACACTGGCTGTTGACAATTTAATAGACGCTTTGCAGTCACGAAAAACCCCAGTTATTTTAGTTTCTAATGAAATAACTATGGGAGTGGTTCCTATGGGAGAAATGAGCCGTCAATATGTAGATGAGTTAGGTCGCTTACATCAAAAAATTGCTCAGCAGGCAAATAAAGTGACATTAATGGTGGCTGGTCTACCGCTTACCGTAAAGTAGTTATTCAATAAGTTCAGATCATAGTCAGAGTCAGAGAAATAAATATGTGGTTTAACAATTCAGCAGCACCAATACAGTCATCTATTACTGAGCAAGCAACAAAGTATCAGTTAACACTCACAAAACCTCCAGGTGCTTTGGGTGTGTTAGAGGATGTTGCTATTACTTTAGCCAGCCATCAAAGTACATTGAAACCAATTTTAGATAATATTTTTATCAGTGTTTTTGCCGCCGATCATGGTGTGGCTAAACAAGGTGTGTCAGCTTTCCCGCAAGCTGTTACAGCCGAAATGATTAAAAACTTCGCCAGTGGTGGTGCTGCTATATCTGTATTAGCCAAGCAATTATCTGCAACATTTGAAGTGGTTAATTTAGGTACTGTTTTTGATGTGCCGCCCCATGAAAAAATTGTTGATGCATATATTGCAAACGGAACCGAAGACTTTTCTACCCAAAGCGCCATGTCTCAAGACGAATTACAGCAAGCCTTGTTGCATGGTCGACAAGCGGCCATTCGAGCAAAAGAATGTGCTAGCCAATTATTTATTGGTGGTGAAATGGGTATTGGTAATACCACTTCAGCATCGGCCTTAGCATCAGCCTATTTAAATATTCCAGCCATTAATATGGTGGGTTGTGGTACCGGTTTAGATCAAAGCAAGCTACCTTATAAAGCGCAAGTAATTGAGCAAGCACTAGCGTTGCATATCAGTCGAGACCCTATCGATATATTAAAAAATATGGGAGGTTTTGAAATTGTTGCATTGGTAGGAGCGTATATTCAATGTGCTCAGCAAGGAACCACAGTATTGGTCGACGGTTTTATAAGCAGTACTGCGGCGTTAATGGCCGTGGCTATTAATGAAAGTATTCGGCCTTGGTTAATGTTCAGTCATCAAAGTGCCGAACCAGGTCATAGTGCTATTTTATTAGAATTAAACGCAGTGCCCATGCTAAATATTGGAATGCGTTTAGGCGAAGGAAGTGGAGCGGCAGTGGTGGTTAGTTTAATGCAAAGTGCAGTAGCTTTACATAACCAGATGGCCACCTTTGAAGGCGCAGGCGTGAGCGAGAAGGAAGCTTAGTATGGAGAATAGTATGCAGTTTAAAACTATTGATTTATTAAGACACGGTGAACCCAGCGGCGGTAATGTTTTTAGGGGGCGCACCGACCATCCTTTAACCGACCTAGGTTGGCAGCAGCTTGAAAATGCTACTGACGGCAAAACATGGGATGTCATTATTACTAGCCCATTATCTCGTTGTCATGATTTTTCAAAAAAATTAGCAGATAAAACGGGTGCCATATTACTGCTGGCGGATGACCTACGGGAATTTGATTTTGGTGTTTGGGAAAACCAAGATATGGAGAAAGTCTTTAAGGAAGACTTTGAACGCATAAAGGGAATGTGGGATGACCCCATGAACTTTGCTTCGCCAGAGGGCGAGAGTGTATTAAATTTTGAAGCTAGAGTGTTAAAAGCGTGGTTTGGCTGTTTGACTAGGCCAGAGCAAAAACAGCTTATTGTTTGTCACGGTGGAGTTATTCGTATGCTGTTAAAAGAGATTTTAGGCTTGCCGTACGCAAATATTAATCGCTTTGATGTGCCATATGCCAGTATGTCTCGAATTCAGGCGTCAGAACAAGAGCCATTTAATTATCAGGTAATTAAGCACGGCTAACATGCTTGTTAAAATAAGGGGCTAGATGTTCTGAAGGTTTTAAAGGTTCTAGAGATTGAGAGTGTCTACCTTATAGCCTTATGCCCGATACTTATCTAGCGTATACAACCTTCCTTTATTTCTTGTAGTAATACTACATAAAAATCCGACTTATCACTTTTCAGTTAATGAGTCCTTATACTATCAGTGTAGTATTTCTACGGTATGGCGCGTTTAACCTTGAGTCACAGTATTTATGTTAATACACTAAGCTCGACTATACTTTTTAGATATATTCAGTTTAAACGACAGAGACACGTATATGGAACCGCTTAAGCAAGATCAGGACCCCACAGAAACTAAAGAATGGCTTGATTCCATCGACAGCGTTATTCGCGAAGAAGGCCCTGAGCGCGCTCGATTTTTATTAGAGCGTCTTACTGAGCGTGCAACCCGTAACGGTTTACCAATGCCGTATACCTTTACTACACCTTATAGAAACACGATTCCCGTCTCTCAAGAAGTAAAAATGCCGGGCGATTTATTTTTAGAACGCAGAATTCGATCCCTTATTCGTTGGAATGCATTAGCCATGGTAGTCAGAGCCAATAAATCTGGCGATGATCTTGGTGGTCACATCTCTAGCTTTGCATCCAGTGCCACGCTTTACGATGTAGGTTTTAACTATTTTTTCAGAGCACCCGATCCAAAAAATGAAAAATGCCCGCAGGGAGACCTTATTTATTACCAAGGCCATATTAGCCCAGGTATTTATGCGCGTAGCTTTTTAGAAGGCCGTATAGATAAAGATCAGCTAGAAAACTTTAGACGAGAAGTAGACGGTAATGGATTAAGCTCATATCCACACCCGCGACTTATGCCCGACTATTGGCAGTTTCCAACTGTTTCAATGGGCCTTGGACCTATGCAAGCCATTTACCAAGCGCATTTTATGCGTTACATATCGGCCCGTGGACTAGCCCCAAGGTTAGATCGAAAAGTTTGGGCATTTTTAGGAGACGGTGAGTGCGACGAGCCAGAAACATTAGGTGCTATAGGTTTAGCGGGTCGTGAAAAATTAGAAAATTTAATTTTTGTTATCAACTGTAACTTACAACGACTAGATGGCCCCGTTCGTGGCAACGGTAAAATTATTCAAGAACTAGAGGGCACTTTCCGCGGCGCTGGCTGGAATGTAATTAAAGTAGTTTGGGGCCGTCACTGGGACCCGTTGTTTCAAAAAGACACTGAAGGCTTTATGCAAAAACGCATGGACGAAGTAGTAGATGGCGAATTCCAAAATTATAAAGCTAAAGGTGGGGCTTATACTAAAGAGCATTTTTTCGGCAAATACCCAGAGCTTGAAGAAATGGTTGCCAATATGAAAGATGAAGAAATTTTCAAGCTAAACCGTGGGGGGCACGACCCATATAAAGTATATGCGGCTTATCGCGCAGCAGCGGGTCACAAAGGCCAGCCTACGGTTATTCTTGCACATACTATAAAAGGTTATGGTATGGGTGATGCGGCTGAAGGCAAAAACGAAGCTCATTCTGTTAAAAAACTAGATGTGGAAAGCCTAAGAGGCTTTAGAGATCGCTTTGATATTCCTATTCCAGACAGCGAATTAGAATCGTTTCCTTATTATCGTCCGCCTGAAGATAGTCCAGAAATGAAATATATGCGGGCTCAACGTGAAAAATTAGGTGGTTACTTACCACAGCGAAGTGAAAATAAAGAAGTGCTAAAAATTCCAGCATTAACAACTTTTAAAGCGCAGTTAGAGGGAAGTGGTGATAGAGAAATTTCTAGCACCATGGCTTTTGTGCGAATACTCACCGCTCTTGTTAAAGATAAAGCCATGGGTGAACGTGTTGTACCCATTGTTCCAGACGAAGCTAGAACATTTGGTATGGAAGGCTTATTTAGACAAATTGGTATTTATTCGTCAGAAGGTCAGCTATACGAACCCGTAGACGCTGGACAAATGATGTTCTACAAAGAAGATAAAAAGGGTCGTATTTTAGAAGAGGGGATAAACGAGGCTGGTGCCTTTAGTGCTTGGCTAGCCGCTGCTACTTCGTATAGTTCGTACGATAAAGTAATGGTGCCATTTTATATTTTTTATTCAATGTTTGGCTTTCAACGAGTTGGCGATTTATCTTGGGCGGCAGGTGACTGCCAAGCACAAGGATTTTTAATAGGCGCCACAGCAGGCCGCACCACATTGAATGGAGAAGGCCTGCAGCATCAAGATGGTCATAGTCACATACTGGCGAATACTATTCCAAACTGTATAACCTACGATCCTACTTTTGCTTATGAGTTAGCGGTTATTATTCAAGATGGCTTGCGTCGTATGTATGAAAATCATGAGAGGGTTTTTTACTATATTACAGTCATGAATGAAAACTATGGTCAACCTGCTATGCCAGCTGGTGCTGAAGAAGGGATTCGAAAAGGCTTATATCAATTTAGCGAAAGCAAAGCTAAAAGTGACAAAAAAGTTCAATTGATGGGCAGTGGAACCATTTTACGTGAAGTGATTGCAGCCGCTGAAATACTGCAAAAAGACTTTAAAGTCAGTGCTGATGTATGGAGTGCTCCAAGCATTAATGAGCTAACGCGTGAAGGTCGACAAATAGAGCGTTGGAACTTATTGCACCCAGAAGAAAACGCTAAAAAGTCTTATGTAACACAATGTTTAGAAGCTAAAGATGGTCCTGTAGTCTGTGCCACCGATTATATGAAGCAGTATAGCGAACAGTTGCGGGCTTATATGCCAGCAGGCAAAGAATTTGTAACATTAGGCACCGATGGTTTTGGACGCAGCGACAGTCGAGAAAAATTAAGACATTTTTTTGAAGTGGATCGACACTTTATTGTTTTAGCTTCGCTGTCAGCATTAGTTAAGGAAGGAAAGTTAGAGGCTAAAATTCTTACTAAAACGATGCAAGAATACGGCATTTCAGCCGACAAACTTGACCCACTATATAACTAGGAAAATGCCATGAGCCAGACACAAGTGACTGTGCCCGATCTAGGCGGCATAGACGAAGTAGAAGTAATAGAGATCAGTATTAAAGTTGGTGATACTGTCGAAGAAGAGCAAGAAATATTAGTGCTTGAAAGTGACAAAGCGACTATGGAAGTCCCCGCACCTATGGCGGGTAAGGTTGCAAAAATATTAGTGGCCGTTGGCGACAAGGTATCATCGGGAACGCCAGTTGTGGTAATGGAAGCGTCGGAACAGTCCGTGGCGGAAGAAAAACCAGAGCCTGTTAAGGAAAAAACAGTTAAGAAAGAAACGGCTAATGGAACATCTGAACAAGTAGAATCTGATCAACAGACCCAAGAATCGGAATCGTCTAGCGCTACCGAAACTGAAATTGAAATAAAAGTGCCAGATATAGGTGGCGCTGCCGACGTTGAAGTGATTGAGTTTAGTATTCAGCCTGGCGACACAATTGAAGCAGAAGAAAGCTTAATGGTGTTAGAAAGTGACAAGGCCACAATGGAAGTACCGTCGCCAGAGTCAGGAAAAATCATTTCATTTTCAGTGTCTGTAGGCGACAAGGTAAGTGAAGGTGATGTAATTGGTAAAATGCTGGTCACGCAGAGCCAAGCTGTTGATAAAAAAAGTGAAAAAACGACTGACCAAGCAACGGAGACCAGTAAGCCAGTTAAGTCCCCAGATAAAAAAGCTGAAAAGCCTGCGTCTAAGTCTTCTAGTCAAAATAATGAAGAGGCCTCTAATACGTTAACTGGAAAAGTGCATGCTGGGCCTGCTGTGCGTCAACTCGCTCGTGAAATGGGTGTTGATTTAACCGAAGTAACAGGCAGCGGTCCACGCAGTCGAATTATAAAAGAAGATGTGCAGCAATTTGTAAAAACTAGGCTTAAGCAACCATCTTCAGCTCAGGTAATGGGTGTGGTTGGCAGTGATGAAGACTTTTCTAAATTTGGATCAATAGAAAACGTTCCATTAAATAAAATTAAACAAGTCACTGCTAAAAACATGGTGAAAAGTTGGAGTACAATTCCCCAAGTAACTCAATTTGATGAAGCCGACATAACCGAGCTAGAGCAATATCGTAAAGGTCCTATGACAGCCATGCTGCCTGAGGGGGTAAAGGTATCTCCACTGGCATTTGTGCTTAAAGCGTGTGTGATGGCGCTGCAAAAGTTTCCACATTTCAATTCTTCATTAAATCTAGACGGGACGGCGTTGATTACTAAGCAGTATTATAATTTAGGTATTGCGGTAGAAACTCCAGATGGATTATTAGTGCCAGTCATTAAGAATTCAGATACCAAAAGTATTGTGGACTTTGCTGTAGAAAGTGCCGATCTAGCAGGTAAGGCTCGTAATAAAAAGCTACCTATGGACGGTATGATGGGAGGCACGTTTACAGTGTCTAGCTTAGGAGGCATAGGTGGTACAGCATTTACTCCCATTGTGGCAGCGCCTCAGGTTGCCATTTTAGGGGTTTCAAAAGCCAGCTATAAGCCTGTTTGGAATGGTTCAGAATTCGAGGCTAGACTAATGCTGCCATTAAGCCTTTCTTATGATCATCGAGTAATTGACGGTGCTGAAGCGGCAAGGTTTGCACGCTATCTTTGTCAGTTATTGAGCGATACACGCCATATGTTGTTATAAAAAGTAACAATTAGCAGGATCATTTTTCATATCCGTCTACACTTATATTAATAAGTTATGTTATAGGAGTAAGTGGACGTGCATGGATTATTAGCGCCCGCGATTATGTTAATGAATAAGCTAAGCTACGCCAAGAAATTTGGTGTGATTAGCTTAACCTTTTTTATCCCATTGCTTTTCTTAAGCTATGCGATCATTAATCAAACCTACCAATCAATTCAAAAAACGGCCATTGAGCAAGATGCCCTTCATTCTATAAGTGACTTTTTAATATTAATAGATGAAGCATCATATTATCGCGATGTGGCCTCGGTTCAAGTTATCTATAGTAATAACGATGAATTAACGATCGAAGCAGAGAAATTAGAATCCTTACTGTATAAAAATTTAAATGCTTTTATTATCACTCATAAGGGCACAGAAATAGCGGCAAGTATCGAGTCAAAGTTACCCGTATGGAAAAAGCAGTTTGCAAGAGTTTCTGAGAATCGTCAGTCAATTATTTCAGAACAGTTTATTTTGTATCAAAAAGTAATAGATGACATGCTATTTTTAGTTAGTAATGTTGCACAAACATCAGGATTATCATTAGACAGTAATAAAAATGTACAGCTACTTTTAAACGTTTTATTAACCGATTACCCCAGTTATAAACAATCTATTGGATACGCGCATTCGGTAGGCTTGTATTCTATTGCCCAATCTTTTTTAAGCGCAAATACCTTTAATATATTAAATAATGTATACGATGGTATGGATGCCAGCATTATATCAATGAATCAAAGTCATAATGTATTAATGGAAGAGCATGCTGTATTTAAAAATTTGTTTGCTAAAATATTTCCAGCTATTGAGAAAGATTTTTCAGATATGTTAGCTAAGATTGACGAGGAAATTATATCGGCTAACAATGTAGAAATAAAATTGAGAGAGTTAAATGACTTTTATCTATCAAAAACAAACAATATCAAGTTAGTAAATGAACTTGTAATTACTGAATTAGATAAAATATTAGGGGTTAGAAAAGGAGAGTTAATTAATAAACTTATTACCGTAGTCGTTGCTATTGCCTCGGTTATGCTACTGATAGTGTATTTATATGCTGCATTTTTTTGGTCGGTTAGAAATACTGTTGGTGAATTTCATAGAGCGGCTCATGAAATCAGCATGGGGGATATGAGAGTTCGAGTGAGTGTTGCGTCGCAAGATGAAATGGGCGAGCTAACATCTGAGTTTAATGAAATGGTTGAGCAAATACACTCTCTAATGCAAGCCATGCAGGTAACTTCGACTGAAGTATCAGCTTCAATGGTTATAGTTGGTAATAATGCTCAGCAAAGTGAAAAAGCAGCCAACGAGCAATTGGCTCAGACAGAGCAAGTGGCATCTGCTATTACGCAAATGGCTGCCACTGCTGAAGAAGTGAATAGACAAAGCGATGAAGCTGCTGACTCAGCTGCTCAAGCAACCGACCAAGCAGGGCAGGCGAATAAAGTTGTATCTGAAACACTAGCGCAAATAACAGCGTTAGCAGAAGAAATTATGCACAGTACTGAAGTAATAAATACCCTATCAGAAAATTCTGAAAATATAGCCAGTATGTTAGCCGTTATAAAGGGTATTGCTGAGCAGACAAATCTATTGGCACTAAATGCAGCTATAGAAGCGGCACGAGCAGGTGAGCAGGGTAGGGGTTTTGCAGTGGTAGCCGACGAAGTGCGTACATTAGCAAGCCGTACACAAACCAGTGCACAAGAAATTGATGAAGTAATGACATCTATACACAACGGCATAAGTAGTGCGGTAGAAGTTATGGGTAATAGCCATAAGATGGCACAAAATACTGTAGAGTCATCTTCTCAAGTACGCTTAGCACTTGAACAAATAGTGCAAATGGTCGGTAATATTTCACAAATAAATGGACAGATCTCAACATCGGCCAGCGAGCAAACTCAGGTAGCAAGAGCCATTGATGAGAACGTGATTAAAATTAATGAACTTGGGCGAGATACGGTTAATGATGCTCAGCATACTGTCGAAGCGATCCAAGATGTGGTGCAGTTAACCTCTTCTTTACAGGAAAAAATGGATCGTTTTCAGGTTTAAAATTTGCGTACTATATGAAGTTATAAAAAATCCGAGCAAGCTCGGATTTTTTATAACTAAAATATTTTTTGGCTAAATTTTATTCTAATTCAAGAAAAGATATACCTATAGGTTTTAGAGCAGTTTCTACACTACTTAAAACTATGTCATTAAAACTTTTACTCTCGCTATAGTCTAATGTGCTGTTTAAGCGCAAGATTTGATTATCTTCTATGTCATCGCCATTTGAATCAAACGAATTACTACCAAGCCAAATACTGTCACCAGGGCTGGCTAAAACTGTAATATTTATGCCAGAAAAATCATCGCTGATCGCATTGTAACTATTATCACTATTTAATACATATAATGTATTGTTTTGCCAAGACGCGTAGTCTGAGAAAAATACAGTACCAGATCCATCAACAGTAATTTTTGAAACTGCAACTTGATCGGTAATAACGGTAGAGTTTAGAGTATTCGTATCAATCATTTCTATACCACCAGTGTTCGGTTCATCAGTTCCGTATGTACCGTAAACTAATGAGCCTAGATAGATTTTATTATTATAAATTGTACTCGATTGATGATTCTGAAGGGTTAAGGATATAGCTTGTACACCGGCTGTTACTAAGTCCGTATCAATTTCTTCCCAAGTGGTTGTATCAAAAACGGCGACCTTTGCATTGGCAGTACTTGTAAAGCCATCAAGATTTTGAAGTGTAATAAACAATTTATCACCTTTAATGAAAGCCATACTTGCTTCAGGGTCGTTATCGGCTTCACTTACTGGGGCTGCGTGATGACTTAGATCTAGTTTTTTTATTATAAAGTCATCAAATGTCATAGCGTTCAAATTTACTACCCAAGATTCTATGTGTCCGTAACGAGTAATAACAGCAGTATTGGCTTCATCATTTAAAAATACAATACTATGTGGATTGACAGATTCTTCAGTGCCAGATTCTCTTAATACATAGCCATTACCTGGGTAGTATCCCAATTCAGGGCTATCCACATGATATTTTTGAATGGTATCAATATTAAATTTACCCAATTGATAAAAGAATTCACCGTTTGCAAATACAGAGTAGTCAGTAGCGGTTTGAGGTAAGAAGCCACTTTGAACAATACTCCGTCCATCTGTAAATTCTACTTGGCTTTCACCACCACCACTGGTTTGTACAACTGTGATATTTTCAAAAGTTGAAGAGCTAGTGTCATTATCACTTCCACAAGCTGATAATAGAATAGTAGAAAAAACATATATTGATATTTTTAAAAGACTATATTGTTTCATGGGGTCACCATTTAGTGTTTGCACGTAAAAAGTACGTGCGGCCGGGTTCAGGGTAATAAGGATAATCTTGAGCAGAGTTATTCGTTATGTCATTGACATCTAAGCTAATTCGCCACTGATTGATATTGGTTCCAAGGGATAGGTCCCAACGGTTTTTCTCATCTTTGGGTAATAAGTTTGAATTTACGTAAAAACCTTCGCGTTCTAAAGTATTGGAGAGTTTAATATCCCAGTGAGTCTTAACCCACTGTGCACTTATATAGCTATAAAACTGGCTGTAGCCTGCCACTTGTTTTCCTTCATAATAAGAGAAACGTTCGTCTTTAATTATTTCATTACTTTGAATTGTTAGATTTGCAGTGATAGAAAGTGGATGAATGGGCTTCCATATAATATTTTGTTCCATACCAATATGCTGAGTTGTACTCAGGTTGCTGTAGCGTATAACACCACGACTATCACTCTCACCCACAATTGCTTGCTCTACATTGCGCAAATAAAGGCTCGACTTTATATCGAAAGTATCATTTTGATAGGTCAAGCCAATTTCAAATTGCTCTGATGTTTCTGGTTGTAAATCGGGGTTGCCAATACTCATGCCCCTATCACCAAATAGTTCACTGGTACTGGGTAATCGAACTTGGTTAGCAAAATTTATAAAATTAGTGAGGCCATGCTTAAACTGATGGTCAAAACCAATTGACCAAGTATTTCCACTAAATTGATTATTGCTATTAGATGTCGTTAAATTCTTATCTCGAAGTTTAATTTGGCTTGCTTGTAGAGTGAGCTGATTATCGTTAGTTTGATATTGTAGTCTTCCTGATAAATCTTGTTGCAGGCGTTTGTATGCGGTTTCGCAACCGCGTCCAGCATTGCATTGCTGAAGTAATTCATCTTCTGTTAAGAGTTGGTAATCAGTTTTCGTTTCTTCATTTTGTAATCGAGTACTTAATAAAGCAGTTACTTTTTCTAGTTCTATATAATGATTGAGTTGAATTTGTTGGCCATAAGTACTGTATTCATTTAGTTGGGCACCAAGGCCAATGGTCGAGTTTTTATCGTTGTATAATTGGGTTTTTGTTATCAGAGCAGTTAATAGCTCGCTTTTATGTACCGGATTCCAAAAGTAGCTCCATCGGAGTTGTACGTTATTATTCTGTGTTGATAGCTTAGCTTCATTGGAGGGGGAGTTTATTTTTGAACTTAACTCTCGATGGTTTTGACTCGTTTGAAATGCAAGATCAAATGTACTTTTTTTGTATGCTTGCTGTCCTTTAAGTAATACGCTGTATTGTTCTGACCCATTATTATATCTAGGAACAACAGTGGGTGTATTTGGGTTGATGACAGACCCGATTTGTACGTATTTAAAATCGTTATCTGCAGTTAGATAATCTGTCGCCATTAACCAACGCGAGCTTCCAATATTAAAGCTTTGCGAAATAGAAAGTTGTTGAGCACCATAACTACCAACAGCAATTGTTGCTTCACCATCATTATTTTTTGAACTCTCGGTTAAATCTTTTGATTTGATATTGATTACGCCACCAACAGCTGATGCAGATAGCTCAGCAGGTGCGACGCTCCGGTAAATATCTATACTATTGGCTAAATTAAGACTCATGCTACCAATGTCTGCACTGCCTCCACTTATGTTGTTAATGAGCATACCATCCCAAAAAACTAACACTTGTTGACCTGTGGATCCTCGAATAACAGGGCTTGAGTATTGTCCAATGCCACCAATACTTTGAATTTCGATACCAGATTGTTGCTCTAGTATTGAAGGGAGTGTGTTAAAACTTTGGTTGAATTGTTCGGCTTCAATACTTTGGTGTGAGCCTATAAAGTCATAAGTAGAGTACGATTTTATTTGTTTACCACTTATCTCAACTGATTCTAATTCAGTTTCTTGTTTAGTCTCTACTTCACTTTTATTGTTTTCAGACACAGAATAACCGCTAAGCAAAAATAAGCTTAAAGTTAATATAGTGTGTAAAAGTGATCTAGATTTCACGCTAACCAACCAATGGTTAGGCATTACAAAGCTTCAGAGCACACAGGGGTGTCTGTCACTAAGTCGCCCACCGCAACTACAGTTAAATTTATATTTAGGCCGGTATCCGGGCTTACAACTTAAATCACTGGGTGTGATTTGCGGTTAAAACGCCTTCCCAAATACCAGAGTATTCAGTGGCTAGATGTTTAACCTGAGTTGCTTACCGTTGCGGGGGCAGCACTGGAATAGTTAGCTTGTATAAGCATTCTTCACCAGTTTCCCGTTTAACTTTGACCTAAGATAACAGTCAGAGCACCTAAAAACGGCCTGCATCATACGAAAGCAAACTAAAAAGGTCAATCTAATAAGTGTAAAGCTAGTAGGGTTTAAGGCTATTTAGCGCTGATTCGTGATTTAGTTTTAGTGCGTGATTGTTTCAGTGGCAGGCTAAGAATAAAGCGAGTGCCTGCTCCTAAAGTGCTTTCAACTCGCATTTGTCCTTCATGGTGATTGGTGATAATAAAAAACGATACCGACAGTCCTAAGCCCGTACCCATACCTACGTCTTTGGTAGTAAAGAACGGTTCAAAGATATGCTTAGCTGTTTCGTCGTCCATACCGGGACCATTATCTTCAATAATCATCTCGATATTTTTTGCCTTAGCACGAGTATAGATTTGAATTTGACTATACCAATCCATATCAAATTCTTTTTGAGTCTTATACTCAGTTAAAGCCTGCGACGCGTTTTTTAGCAGGTTAAGCAGTACCTGTTCAATTTCAGATGAAATACAAGGGACGTCTGGCATGGTGTAATCAAAGTCTTTAATTAACTCTATGCTTTTGAAGTCATAGCCACTGCTAAGGTCGTATTCATTTTTAGCAATGTTAATAGCGCGTTCTATAATATGATGAAGATTTTGAGGTTGAAGCTCTTTATCGCTTTGGCGGCTGAACTGCAGCATGTTTGTGACAATAGTAGCGGCTCGTTCACCTGCCGTAGATACATTATCTAAAAAGGTCAAAATATCGCGCTGTTTCATATACGCATTTATGGTGGCCATATCTGTATTCAAATCTATTGCGACGTTAATATTCTTTTTTAAATTAGGGTCTAAACGTCTTTTAATATTTTGTGCGGTTTGAACTACTGCTCCTAACGGATTATTAATTTCATGAGCCATTCCAGCGGCTAAGCCACCTAACGATAACATTTTTTCAGACTGTACCATCATGTCTTCCATCTGAATTCGCTGAGTAACGTCATCTATACGTATTACCGCCCCCAAGCGTGTGGTGTCTAGTAATGGATAAATAGTCATATCGACAAAGCTGTCTTTTTGGCCATTGTTATATTGAATGCGCTCAACTTTATTGGTTAGATGTTTTTCTAGTGAGTCAGTAATCAAATTTAAATATGGAAACAAAAACCCACAAGACTCTTCAAGTGGCTGATAAATGGCGTCGTCACGGTCAATTAAAGTAATGGCTGTAGCCCCTTTATTCCATTGGGTTACCTTTAACTCATGGTCTATTGCAATAATGGCGCTGGGCATAGAGTCAATAATGTTATTTAAATAATGTTGAAAGTCAGTGAGTTTATGTTCAACTCTGGCTCTTACTTTTACTTCAAACTCTAACCGTTCATTAGCATCATGCATTTTTGTAGAGAGTTCTATAGCGCGCAATCTTGCCTGCTCAGCTTTGTCACGCTCTTGCCTTAAAATATAATCATCTTGCTCTATTCGATTAAGCATAAAGTTAAAGTTTTCAGCTAACGTACCTATCTCATCGGCATAAAAGCGTTCCGCTCTTAATGCATAGTTCTGCTCCATAGCAATTTCATTAGTTGTATCAGTTAATGAAAAAATAGGACGGATGATTAATCGAGTAATAAAATATAAAACAATGTAGACCAAGAATAGGCCCATACAAAAGGCAATAAAATTAAGTATTATTAATTCTATCAAAAATATATTTTCAATGTTTGGAGTGGCTTTTACCAGTAATACACTATCTTCTACAGGTAATAGTATCGATCCATCACCCGAATTAGATATCCTAATATTTTTTAATTGATTAGGTAATTTATTGTCCGTGGTATTAATTAACTCGCCATTTTTTTTATAAATAGCTAATGAGGTAATATCAAATTCTTTTTGGTTGTTGTTTATAAAGGTTAGCCATTCTTGACTGGTATTTTTGGCCTGTGTATTCAGTACTAGTGAATAAAGCGATGTAATATGTTTTTGTACAGGATTAGTGTAGACGATTAAGAAATGGCTAAAGGTATTAGCAATGAAAACAAAAAATATGGCGATTGCGAGCAATATGAATATTTTTTGCTTTACTTTTAGTTGACGAAAAAATTGGCGCATAGGAATAATTAGCTGATGTAGTTATTTTTATCTAACAAGAATACATCAGAAGCCAAGGACGGCCAATAGCTAAGCTGTTAATAGTCTGACTAGAAGGCTAATAGTTTAACTAAGGCTTTATTTTCAGGGCAGTCAATGGCTGCATTGGCAAACTGTTTAACGGCATAACCAGTTATATAGTTTATTTCGGTTGTTCTATTATGCTTAGCATCTTGATTCATTGAGCTGTAATTATTAGCGGTAGATTGGCAAACAGACTCAGCTAGCGCTAATGTAGGGTGTAAACCAAGGCCCATATGCTGACTTAAATTATCAAGTTCGGCGCAAACTCTGGCCATATGATTATGGGCATCAACATTTTCTAACAGCTGTCCATTTTTGCACTTGTACAACACAGTTAATGGGTTAATTGCACAATTTATAATTAATTTGCGCCACAACACAGGGGTAATATCGTCATGCCAGTTAAATACCTGCACTGGAAGCCAGCTTTGTAATGCTTCACGAGAGGCTGTTTTAGTGAGCGCACCCACCTGATTTTCGCCCTTACCGGCATGTACTAATACTGATTCAGATTCTTTATAAACACCCTCTGTAGAGCTGCAGGCATAAATGGCTAGACCAGGGTAGGCAAGGGCTATTGCTTGCTGAGACCCCATACCATTTTGAATCAGTATAATTTCACATGATTCAGATAATAAATGACTGATTTTTGAAAGTGCTAATTCTGCATCAAATGCTTTTGTACAAATAATTAAACGATGGATAGTTTGCCGTTTCTGCTCAATTTCTAATGCTGTGATTAGCTGGGTATGAATTTCAATATTTTCGGGGATTTTAGAAAAACTAAACGACGCTTTTACCTTTGATCGAGTAATCAAGTTTACAGGTAGGTTGTTATTAAAATAGCTGGCCCAAAGATAACCCATGGCGCCGTTGCCTAGAACGTAAATTTCGTGCATGTGTTAAGCGACTTTTAGTGATGTTTGCAAGTTGCTAGCAATATACCTTAAATACGCTTCGGGGTGGTGAAGTTGAATAGAATTAATATTCAACTTGAGTGTGACTTCATCTAGTCCCAGTTGTTTTGCGGCAATATACATAGGCCCTTTAGCTTCTTCAATATATAGCCATGCCAATAAAAAGTGAGCATCTGGCAAGCTATGGTGCCTACGGATACCTAAAAGTGTGGCTGTGTCTAACTGAGTCGTCTCGCTTAGAGCCGTTATGCATTGGTTCCATAACTCAAGTTGTTGTTGCTCTGGATTTAGCACTTCTCCATTGGCATACAACGACATAGCTTTTGCAATAAAGGCACGCTCTGCGTAAGCCGAATAAATATCGTCATTGCCATTGGGTAATGAGGTCTGATCGGTCTTATTCGAAGTCTGCATATAGTCTTTAAAACGACGTATTCTTTGGCCGTTATAAGGAGATATAGCAGCTAATATAGGGTCTATATTAACCCCAGTATTTTGTTGTCCAGTATAATCATGAAATGAACTGTATGAAAATTGATCGGGTTTGCTGCACAGTTTTTTGGTAACAGGAATACGATGAATATATTTAAGAGTTTTTACTAAAAGCCGAGGCTGTACCAAAACTTGCTTCATTTTGTCGTCAGCAAATAAATAACCACTGTCACCAGTGCTGTTTTGGTGCCACTGGTTATATTGCATTAACCAAGGCTCTAGCCACAAAGCGGGTTCAGTTTTACTTAGTACCAATAAATGCAGACTATCAGGCAGCAAACAATATCCAAGTAGATCCATGGCATCTTGTTGCTTCAGGGTATTCAGTAATGCATCGTATGCAAATACCGAGCTAAACAGAGGCTGATTACCGTGGCATGGCACTTCTATATAATAGTGCTGGTTGGGTAACTCAAGTTTTATTCTTTTATCCATACTTTAAAGATAGTTCAGTGCTGTTAAAAAGTCATAGAATATGGCGATTCTTGCCTTCTTTTGCCTATGATAACCCAGAGTTTGTAGCAGGTTTGTGTAAATGCTAAATAAGGCATGAATTTTTTATATAGGTGGTTAGAATAGGGCATCTTTAAAAACTAATAACTATAGGGATTTATAATGCCGTCATTTGATGTAGTTTCTGAAATAGACAAACACGAAGCAACTAACGCGGTTGACCAAGCTAACCGCGAATTGGAACGTCGTTTTGATTTAAAAGGTGCTAATGCATCGTTTGAATTAAAAGATGGTGCTATTACCATTACCGCTAACGAAGAGTTTCACGTAGATCAGATGAAGCCAATGTTAGAAGCCAGCTTGATCAAACGTAAAATCAAACCAACGTGCATTGAATACGCTGACCTCCAAGGCGCTGGCAAACAGGTAAAAATGGTGGCTACGTTAAAAGAAGGTTTAGATAAAGATCTTACTCGCATCATGGTAAAAATGGTGAAAGAAAGCAAAATTAAAGTTCAAGCGGCTATTCAAGGAGACAGTATTCGTGTCACCGGAAAAAAGCGAGACGAGCTTCAAGATGTAATGGCGCTTTGGAAGGCTAGTGAAGAGATAAAGCTACCTTTGCAGTTTAAAAACTTTAAAGACTAGCTGTTATTTTCAAACAAAAAGACATAGTAGTATTGGGTATTAAGGGTAGTCAGTGTTAAATAATATAAATGTTCAGCACAGTTGGAAAGAAAGCTTTACTGCACTTTTACATAAAGAAGTTATGTACATGTTGCTATTGGGGTTCTCTGCCGGACTACCTATATTATTAATATTTTCTACTTTATCTTTGTGGTTAACCGAAGCAGGCATTGAAAAATCGGCTGTTACCTATTTTAGCTGGGCGGCACTTGGCTACTCTTTTAAGTTTGTTTGGGCTCCATTGGTAGATTGTCTGCCTATTCCTTTTTTAACCAAAGCCCTTGGGCTAAGACGTTCTTGGTTACTGGTTTCGCAGTTTGCCATCATATGCGCCATTAGTTTAATGGCATGTTCAAATCCCGCCGTCGAAAATCAACTTATTTATATGGCACTAGCGGCCGTGTTATTAGGCTTTAGCTCGGCTACTCAAGACATATCCATTGACGCATATCGAATAGAAGCCGTTAGTGCCGACCTGCAAGCGATAGTCAGTGCTGGTTATATGGCTGGTTATCGGGTGGGAATGATTATGGCGGGTGCAGTTGCTTTATATATTGCCAGTTATCTGGGCACTACAGTGGCTGACTATCAATATCAGGCCTGGAAATTGACCTACCATATTATGTCGGCATTTATGTTAATTGGAATCTTAGCAACTTTTTTAATTACAGAGCCCATTAAACGAGAAAAAGATTTTAGTTACTTACCTTCGGAGTATTTTCGGCTGTTATTGACCTTTGCTTTAGCCGTGTTAGCTTTTATTGCTTG
Organism: Bermanella sp.; assembly: GCA_034112325.1. GTDB lineage: Bacteria > Pseudomonadota > Gammaproteobacteria > Pseudomonadales > Oceanobacteraceae > Bermanella. The sequence goes on along the minus strand of JAWUVO010000015.1, from coordinate 2,552 downwards.
TTTTGTCATCACCTCAGATTCATCTGTAGTTTTAAAAAGCAGTTTAGTTAACGTGTTACATAGCGCTAACTTAGCGGGCTTTTTAATTGAAATATTACGATTAGTTTTAGCCATCTTTTTTGCGGTTATCACCGCTAAATTTATAATGAGCACACGCTTTGTTAATCAACAGTTAATTGAAAATAGCTACCTAGCACCGATTAAGCAATTCTTTCATGATTACGGTAAATCTACCGCCCTATTGCTGCTGGCATTAATTGGGCTTTATCGAATTAGCGATATAGTGTTGGGCACAATGGTCAATATATTCTATTTAGATATGGGTTTTTCAAAAATTGAAATAGCCAATGCAAGTAAATTCTTTGGTATGGGTGCAACTTTAGTAGGCGGCTTTATTGGCGGTATATTGGCTATGCGTTGGGGTGTAATGCGCATGTTATTTATAAGTGCAGCGATGGTGGTAGTAACTAATTTATTATTTATTAGTCTGGTTTATTGGGGACATAACGTAACCGTTCTGTATTCTGTAGTAGGCATAGACAGCTTGGTAGCAGGCGTTTCTAGTGCTGCGTTTATCGCCTTTTTATCTAGTTTAGTAAATGTAAAATTTACGGCGATGCAATACGCAATTTTTTCATCCTTGATGACACTAATCCCTAAAGGTTTAGCCGGATATTCAGGTAGTATTGTAGATAGTATTGGTTATGTGCCGTTCTTTATTTTAGCGTCGCTTATCGGCTTACCCATTTTAATCTTAGTGTATATGGCCAATAAAAAATTACATGTTAAAGCCCCATAGTGTTTATCAACTATTAGTTAACATATTCTATAGATGGCTAATTTCACTCGGCCATTTAAAAAAACAATACCTTCATCTTCAAGTCGTGAGCGTTGTAATTTATAAGCCTCACTGTCTTCAGTAAAACTAATACGGCCCTGTCCATTAATAACCCTATGCCAAGGTAATTGACTGTCTTTAGGTAAATGGCGTAAAACACTTCCGACAAACCTAGCGTGACTAGGATAGCCCGCCAATTTGGCTAGATCACCATAGGTGCATATCTTGCCTTTGGGTATCGAAGATAACTGTTGAAGAATAATGTGACGAATTGAGTCTGAGGGTTTCATCGCTTGACGTTTAAATTAAGTATTTAACTATCAAACCATGAAATAGAAGAGTTATTAAGCTTTTAATTTTTTAATTTGAGTGGCAAGTACTGCCGACATATCAGATAGATCTTTACTAAGTTCTAGGGTCTGCTTGGCGTGATTAGAGCTATCCTCAGCAATATTTGTAATCTCATTTACATTTTTAGAGATATCGTCGGCCACATGACTTTGTTCCTGTGCGGCCTGAGCAATTTGTTCGTTAGTACCCAGTATTTGTTTGATTGAGTTAGTGATATTTTCAATAATTTCACCAGCCTCTGTTACTTGAGTCACGCTTTCTTCTGTTTTAGTCTGACCTGCCTCAATGGCGCTAACTGCATTTTGAGCACCACTTTGTACGTTATCAATAATTGTATGAATTTCAGCGGTACTTTCTTGAGTTCGTTGAGCGAGGGTTCGTACTTCGTCGGCTACTACTGCGAAGCCTCTGCCATACTCACCTGCTCGGGCCGCTTCAATGGCTGCATTTAAGGCTAATAAATTAGTTTGCTCTGCTATGCCTTTAATCACATCTAAAACAGTGCCAACGCTTTTTGTGTCGCCCTCTAGTTTACGTACAACATCAGCCGTGTTGGCAATTTGCTCGCTGGTTGAATTAATAGTGGCAATAGCATGGCGCATGGTACTCACACCTTTTTGCGCCGCTTGCTCCACTTGATTAGCTTCGTTAGCAGCAGTAGAAGCATGACCTGCTACTTCTTGCGCCGCCGCAGACATTTCAGTAATGGCAGTGGCCACTTGATCGGTGCGCTGATACTGCTTTTGCGTTCCGTCTTGAATAGTCGAGGCAATTTTATGCAAAGAGCTGGCATTTTCGGTTAGCTTTTTGATGCTGCCTTGGATGGCATTAGTGCCCTCGTTTAAATTTTGTTGCAGATGGGTCACGGCGTCAAACATTTGTGAAATTTCATCTTCACCAGGGCGCTTAGCTACTTGAAAATCCACAATGCCTTGAGATAGGTTATAAATATATTTCCTTGCCAATCTAATGGGCTCAATAACTAGGCGGTTGAATACTATCAAAGCTACTAAAAGCACCGCAATCATGGTCACAATAATTGTGGTTATGCCAGCGGTAACGGTAGTGTTGGCTGATTGTATTGTTATGTCAGTATGTGTTTGGGCTTTAGTGAGTGCTTCTTCGACAATTTTAACAGCCAATTTAGTGGGCTCTCTATCAATACCTGATACGGCCTTATCGCCTACTTTTGGATCATAATTACTGGCAGTAAACGCTTTGTAGCCAGTTGTGTATTTAGGCAGCAATTGATTATGAAGCCTTAAAAACTGCTTAGTAATATCGATGACTAATGCCTGAGAGCTTAGCTTTAATATATTTTCTCCCGAGGCTTGTACTGCTTTATGCTGCTGCTGAAATTTAG